>NZ_CP169531.1:1900000-2235000 GCF_041950555.1 Zobellella sp. DQSA1
AGGGTGTCGCGGTCGTCGGGGTGAACCAGTTCGGCATAATAGGGCCGGCCGGCGGTGAGCTCTTCCGGCGCATAGCCGGTCAGGGCCCGGCAACCCTGGCTCAGGAAGGTCATGGTCCACTGAGGGTCATTCAGACCCCGGTAGGCGATACCGGGCAGGTTGGCCATCAGGGTAGCCAGCCGGCGCTGGCTTTCCTGCAGTTCGCGGGCGGCGTGCTCCCGTTCCATCACCCGGCCCAGTTGGGTGCCGATCTGGGCCATCAGCTCGAGCAGCGGTGGATCCGGCTCCTGCACCCGGTCGGAGAAGAATTCCAGCACCGCCACCACCCGGCTGCCGGACAGCACCGGGAAGGCGGCGCCGGCGCGAACCCCGGTATCCTGCCTCTGATGGGTGCGCTGAAAGCCCGGGTCCTGGGTCACGTCCGGGATCCAGGCGGGCTCGCCGCGTTTCAACACCCGCTCCGGCAGGCCCATGCTGGAGCCATAGCGGCTGGCCTCGGTAATCTCCTTGAACAGGCGGAAGCGCTCGCCGTCGCCCAGGTGCCAGAGCCGGGTCGACACCAGGCCGTCCTCGTTCTCGGACGGGTACCAGGCGTGCCCCAGGGGCCAGCCGGTATGGGCGCAGACCAGGTCTAGGGCGGTCTGCATTGCTTCGTCCACGCTACGGGCCTCGTTGGCGGCCCGGGTGATCAACTGGTTGAGGCGCAGCAGGCGGCTTTCGGTGCGGCGGTGGGCCATGGTGTCGCCTCCAGGTCTCAGGGGAAGACGCCGCGCAGCAGCTTGGCCTCGGTCACCCGGGAGACGCCCTCGATCAGGGCCGCGGTGCGCATGTCGATGTGGTTGTCACCGGCCCGTTTGAGGGTGCGGTGGAAGGCGTCCAGCAGTATGGCTTGCAGCCGGGCGTTGATCTCCTCCAGGGTCCAGGTCAGGTTCTGCATGCCCTGCACCCATTCGAAGTAGGACACGGTCACACCGCCGGCGTTGCCGAGGATGTCGGGCAGCACGAAGATACCCCGCTCGAACAGGATGTCGTCGGCCTCCAGCATGGTGGGGCCGTTGGCCCCTTCCGCCAGTAACCGGCACTTGAGTCTGCCGGCGTTTTCCGCCGTCACCTGGTTCTGCAGCGCTGCCAGCGCCAGCACGTCGCAGTCGAGCTCGAGCAGTTCCTGGTTGCTGACGGCCTCGGCATCCGGGAAGCCGGCCAGCACCCGGTGTTCGGCCACATGGGCGAGCAGGGCGTCCACCGACAGGCCATTGGGATTGAACAGGCCGGTGGAGACGTCGCTGACCCCGATCAGCCTGACCCCGGCCTCGGCCAGGAAGCGGGCGGTGTAGCTGCCCACGTTACCGAAGCCCTGCACCACGGCGCTGGCCTGGGACAGATCCAGCTCCAGGTGCTCGGCCGAGGCCTTGATCAGGTAGACCAGGCCGCGGCCGGTGGCTTCCTTGCGGCCCAGGGAGCCGCCCAGCACCACCGGCTTGCCGGTCACCACCGCCGGCACCGCATGGCCCACCTGCTGGCTGTAGGTGTCCATCAGCCAGGCCATCACCTGCTCATCGGTACCCATGTCCGGGGCGGGGATGTCCTTGTCGGGGCCGATGATATCGATGATCTCGGCGGTATAGCGCCGGGTCAGGCGCTGCAGCTCACGTTTGCTGAGGCTGGTGGGGTCGACCCGTACCCCGCCCTTGGCGCCGCCGAAGGGCAGCTTCATCAGGGCGCATTTCCAGGTCATCCACATGGCCAGGGCCGCCACCTCGCCCAGATCCACGTCCTGGTGGTAGCGGATACCGCCCTTGGTGGGCCCCATGGACAGCACATGCTGCACCCGGTAGCCGAACACCGTCTCGACCTGGCTGCGATCGTCCCGGAAGAAGGGAAAGGACACCACCTGGGTGCGCTGGGGAAACAGCAGCCGCTGGCGGATATTGTCGTCCAGATCCATGTACTGGGCGGCCTTGAGGAACTGTTGCTGGGCCAGGCGGAACATGGGCGAGTCCCACTCGCCGCCCCGGGCCCGCGCCCGGGACAGGGTGTAGCGGATGGAACGGCTGAGGGCGGTGCTCTTGAGGTTGGACTTGACCAGGTAGTCGTAGGCGCCGGACTCCACCGCCCGCGCCGCCAGCTTGACGTCGTCCAGGCTGGTAAGGATCACCACCGGCACCTGGGGCGCGGCGAGGCGTACCCGCAGCAGGGTTTCGAGCTCCTGGCTGTCGGGCAGGACCAGGTCGAGCAGCACCAGGTCCACATCGTTCCGGGCCAGGCGGGCGAGACCGTCGGCCAGCCGCTCCACCGCCTCCACCTCGCATTGCAGCTGGGCATCGGCGCCGAGCAACTGCTGGATCAGCCGGCGATGGAGCGGGTTGTCTTCGATCAGCAGCAGACGAACGGGCAAGTCGAGCATGGGTGCCTCGCAACGCTAGCAGTCGGACGGGCGGAGCCCGGAGCCGGTGTCATATAGGCTTAAGCGTAGGCCAGGCCGGGGCAAGGCTCCACCGGACTAGGGCGAGGGCCGTGGCTCCCGGGCGAACAGCGCGGCCTGCTCCCGCAACCAGAGCCGCAGGGCCCGGATACGGGGGTTGTCCTCCTCGCCGGGGCGGCTCAGCAGGTAATAGGCGAAGTCGGTGCCGCGCCAGGGCAGCAGGGGACGCAGTTCACCCGCCTGCAGTAGCGGCTGGGCCAGGGACCAGCGGCCGAGGCAGAGCCCGAGCCGCTGGCGACAGGCGTCGAGGGCGAGGCCGGCGTCGGTCACGCCGATAAGGCCGGTTGCCTCGACCCCGGCTTCCCGCAACCAGGGGGACCAGCCGCTCCAGGGCTCGGTGGGCCGAATGCCGATGTCGTCCAGCAGCGGCGTTGCGGCCAGCCAGTCGCCGGTGCTGCGGTGGGGGTGGCCGTCGAGCAGGCGGGAGGCGGCCAGCACGGTAATGGCGTCTTTCAGCAGCAGTTCGGTATGCAGCCCCAGGTAGCCACCGGCGCCGAAGCGGATGGCCAGATCCACCTGGCCGGAGCGCAGGTCTGTCAGCCGGTCTTCGGCCTTCAGGGTCAGTCTCAGCCCGGGGTGACGTTCGAGCAGCCCGGTCAGACGCGGCAGCAGCCAGTGCCGGCAGAAGCCGTGGGGCAGGGAAAGCACCAGGGGGCCCGCCAACGGGGGCTGGTTCAGCTCGGTGGTGGCGGAGGTGATGATACGGAAGGCGTCGGCGATCCTGGCCTGGTAGTGGCGTCCGGCCTCGGTCAGGCTGACGCCCCGGGCCCGGCGGACGAACAGCGGCACGCCCAGGGCCCGCTCCAGCTCCTTGATGCGGTGGCTGATGGCGGCGGCGGTCAGGTGGAGCTCGCCCGCCGCCGCACTGAAGCTGCTGAGCCGGGCTGCGGCCTCGAAGGCGCGCAGGGCGTTGAGGGGGGGAGATGCGGGCATGGTTCAGGGTAAATTCAGCTAAGTCTTAGGGTTAGAATATAGCGGTTGTCTTAAGTTTGTCTAATGTCAGAATGCGCCTGTCACCCCCACTGGAGAGTTATCGATGAACGAGCATCTTTATCGCCTGACGGCTTTCAGCACCAGCACGGACGGCGGCAATCCCGCCGGGGTCTGGCTGGGCGAGGCCCTGCCCGACACCGCCACCATGCAGCGCATCGCCGCCGAAGTCGGCTATTCGGAAACCGCCTTCGTGGCACCGCTCGACGGGACTGAGCGCCATATCCGCTATTACAGCCCGGCTCGGGAGATCAGCTTTTGCGGGCACGCCACCATCGCCGCCGGTGTAGTGCTGGGCCAGACGGCGGGAGCCGGCCGCTACCGGCTGCAGACGGCGGTGGGCGAGGTGCCGGTTGAGGTCTTCCGGCACGGAACCCTCTGGCTGGCGGCGCTGACCTCGGTCGAGCCCGAGCAGAAAACCGTGCCGCCCGACTGGCTGGCTGCTGTGCTCGAGGCTCTGGGCTGGCGGGGCGAGGAACTGGATCCGGCGTTGCCGCCGATGCTGGCCTACGCCGGAGCCTGGCACCTGGTGCTGGCGGCGGGCTCGGCCGCGCGGCTGAAACGGCTGGACTACGACTTCGAACGGCTGAAGATGCTGATGGAGGACGCCGGCCTTGCCACCCTGCAACTGGTGTACCGGGAGGACGAGCGGGTATTCCAGGCCCGTAACCCCTTTCCGGTGGGCGGAGTGGTGGAAGATGCGGCCACCGGGGCGGCGGCGGCGGCCCTGGGCGGTTACCTGCGGACGGCCGGACTGATGCCGGTGCCGGGCGAACTGTTGATCCGCCAGGGCGAGGCCATGGGCCGGCCCAGTGAACTGCGGGTGGAGGTACCGGTCGCGGGCGGCATCCGGGTCAGCGGCGCGGCGGTGGCGCTCTGAGCATACGGTTCCGGCTCAGAAGTGATAGTTGACCAGCAGCCCGGTGATGACCTGGGTGGCGTCACCGACCTGGGAAACGATGGGGCTGTCCTTGGCATCGCCGGTGAGCCGGGTCAGACCGGCGACGCCGGTGACCGACCAGTCGGCGGCGAAGCGGTAGCTCAGGCTGCCGCTCAGTCCCAGGCGCCAGTAGCCGTCGTCGGGACGATAGGCGGCCAGGCCGGAGCGGGCGGCATCCTGCACCGAGACCCCGAACATGTCTCGGGTCCACTCGCTGCTGCTGTAGGTAAGGCTGGGACTGATGCGCACCGACCAGTCGGGCGCGAGCTGTTCGCGCCAGTTGGCGGTGAGGCTCAGTTGGTAGCCGTCCACGTCGCCGGTGGCGGCGGTATGTCCCTCGAGCTGGTACCGCCAGGGTCCCTGCCGGTAGCCGAGCCGCAGCCCGGCGGTGGCGCCGCCCTTGACCTTGTCGAAGTGGCTCAGGTCTCCGGTGTTGTCGCGGCCGGGGTGGTAGCCGATAAAGGGTGACAGGCTAAAGCCCCGGTATTGGAACAGGTTCCAGCCCAGGCCATCGCGCCAGCTGATGTAGAAGAGATCGCCGTAAGTCAGGTTGACATCGGGAACCGCCCGCGTCTTGTAGTCGTTGCTGCCCAGGTAGTCGGGAGCCACCACGGCACCGGCGCCAATGCTACCGCTCCAACCCTGCCGGGCCAGGGCCGGAGGGGCCGCCAGCGGCAGCAACAGCAAGGCGGTCAGTAAATAAGTGCGGGACATGTACGGGCCTCCTTTTTCTTGGCTAGAGTAATAAACCTAGACCACGAGCCTAGCAGAAAATAGCTAAAATTCAGAGCCTTGTCTGAGCAGGCTGGGTTTGCCCCGGCGCCGTTCCCGTTTTACCAATATTCTACCGAGCCGATCTCCGCGGTCAGCTGATAATGGTCGGCCCGGGGCACCTTCAGCTCGATGTCCTTGCCCGCCTGGCTGCTGCCCGGCCGGAGGTAGCTGTCCGGCAGGCGTTTGACGGCGGCCCAGAGTCGATGTTCGCCTTCGGTCAGCGTCCGGCCATCGGTATCGGTGAGCCTCAGCCGTACCACCACCGAGACGACTGATTTACCGCTCTGGTTGGCGAGCCGGACCGGAATAATCAGGCGTTCCCGATGGTAGCGGGCGGGCTGCAGCAGCACTTCTATTCCGCCCTTGCCGAGCTGTAGCAGGTTTTTGTCGGCGCCGGGTTCGACCAGAACCCTTGCCGGCATCTGCGGAGGTGGCAGCGGCAGGGGCGAATCGGCCTGGTCGGCAGGCGCTACATAGGCCCAGGTGAAATCGTCATGGAGCACGGCCTGCCGGCCATCGGGCAGGACGACCAACTGGCTTGCCCCGGCGGAGATGGTGAACAGGGCGGCCAACAACGGGGCGGCACGGAAAATGAGGTGATTCATGGCATGGTTCACTCGCGATGGAAAGGATCAGGACGTCGGCAGACCCGCCGTTACGGGTCTTGATATTTCACGCCCGCTCTATACCTGGATGGTTTGGAATGGGCCACACTACCATATCCGCCGATGGGGACAGAAGCCTTTGGGCGCCCCCGTATGCAAAGGGGCCGCACTGGGATTATGCTCTGGTGAGAGCCTGGAGGTGTCGCATGAAACTTCATATCTGGTGGCTGTTGTTATTGCCCCTGATTGGCTGCGCCAGCCAGCAGGAGCAGACGATGAGGCGGCTGAGCGGCATCGCCGAGCAGTTGCTGGCCCGGGAGTGCGAACAGCCCCGGTTCAGCTACCGGCAGGTGGAAAACAGCCATTTACCCGGCCTGGTTGATGAAGTGGAAACCCTGCGTTGCCCCGGGTTGATGGCCCAGACCTACCTGTCCGAGGCGGCGGCCACCCCCAATGGTATGCCGATATTGCTGGTGGTGTCCGCGCCCCAGCCGGAGCTGCCGCCCTTTATGAATATCGGCGCCAGCCGGGAAGGGCTGGTGGCCGAGCTGGGGCGTCCGGCCCGACAGGGGCCGCAACTGTTGCGCTACCAGTCCGCCGAAACCACAGAGAACGTGACCTTCCGGCTGGTGGGGGATCGCATCGTCACCATCCGCTGGGAATGGTATTTCGACTGAGCTAATGCCCTTCGCGGCCACCCCATGACGGAGGAGTCCCCTTGTCCCTGCGTATCCTGCTGCTGATTGCCCTGGCGATGCTGGCTTTTGCCGGCAACTCCCTGCTGTGCCGGCTGGCACTGAAGGAGACGGCCATGGATGCGGCCAGCTTTACCACGGTGCGGCTGTTTTCCGGCACCCTGATGCTGTGGTTGCTGCAGCGGTGCCGGCGTGGGCACCTGGCCGGTGACTGGTGCTCGGCCCTGGCCCTGTTCGCTTATGCGGCCTGTTTTTCCTTCGCTTACCTTGAACTGAGCGCAGCCACCGGGGCACTGTTGCTGTTCGGTGCCGTCCAGCTCACCATGATGGGAGCTGGCCTGTGGCGGGGCGAGCGGCTGCATCGGGGACAGCAAGTGGGAGCGGCGTTGGCCCTGCTCGGCCTGGTCTGGCTGTTGTTACCGGGGCTGGCGGCTCCCCCCTTGGCCAGCGGCCTGCTGATGCTGGCTGCGGGCCTGGCCTGGGGCCTCTATTCATTGTGGGGCCGGGGGCAGAGGGAGCCGTTGGCGGCCACCGCCGGCAACTTCGCGCGGGCGCTGTTGCCGGCCCTGGGGCTGAGCCTGCTGCTGTTTCCCTCCGCGCGCTGGGAGCCGGTCGGTCTCGCCTATGCGGTGGCCTCGGGGGCTTTGGCTTCAGGCCTGGGTTATGCGCTCTGGTACGCGGCGCTGCCGGCACTCAGGGCCACCAGCGCCGCCACCGTCCAGCTCAGCGTACCGGTGCTGGCGGCCTTCGGTGGGGTGCTGCTGCTGGCCGAGCCGCTCGGCTGGCGCCTGCTGCTGTCATCCCTGGTGGTTCTGGGCGGCGTGGCGCTGGTGATCCGGGGCCGCTGAGGGCTCAACGTCGGCAAACCTGTCGACTCGCAGCAGGGATTTGAACCCCCACATCCAGGTACCGGCCACCGCCAGGGTAGCCACCCCGCCGATGATGGCGGCGGGCACGGTGCCGAACCAGGCGGCGCTGGTGCCGGCGCGGAATTCCCCCAGCTCGTTGGAAGAGCCGATAAACAGCATGTTCACGGCGCTGACCCGGCCGCGCATCTCGTCCGGGGTGGCCAGTTGTATCAGGGTGGAGCGGATATAAACGCTGATCATGTCCGCCGCGCCCGCCACCAGCAGGGCAGCGAAGGACAGCCAGAACAAGGTAGAGAAGGCGAACACCAGGTTGGCCACCCCGAACACCATGACGGCGGCAAACATCGCCGGACCCACGTGGCGGCTGAGCGACCAGGTGCTGAGCACCAGGCCCATCAGCAGGGCGCCGAGGGCGATGGCGCTGCGCAGGGCGCCCAGGCCTTCCGGCCCCACCATCAGCACCTCCTGGGCGTAAATCGGCAACAGGGCCACGACGCCGCCCAGCAGCACCGCAAACAGATCGAGGGAAATGGTGCCGAGGATAATGGGCCGGGAGCGGATATAGCCGATGCCGGCGGTAAAGCGATGCCAGGCGGTGGCTTCCAGCGGCCTGGTGCCACTGGCAAAACGTACCCGAGCCATCGGCAGCAGCCCCAGCGCCAGCAGGAAACAGCCGAGGCAGACCCCGTAGGCCAGGCTGCCGCCCAGGGCGTAGAGAATGCCCCCGAGTAGGGGGCCGCCGATGACCGCGATTTTCATGATCATGCTGTTCACCGCGATGGCGCGGGCCAACTGGCCCCGGGGCACGATTTGCGGCAGCAGGCTCTGCAGGGTCGGGCCGGTAAAGGCGCGGGCACAGCCGAACAGCACCAGCACCGCGTAATAGTGGCGCACGTCCGGAGTCTCGTTGAGCGACAGGCCGAGCAGCAGGGCACTGCACAGCCCCTGCACCGCCCAGCTCAGCCACAGTATCTTTTTGCGCGAATGGCGATCGGCCAGATCGCCGGCCGGCAGCAGTAGCAACAGCATGGGAATGAACTGGGCCAGGCCCACATAGGCCAGGGCCAGGGGCTGGCGGGTCAGGTCGTACACCTGCCAGGCCACCACTACCGCCTGGATCTGCATGGCGAACACCGCCGACAGCCGGGCGCTCAGGAAGGGCAGGAAACCCTGCTGTTGCAGCACCGTTGTACTGTCTGGATTGGAAGACATGGGTTTTTGGGTTTAGCGGGACGGGCGGGCAGTGTAAACCCGGCTGCGGGGGTTAACAAGTCGCGCCGGCCCAATCTACTGGGGTGCCGCTTTGTGACCTCGTTCCGTGCCCCCATGAGCAAAGTGATTGCCCATGAGCTTGAAATACTGGGTAGCCACGGCATGCAGGCATATCGCTATGACGCCATGTTGCAATCGGGGAAGCTGGCGCCCGAAAAACTCATTGGCAAAACAATCAATCTGGAGCAGTCGATTGATGCGTTGATGAACATGGATAAATTTGAAGGAACCGGCGTGACCGTGATCACCGAATTCTGAGAGGCACGCGCGATGTAAGCCCGACGGCAGGGGGCGCAAGTCGAAAGCCCCCACGCGGGGGGCTTCGGCTATCAGTAGGACTGGGTGTGCACGCCCTTGACCGCGCGGCCGGAAGGGTCGGCCATGTTCTTCCACTGCTCGTCCCATTCCAGTGCCTTGGGGGTGGAGCAGGCCACGGAAGGCCCGCAGGGTACGCAGTTGGCGGCGGAGTCCTGGGGGAAGTGGCCTTCGAAGATGGACCTGTAGTAGTAGGCCTCCTTGCTGGTCGGGGTGTTCAGCGGGAAGCGGAACGCCGCCGTGGCCATCATCTGATCGGTGACCTGCTCTTCCACCATCGCCTTGAGGCTGTCTATCCAGGAATAGCCCACGCCGTCGGAGAATTGCTCCTTCTGGCGCCAGGCCACTTCGTGGGGCAGCATGTCGCTGAAGGCCTCGCGCAGGATGTGCTTTTCCATCTTGCCGTTGCCGCACATCTTGTCGGCTGGGTTCAGGCGCATGGCCACGTCCATGAACTCCTTGTCGAGGAAGGGTACCCGGGCCTCGACCCCCCAGGCGGCCATGGACTTGTTGGCGCGCAGGCAGTCGAACATGTGCAGGGCCTGGAGCTTGCGCACCGTTTCTTCGTGGAACTCCCGGGCGTCGGGTGCCTTGTGGAAGTAGAGATAGCCGCCGAACAGTTCGTCGGAGCCTTCGCCGGAGAGCACCATCTTGATGCCCATGGCCTTGATGCGGCGAGCCATCAGATACATGGGGGTGGAGGCGCGCACCGTGGTCACGTCGTAGGTTTCCAGGTGGTAGATGACCTCGCGCAGGGCATCGAGGCCTTCCTGTACCGTGTAATGCAGCTCGTGGTGCACGGTGCCCAGGTGGTCCGCCACCTTGCGTGCGGCGACCAGATCCGGGGCGCCTTCCAGGCCCACGGCGAAGGAGTGCAGGCGCGGCCACCAGGCTTCGCTGTTGCCGTCGTCTTCCACCCGGCGGTCGGCATACAGCTTGGCCACGGCGGAGATGATGGAGGAATCCAGTCCGCCGGACAGCAGCACGCCGTAGGGCACGTCGCACATCAGTTGGCGCTTGACCGCGGCCATCAGCGCGTCGCGCAGTTCGGTCACGCTGGAGACGTTGCCCTTGACCGCGTCGTAGCTTTCCCAGTCACGCTGGTAGTACCGACGCGGCTGGCCTTCCTTGCTGTACAGCAAGTGGCCCGGAGGGAATTCGCTGATGGTTTTGCACACCGGGGTCAGTGCCTTCATCTCGGAGGCTACGTAGAAATTGCCGGCTTCATCGTAGCCGGTGTAGAGCGGGATGATACCCATGTGGTCGCGACCGATCAGGTAGGCGTCCTGCTCTTCATCGTAGAGCACGAAGGCGAAGATACCGTTGAGGTCGTCGAGGAATTCGGGCCCCTTTTCCTGGTACAGGCCGAGGATGATTTCGCAGTCGGACTTGGTCTGGAACTCGAAACCACAGGTGAGGCCGGCTTCCAGCTCCTTGTGGTTGTAAATCTCGCCGTTGACCGCCAGGGCGTGGGTCTTGGCCGGGTTCAGCAGCGGCTGGGCGCCGCTGTCCAGGCCGACGATGGCCAGGCGCTCGTGCACCAGTATGGCGTTGTCACTGCTGTAGACGCCGGACCAGTCGGGGCCGCGGTGCCGCAGCAGCTTGGATAATTCCAGGGCGCGGCTGCGCAGGGCGGTGGGTTCGGATTTGAGCTCGAGAATACCGAAAATGGAACACATGGGGGCTTGTCCTTAACGTGCTGATCTACATGAATGAACGAAGGTTGCCAGAGTCAAACCGGGATGAAAAGCGAAAATAGCGAAAATTTATAAAAAAAGGCCGTTAAATTTTGATTCGATATTTAAGGTGTCTTTATTTGATAAATGAATAATTAATTGGTCTTTATATTGTTTATTCGTTAAAAATATCAGGGTTGGGCAGGACAACCCGGAATCCGGGCTGCAGCGACCCCGCCGGATGGTCGGCCCTCCGTCTCGTTGCTGTCATCAAAGCGATGTTCGGGGGATAGTATGGTATGCCGGAGGGCGGCGTCGGCCGCAGGCCTGTCTGCCCGCGTAGACCCTGTCGCCGGAGACTCACCGGAGGCAGGCAGTGAGGAACTATTGTTGCAAAGGCACTGTTGCAGTGGAATGGCGGGAGCCTGGCGCAACTCGGAGGCTTTTATGCTGTTTCGTTCAACTCGGCGTCGTTCCGTCAGCCTTGCCCTTCAGGGCGGTGGCGCCCACGGTGCCTTTACCTGGGGGGTTCTCGACGCCCTGCTGGAAGACGGCCGCTTTGTCATTGAAGGGATCAGCGGAACCAGCGCCGGTGCCATGAACGCCGTGGTACTGGCCCACGGCCTGTTGCAGGGCGGTAACGAGGGCGCACGGAAGGAGCTGGCCCGTTTCTGGCAGGAGGTCGCCGACTGTGCCCCCATGCTCAATGCGGGCGCCGACAGTGAAAGCGGCCGGTTGGCCACCGCCATCAGGATAATACTGTACTGGACACAGCAGTTTTCACCACAGCAGTTTAATCCTTATGGTATCAATCCGTTACGGGATATTGTCAGTCGGCAAATCGATTTTGACCGGTTGCGTGAGCACTGCCCGCTGAAACTGTTCATTGCCGCCACTCATGCCAATACCGGCAGGCTGCGGCTGTTTCGGACGGCCGAGCTGAAGGTGGACATGTTGCTTGCCTCCGCCTGCCTGCCGACCCTGCATCATGCGATATTGATCGATGGCGAGCCATATTGGGACGGTGCCTTTGCCGCCAATCCGGCTATCTTTCCCCTGGTCTACGAGGCGTCCTCGGCGGATATCCTGCTGGTATTGCTCAGTCCCTTCGAACATGCGCAACTCCCGTTGACCCATGAGGAAATTCACCATCGCACCCAGGAGCTGGCTTTTAAAAGCACCTTGCTGCGGGAGATGCACAGCCTGGCGCTGGCACGTCAGTTTGCCCGCCGGACACTGTGGCCGGCGGGCCGGCTGGAGCGGCGTCTTTCCCGCACCAGAATGCACCTGATCGATACCGGGGAGCTGGTCGGCCGGCTGGCCATGGAATCCAAGCTGACGACCAGCCGGTCGTTCCTGGAGATGCTGCGTGATCAGGGCCGGGCCCGGGCCTGCATCTGGCTGTCGGAACATGGTGACACCGTGGGGAAACGTGCCTCGGCGGACATTGCCAGGCTGTTCCTTTGAGTGCAAGGGGGAGCTCGGGCATTACTGGCGGTACTCGAGGGCTGGGGCAGGCGATTCGTCAGGCGTGAACGGCCCATGCCGAGCAGGCGGAACCTACAGCAGCACCGTTGGCGCCACGGGATCGTCGACACGGAACCAGCCGGCGATGCTCAGCCGCTCCCGGCGGGCCGGAAGCACCTCATGGGGAAACTGCTCCGACAGGAAACACACCAGGGTGCCGGCTTCGGGCCGCACCCGGTGCAGCACTTCCTTGCCTTTTTCGGGGTAGACCAGCAGTTCGCCGCCATCGTCGGCCTGCCAGGCGTCGTTCAGGTAGACGACCGTGGTCAAGCGGCGGTTGCCGCGGCCACGGAAGGCATCCAGGTGCTTCTTGTAGAAATCTCCGGCCTGGTAGAGCGCATAGTGGCATTCATAGTCCTTGAGCCCCATGAACAGCTGGCGGTTCACCTGTAGCTGCAGGCCGGCCATCAGCGCCTGGTAATCGCGCTGGGCCGGACTGTCACCCTCCAGCCAGCGGGTCTTGTCGGTGCGGATACGCTCATTGGTGTGATGGGCCTGCTCCCGACCGATGCCCGCAGGCGTGAGCTGCCAGGAAGGGAGGGCGGCGAAGTCGCGGCGCAGGGCCTCGATCCGGGAACTGTCCAGAAAAGCGGGAAAAATGCCGATACCCCGTTCGGCGATGGCATCCACCACCTCATCAAAGGCATGGTCAAGCTGCAGCATGGTATTCAAGCGGTAAACCCTCCAGTAGGAGCGCCTATGTACACCCATAGCGGCTGCCGTCGCCAGAAAGAAAAATTGTGCGTCAAATACAATAATACTTCTCGCGGGCCCTGGTGCCCGCCGGCCTCTTTCCGAACATGGCCGCGGGCACGATAATAGAGGTCAGGATGATGCGCTCGGTGCGGGGTATGATGGGGCTGGTAAAAAAACTGTTGTTCGTGGCGATGCTGTTCAGCCTGGTGCTGAGTGCCGGCACCGTGTTACCTCAGGCACGGGATGCGATGCGGATTTTCTGGCTGCAGGGCGACCCCCTGTTGATGGTGCAGTTCCGCCTGTCATGGCTGCCGGCGGCCCGTTACCAGGCGGCAATGGAGCAGGCGCTGCAGGAAGAGGATGTGGAGTTGGCCCTCTCCCTGTACCAACTGGCGCAGGAGCAGGGGGTGATATTGGATGACGACCTGATCGCCCGGTTGCGGGAGGCCGATCGCTGGCAGGCCCGGGTGCTGCGCTCCGCCGGGGACATCTGGCAGGGGCTCAGCACCGGTCGGGCCGGCCGCGCCGAGGGGATGGCGGCGGCGGTGATCACCGATTTGACCCTGCTGGGTGATCTGCGGGATCTGACCCGGGAAGGCCTGGCCTGGCCGGATCACGACCCCCTGTTACTGGCCCTGGCCGGCACCGGCCTCGGGCTCAGTGCCCTGACCCTGGGCACCGGTGGCGCCATGGTGCCGGCCCGGGCGGGGGTATCGTTGCTGAAGGTGGCCCGCAAAAGCGGGCGCATGAGTCGGCAACTGGGCGAGCAACTCTATGGTCTGAGCCGGGATGCCATCGACGGCCGGGCGGCGCGGGAGCTGGGCGAGCGCCTGGGCCGCCTGGAGCTGAAGCAGCTGAGCCGGGCGGAACTGGACGAACTGGCCGTGGCCGCCGGGCGCATCGTCCGTAGCGAGGCGACCGAACAACTGGCGTCCACCGGACGGGCGGTGCGTAACATCGCCGGCCACAGCGGCACCCGGGGGGTCATGGACTCCCTGGGGCGGGCCGACTCGGTGCGGGAACTGGCGCGGCTGGAGCGATTGTCGTCGGGATATCGTAGTGCCTATCGCGGGGTGCTGCGGTTGCTGCCGGACGCGGGCAAGGGGCTTTACCGGCTGTCGCTGCTGATGGCCTCCCTGCTGCTGTGGTTGGGATCTTTTCTGTTGTGGTGCCTGGGCGTCCTCTGGACCCTGCGGGGCTTGCTGCGCGGGTTGTACCGGGGGGTGTTCGGGAGGCGTGCCGGCTGAGCCATAACGAAAAACCCCGAGCATCGCTGCTCGGGGTTTCAATTTGGCGGTGAGGGAGGGATTCGAACCCTCGATACGTTGCCGTATACACACTTTCCAGGCGTGCTCCTTCAGCCACTCGGACACCTCACCAAATTGTTGTGCGTTTTTGATAACGGTGTTTGCTTCACCGGCCCCGCTTGGGAACGGGGCGTAATTTAACGACTTGTCGTACGTTGTTCAAGGGGTTTTTCGCAGGCTTTGGTGCAACTGCCTTAACCGTGTGCAATTTGCGGGCTTAATGCACAGCCGAAGGCATTTTCTGCGGCTCGTCCTGCATCAGAAAGCCCAGTTCGGTGATTTCCTGTACCAACTGCTGGGTGGCTACCATGGTCTGCTGCACTATCCACAGGAACTGGTGTTGTTCCAGTCCGGCCTGGGTATGCAGATAGTCGGCCACGATCAGTCGGGGCAGGTTGTCGTCAACGATATCGACAAACACCTTGAGGCTGGGGTAGTTCATGTTCAGCCGGCCCAGGTCGGCTACCAGTGCCAGCAGGGCAGTGGGACGGATTTCCACTTCGGTGGTGATGATGGCGTCTTCATGTTCAACAAACAGCCGACTTTCCAGCACGCCATCCAGACCCTGCAGCTCGGACAGATGGATGCCGTGGCAGTTTTCACAGATGTAATGGTCGATATAACCGGCGGTGAGCCAGCGCATGGCGATTTCTGCTGTTAACACTGAAATTCCTGAAAAATGGGGCATGAAGGGACGCTAGTGTAAACCAAAGGTCCGGCGAGGAGAATCAAAAGCCGGCCCGGGCCTCGAAACCGGCTGATTAAAGAGAGGCTTTCATTTGATTTTATGGCAAAAAGCGGGAATGCTCATGGTACGCCGAACATGGATTCGCCGTGACACGATCCCTCTGTACAAGGAAAGCCGAGATGAAAACGCTGCTTGCTGCCATCGATCTGGAGCCGGAGTCCGCGCTGGTAGTAAAAAAGGCGGCCGAACTGGCCGTGCAACTCAAAGCCAGCCTGCATCTGGTTCATGTGGTGGACGATGCCCTGACCCTGTATGAGCCTTTGGTTGAGATCCCTGTTCGGCATCGGCTGAAACAGGCGGCGGAAACCGCCCTGGGCGCCTTTTTCGATGCCCTGCCCGGAGCAGTGAAGCCGGACGGCGGACGGCATGTGGTGTTGGGCAAGCCGGCTCGGGCACTGGTCAAGAAAGCGGCGGAGCTGAACGCCGATTTGATCATCGTCGGTAAACATCATATGGATCCGATGCGGGATCTGTTTCTGGGCACCACCGCCGAGCGCCTGCTACGTCACTGTGACCTTCCGTTGCTGATGGTGAATACCGACACCACCCAACCCTATCAGCAGGTGCTGGCCGGCAGCGACTTTTCCCGCAGCTCCCATCATGCCCTGCAGGCCGGCTTGTGGCTGGCACCCCAGGCCCAGGTACGCCTGGTGCATGTATTCGACCCGCCTTTCATGGGGTTTGTCCGCCATGACCAGTTGGATGTCGATACCCTGATGGATCACCAGAGGCTGCGTATTGAACAGGAAGTCAAAACCGAAATGGCCCATTTCCTGGCCGACGACGATCAGAGCCGGATTACCACCGAGATCATGGCGGGGGAAACCCAGGTCTGCCTGGCACAGGCGGTAGAAAAACATAAACCGCAGTTACTGGTGTTGGGCACCCATGGTCGTCAGGGCATCAGCCGGCTGCTGATCGGCAGCGTCGCCATGAGTTTTCTGAGCATGCCCCCCTGCGACGTGCTGGTGGCTCGCTGAGGCGAGGTTTTATGCAAACCAAGGCCGGGCTTCCCCGGCCTTGGTGCATCAGAACAGGGCGGGCCAGTCCCGCTCGCTGTTACCCAACACCAGGAAGTGGGGGTTGAGCAGCTGTTGTGGCGTCGCGTAGCTGAGCGGGTTGCCGTCCAGCTGTACCACCCGGCCGCCGGCCTGTTCGGCCACGCAGTGGGCGGCGGCGGTGTCCCACAAACAGGTGGGCCCCAGGCGCGGATAGGCGTCGGCGGCACCTTCCGCTACCAGACACAGCTTTAACGAGCTGCCCATGGGCACCAGTTCATGCTCACCCAGCTTGGCCAGCAGGCGCGGTATCTCCTCGCCGGCGTGGGAACGGCTGCCCACCACCCGCCAGGGAGTGCCGGGCTGATGCTCGGCGACCCGGATGGGGCGGCAATGGCCGTCGGCGTCGGTCTTGCTGGCGCCCAGGCCGCGGGCGGCGGTGTAGCACACGGACAAGGCCGGGGCGTAGACCACGCCCAGCGCCGGCCGGCCCTGCTCGATAAGGGCGATATTGACGGTGAACTCGCCGTTACGCTTGATGAATTCCTTGGTGCCGTCGAGCGGATCCACCAGCCAGTAACGGCCCAGGGCGTCGGGCCCGCCGAAGTGCTCGGTGTCTTCTTCCGACAACAACGGCAGTTGCAGGGGCAGGGCGGCCAGGCGTTCGGCAATCAGCCGGTGGGCAGCGGCATCCGCCTCGGTGAGCGGGGACTTGTCGGCTTTTTCCTCGACCGAAAACTCCCGGCGATAGATGGCCATGATGGCGGCGCCGGCATCCCGGGCGATAGCTTCAACCTCGGCAACCAGGTCGGCGGTTATATACTCTGAGTTCACCATGCTCTCCATGGGGTGACCTTGAAACGGCCCCCATGATATAAAAAAACGTGGTCTATTCCCAACAACAAGGACACGCCATGAACATAGCCATACTGGATGATTACCAGGACGTGGTGAGGACTCTGTCTTGCTTTGACCGCCTGGCGGCACACCGGGTAACGGTGTTTACCGACGGCTGTTCCGACCCCGAGGTGCTGGCCGAGCGGCTCATCCCCTTCGATGCCCTGGTCCTTATCCGCGAGCGTACCGAGATAAGCGCCACCCTGCTGGCCCGCCTGCCCCGGCTGCGGTTGATCAGCCAGACCGGCAAGGCAAGCAACCATATTCGTCTGGAAGACTGCAGCAAGGCCGGCGTGGCCCTGGCGGAGGGCGTGGGCTCGCCGGTGGCACCGGCGGAGTTGACCTGGGCGCTGATCATGGCGGCCAGCCGGCAGTTGCTGCCTTATTGCAGCGCGCTCAAGGCGGGGCTCTGGCAGCAGAATGGCGGCCTGGGGCTGGGCCGGAGCCTGGCCGGCAAAACCCTGGGGATATGGGGGTATGGCAAAATCGGCAGGCGCATCGCCCGTTTTGGCCAGGCCTTCGATATGCAGGTACAGGTATGGGGTAGCGAGGCATCCCGGGCTCAGGCCATGAACGATGGCCTGATGGCGGCCCCCGACAAGGCGGCGTTTTTTGCGAGCAGCGATGTCCTGAGCCTGCACCTGCGGCTGAACGAGGCGACCCGGCATCTGATCTCGGCCGGGGATCTGGCCTTGATGAAGGCGGATGCGCTGCTGGTGAACACCAGCCGGGCCGAGCTGTTCGCCCCCGGCGCCCTGGTGGCGGCGCTTGGGCAGGGGCGGCCGGGCTGTGCCGCCGTGGATGTGTATGAGCAGGAGCCGGACGGAGCGCAGTTGCAACAGCTGCTGGCCCTGCCGAACGTGCTCTGTTCGCCCCACCTGGGGTATGTGGAGCAGGGTGGCTACGAACTCTACTTCGGCGCCGCCTTCGACAATATCCTGGCCTACGCCGAGGGCCGCCCGGTGAACATCGCCAACCCCGAGGTGCTGAATGGCTAGGCGAGGGCGGCGGCACTTCAACCTGCGCCTGCTGGGCGGCGCCCTGCTGCTCGGCCTGGCGCTGCTGCTCCAGGGCCTGTGGTCGGGCGACCCGGCCTCATCCAATCCGCAACTGGCCGAGACGCTGGTGCTGATCGAGCAGGGCGGACCCTTTCCCTACCGCCAGGACGGCACCATTTTCCACAACCGGGAAGGGCTGCTGCCGACCCGGCAACGGGGTTATTACCGGGAATATACGGTGGACACGCCCGGGCTGAGTCACCGTGGCCCCCGGCGGGTGGTGACCGGCGGTGACCCGCCCGAGATCTACTATTATACGGAAGACCATTACCGCAGTTTTGTTGAGTTAAAGCGCCATTAAAGCACTGATCCTAATGGTGCTACATCGACCGGGTACCGCACGCAGACACGGCGTAAATCCATCCCAGGGGCTCCGCCGCGCCATCCCCGGCGCGAAGGGTCTGCTTAGCGGTACACCGCCGCTGTCTTGATTGATCTACCATTCGGAACAGCTATTTATCCGAACCAGGGAAAAGGAGGTTATCAACGGCGTGGTTCGTCGATAACAAAAAGGGAACAAGATTCTAAGAGTTGTTTGCGCTAATAACTATTAGCATCTACGTTTATTTTTCTGGGCTCGTGGGGATCTACTCATGAGGCCAGTCACTCAGCACGCGATAAAACATAACTCATATAAGGATAGATAAATGAGAACGCAGATTATTTTTACCGTGGATATTGATTCCCTTCCGTCCGAGGGGGGCAGCTTCGATGCTCCTGTGGCGGTTGCTCATCCCAGTATGCTCGTCAGCCAGGATAACGGCGCCTCGACCTCTCACGACGGCGATTATCAGGTGCCGGTCCCGCAGGAAGAGCAGATCCAGATCTGGCTGGAGGATGTGAGCCGGCGCCCAAGCATCGTGATTGCACCGGTTCGGTTCATCGCGCATACCTGGAAAGACGGAGACGGAGTTAAGACCTTCGTGACGGGGACGCCGACCAATCCTGACACACAGATCAATGTGCTCGGAGACGACAAACCGCTCAGCCTGCCCTCGTTCATGGAGAGGCACGCCGAGGAGTATGGGTTCGATTATGCGGCCACGCAGCCTCTGTGGGCCGACGATAGCGCGCCGTTCACCGCCTACTGGAAAGATGGAGGGGTGATGGCGGGACAGGACGGCCAGGCCACAATGCCACGCATCCACAACCCCTACGTGACATTCGACATCGGGAATTCTGCCGGGCTCCTGAACTACGGGCTCGAGTTCGCGGTGTACGTGAACGGCAACTCCAGGGGATATTTCTGGTTTGATCCGTACATCAACGTTCGCTCCTGACTGGTCAGGAAACAGTCGGTGCCGTGTTGAAAGGGGGCTTCGGCCTCCTTTTTTTTTGCGTTTCAGGGCGGTGGTATTTTAAGGGGGAAAAGGGGATACCGCATCGGTCAACGCTGTCAGTTTGAAGTGGCTTGAGAATGGTCAATAATGGCGGGATAGCGCATGAAATCAGCGTATGTCACAACATGCCCAGCGCATCGCTGCTACTATACGGAAGACCATTACCGCAGTTTTACCGAGCTCAGGGTGAACCATGAATGAAACCGAATTGACCCGCCTGCTGAAGGCCGGGCCGGCACGTAGTTGCTGTATCCCGCCCGACGCCCAGTTAGCGCTGGAGCTGTCGGCCCGGCGGCTGGGGCTGGACTTTTATCTGGTCGATTTCAGCGGGGTCGACGCCAAGGCCTCCTGCATCGCGCAACTGGCCGGTGCGCTGGAGTTGCCGGCCTGGTTCGGGCAGAACTGGGATGCCCTGAGCGATGCCCTGACCGAGCCGGCGCTGGTCGATGGGCGAGGCATGGTGCTGTGCCTGCAACAGGTGGAGCGCTTTGTCTGTCGCGAGCCGCCCGGCTGGTTGACCCTGCTCGATATCATGAGCGAGGCGGCGGAATATTGGGGGCAGCAGCACAAGCCGTTCTGGTGCGTGGTGCTGAGCACGTCTCCGGCCCTGGTGTCGGTGCCGGTGCTCGCCAACCATTAATGCTGCACATACTTTGAACTTTGGCGCCGACATCGGTATCCTTGGCGGCCTGTGGCGATATCGCCATATCTTGTTCCGCTAACAGTGAGTCTGCTCCTTGATTTCCACCAACAACATTACCATGCAGTTCGGCTCCAAGCCGTTATTTGAAAATATTTCCGTCAAATTCGGCGACGGCAACCGCTATGGCCTGATCGGCGCCAACGGTTGCGGCAAGTCCACTTTCATGAAAATACTGGGCGGCGATCTGGATCCCACCGCCGGTAACGTCAGCCTGGACGCGAACGAACGCCTGGGCAAGCTGCGCCAGGATCAGTTCGCCTACGAAGAGGCGCGTGTGCTGGACGTGGTGATGATGGGACACAGCGAGCTGTGGGCCGCCATTCATGAGCGCGACGCCATTTACGCCAACCTGGAGGCCAGCGACGACGACTACATGAGAGCGGCGGAGCTGGAAGGCAAGGTGGCGGAGTACGACGGTTACACCGCCGAGTCGCGCGCCAGCGAACTGCTGCTGGGGGTGGGTATTCCGCTGGAACAGCATAACGGCCCCATGAGCGAAGTGGCACCGGGCTGGAAACTGCGGGTGCTGCTGGCGCAGGCCCTGTTCTCCAACCCCGACATCCTGCTGCTCGACGAGCCGACCAACAACCTGGATATCGACACCATCCGCTGGCTCGAAGACGTGCTCAATGAGCGCAACAGCACCATGATCATCATCTCCCACGATCGTCACTTCCTGAACAGCGTCTGCACCCATATGGCGGATCTGGACTACGGTGAGCTCAGGGTTTACCCGGGCAACTACGACGACTACATGCTGGCTGCCACCCAGGCCCGGGAGCGGCTGCTGTCCGACAACGCCAAGAAGAAGGCCCAGATTGCCGATCTGCAATCCTTCGTTGCCCGTTTCAGCGCCAATGCTTCCAAGGCGCGCCAGGCCACCTCTCGTGCCAAGCAAATCGAAAAAATCAAGCTGGAGGAAGTGAAGGCGTCCAGCCGGCAGAACCCCTTTATCCGCTTCGAGCAGGAGAAAAAGCTGTACCGCAACGTGCTGGAGGTGGAGCAACTGAGCAAGGGATATGGCGACGGCCCCCTGTTCAAGGGGCTGAACATGCTGGTGGAAGTGGGGGAACGCATCGCCGTCCTCGGCACCAACGGCATCGGCAAGTCGACCCTGGTCAAGACCCTGGTCGGTGAGCTTAGCCCCGATCAGGGCCAGTTCAAGTGGTCCGAAAACGCCACCATCGGCTATTACGCCCAGGATCACGCCGCCGACTTCGATAAGGATCTGACGGTGTTTGAATGGATGAGCCAGTGGCAGCAGACGGGCGACGACGAGCAGACCATCCGCGGTGTGCTGGGCCGGCTGCTGTTCGGCCAGGACGACATCAAGAAGAAGGTGGGGGTGCTGTCCGGAGGCGAGCAGGGCCGCATGCTGTTCGGCAAGCTGATGCTGCAGCGGCCCAATATCCTGGTGATGGACGAGCCCACCAACCACCTGGACATGGAATCCATCGAGTCTCTGAATATGGCGCTGGAGCTGTATCAGGGCACCCTGATCTTCGTGTCCCACGACCGGGAGTTCGTGTCGTCCCTGGCCACCCGTATCCTCGAGCTGAGTGAAAACGGCGTCCGCGACTTCAGCGGCAGCTACGAGGAGTACCTGCGCGAGCAAGGGGTGGTGTAAATCGGCCGGATGAGTGACGGCTGATGGTCATGCCCGCGAAGGCGGGCATCCAGGAACAGACCGCATCACCGGCAAATAGCCTGTAGCTCCCCCGCCTTCGCGGGGGACAGCGCTTATGGTACCCGGCTGGTATAGTTAAAGCCGTGCGGCGCGGAAACGGCAGCGCAACAACCTCCGCTGCCCCTTGTCTAGCTCACCCGCCGATAGCCCTGCTCCACGCCGCCCTTGGCCAGTACCCACTGCCACAGCTGGATATCCCGGGCACGGAAGGCGCCGGCGCAGGCCAGCAGGTAATAGCGCCACATGCGATAGAAGCGCTCGCCCAATGGTTCCCGGAAGCGGGGCCAGGCCTGCTCGAAGTTGGCGTGCCAGGCCATCAGGGTTTTGTCGTAGTCGGCGCCGAAGTTGTGCAAATCTTCCACCACGAACAACCTGTCCACCGCATCGCCTACCTGGCCAATAGACGGCAGCTCGCCGTTGGGAAAGATGTACTTGTCTATCCAGGGATCCGTGTGAAGGCGGCGTTCGTTCTTGCCGATGGTGTGCAGCAGGAAGAGGCCGCCATCCTTCAGACAGCGATGAGCCACTTCCATGTAGGTGCGGTAGTTTTTGTGGCCTACGTGCTCGAACATGCCCACGCTTACCACCCGATCGAATGGCTCGTTCAGGTCCCTATAATCCTGTAACCGGAATTCCAGCGGCAGTTCGGGGTAGCGTTGCCTGGCCCACTGAGCCTGCTCCCGGGAGATGGTCACGCCCACGCATTCCACCCCGTAGTGTTCGGCGGCGTAGCTCATGAAACTGCCCCAGCCGCAGCCGATGTCCAGCACCCGCATGCCGGGTTCGAGCCCGAGCTTGCGGCAGATCAGATCCAGCTTGGCGTCTTGTGCCTGCTCCAGGGTGGTGGCGTTTTGCCAGTAGCCGCAGGTGTAGGTCATGCGCGAGTCGAGCATGGCGGCGTAGAAATCGTTGCCCAGATCGTAGTGGGCTTCCCCCACCTGCCAGGCCCGCTTGCTGGTCTGGCGATTGAGCAGCCGGGCCTTGAATGCATGGAGCAGCAGGCGTGAAGGCTGCACTTTCCGGTGCAAATTCGCTTTCAACAGCCGGTAGATCAGCTCGTCGGGTTGCTGGGCGTCCCAGGCGCCGTCCATGTAGCTCTCGCCCAGCCCCAGACTGCCCGTGGCGAAGATGCGCTCCGGCACGCCCGGCGCCTTCAACTGCATGTCCCAAGGCTGGGGACCGTTAACTTCAATACCGGCTCCGGCCAGTAATTCCTGCCAGAGTCGGTGCAGACTGGAATCTTGATAGAGAAAAGCGGTGTCTGTCACACCCGTATATTCAGCGCCACCCATAAGGACTACCTCTTGCCATCGTTCAAGCGGAGCCGGCTCAATGGTTGCAACACAGTGTCCGCACCCAGGGTCGGCTTTTTGGAGTTCTGTTATTTTATTAAAGGACAGTTTTTTCCACTTTTGTAGTTTGGGTCACATTTTTATCGAGTTGTTTTATTTGTGGTTTTTAATTTTTTATTAACCAATGCCGCCTGCTGTCGGACGGACGGGACGTCCGGGGCCGGATCAGCGCAGCACCAGGAGTGGCACTCGAACGGTGCGGATCATGGCGGTAGTGGTGCTGCCCAGCAGCCAGCGGCGCAGGCGGGAGTGGCCGTAGGCGCCCATCACCATCAGGTCGATGCCGTTGTCCCGCTGATACCGGGGCAGTACCAGCTCCGGCTCGCCGGGGAGGAGCAGAGCGTATGCCTCGGCCCCGGCCTTGGTCAGCAAGGCAAGGGCGTCGTCCAGCAGGGCACGGTGTTCGCCATTGTCCGCCCCCACCAGCACCAGGTGCAGGTCCAGTCCCTGGAACAGGGGGCTCAGGGCCAGCAGCTCGAGCCCCTTGCGGGTGTCGGCACTGCCGTCGTAGGCCAGCATGACCTTTTGCGGGACTCTGAACTCCGGCCGGGCCACCAGTATGGGTTGGTGCAGGACGCGGATCACCTGCTCCACCTGGTTGCCCAGGCGGGCGAGGGACTCGCTGCTTTGTTCACCGTGGTCTCCCAGCACCAGCAGCCGCTCGTCCTGCTCCAGCTCGACCAGGCTGTCGACCAGGGCACCGTGACGTTGCAGGCAGTCCACCCAGACAACCCCGGCCGCCAGAACCCGCTCCCGGGCGGCGGCGAGGATAAGCTTGCCTTGCTCCACCGCCAGCCGGCTGCGCTGTTCGTCCAGGCGGGACAGCTCCTGGAGCAGTTCCCGTCGGGCCTCCATGCCCAGGTAACCGCTGAAATCGGCCTCGTGGATGTACTGGCTTTGATCCAGCACGTGCAGCAGGGTCAGCGGTGCGGACAGGCGCAGGCTGGCCCAACTTGCCAGGTCGCACACGGCGGCGGCCTGGCGGGAGCCATCGAGACAGGCCATCAGTTGAGTGATCATGATTTTCCCCCCGGTTGACAGCGAGCCCGGTTGCCGGGCCCTTGGATACAGTGTAATGCGCCTTCGGCCGGGGGACGGGATCAGGGGCGAGCCGGCGTGAGCAGACTGTCCATCAGCCGGTCTTTCTCCTGCCAGATCAGGGTGACCCATTGCTGGATCTCCCGGCGCAGCGCCTCGTCGCCCTGGTAGTCGCCCCGGCTGAAGTGGGCCGGGATGGGCTTTTGCTCCACCCGGACTATCACGTGCCTGAGGGTGCCGCACATCATCCCCCAGAAGGAGGGGGCACCGTTCGGGTAGACAATGGTGACGTTGGTCAGGGCGTCGAACCGGTCGCCCAGGGCCTGGATGGCGAAGGCCAGGCCGCCGGCCTTGGGCTTGAGCAGGTGGCGGAAGGGGGATTGCTGGCGCCGGTGCTTGTGGGGCGTGAAGCGAGTGCCCTCAAGAAAGTTCATCACGCTGCTGGGGGTACGGGAAAACTTCTCGCAGGCCTTGCGGGTTTCCTTCAGATCCTCGCCGGCCTTTTCCGGGTGGCGGGCCAGATAGGCCCTGGAATAGCGGCGCATAAAGGGAAAGTCGAGCGCCCACCAGGCCTGGCCGACGATGGGCACATAGGCGAGCTCCTGCTTGATAAAGAACTTCAGCAGCGGCGCCTTGCCGTGATAAAGCCGGTAGAGCACGAAGATGTCGACCCAGCTCTGGTGGTTGGCGCCGAGCAGCAGCCAGCTGTCCTTACCGGTGCGGCCGAGGCCTTCGATATCCCATTGTATCCGGTAGACCCGGTCCATCCACCAGAGGATACCGGCTATCCAGAGCCCGGCGATGGAGTGGATGGCGGGCTCGGCCAGCCGGGCCGAGCCCCTGGCCGGCAGCAGCAAACGCAGCAGGATGAAGGCGTAGAGGAAAACGCCGAGAAAGAGGGTGTGGAACAACAAGGCCAGGGCGCTCACGGCGCCGAGCAGGGGCGATCCCTTGATGGTCGATGGCTGAGTCACGTTGAAGTCCTGTTAACGGAATGAGTCGGGCGTTATGGTAGAGAAAGCGAAAGGAGGCGGCAACTCATCTTACCAGTCGGGCGGCTGACGGGCCTGTGGCGTCAGTGGTCAGCCGGATGCGCCCTGTAAACAGAAGACCATTCTGGTATGCTAAGCCGGTTTGTATCCAAGCAAGTTTCTCCCGAGGTGTTGCTGCCGGCGGTATTGGCGGGTCCCTTTATGGTAACTGGCATCTTTGTTCAGCAGGGTTTTGTCCTGGTGCAAATAGGCTGGAATCCCGCCTGGCCAGTTGCTTTATTGCCTATGGCGCCATGCATTGGTTGAGCTCAATGGTTGCGGGTGCCTTGGTGGACAGGTTGCCGGTGATCAGCACTTTGTGGTCGGAGGTGTGCGGGACCGAATGCACTGGCGCCACTCGCCCCTCGATGACCTCCCTGATGTTTTCCACCGCCGCCGTGCCCTGGCGGTTTGGATTGCTGATCGATGTCGGGCTGAACGATGTCTGGCTCTTCAGTCTTGCCGCGGGCCTGGCGCTGTTTGCCGGCTTACTGGTTCTGCCCGTTACCCCATCTCTCTGGCCCCTACTGAACAGGAACAACCATGCGTTTGATAGCCACCCTTAATCGTGAGCTGTTTACCCCAGAACTGCGCATTCTCGAACGCCGCGCCGCCCGCGGTATCATTATGCGAGACCATGATATCCTGTTGCTCTATACCCGCCGCTATAACGATTACAGCCTGCCCGGGGGGGGGCTCGACGACGGGGAGGCTGTGCTCGCCGGCCTGCATCGTGAGCTGGCGGAGGAAACCGGCGCCCGGGATATCCGGGTCGAGCGGGAGTTCGGCATCCTGGACGAGTACCGGCCCTGGTACAAGCCGGAGCACGACCTGATGTTTATGCGCTCCTACTTTTACGAGTGCAGCGTGGCCGAGTCTCTGGGCGCGGTCAGGATGGAAGATTATGAAATCGCCAACGGTATGGAGGTAAGATGGATGAATATTCACGATGCCATCGCCCACAACCATGGGGTGATGGCGGCGAGGGAGGCGTCCATGGGCCTGTCCATCGCGCGGGAAACCCTGATCCTGGAACTGCTGGTCCGTGAGCGGCTGGCGCCGTCACCCAGCCTGGCCCTGGCCGACTGAGACGACGGTGCTGTGCCGCTGAATACTGGCCTGAGGAGGAAAAGATGCCGACCGAACAACAACATGGAGACCTGAAGCAGCGATTGCTCGCCCAGCGGGAGAGCCTGCTGGGCGAGGTAGCATCGTCCCGGGAAAGTACCGAGCCGGTGCAGCTGGATCAGAGCAGTGTGGGGCGTTTGTCGCGCATGGACGCCATCCAGGCCCAGCAGATGCAGCAGGGGCTGGCCGGGCGGCGCAAAGAGCAGTTGCTGCGCATCGGGGCGGCCTTGAGAAGAATGGAAAACGGAGACTACGGCTATTGCCTGGGCTGCGGCGAGGATATCGATGCCCGACGGCTGGACATCGATCCCGCCACCACCCTTTGCATTGATTGCGCCGAAAAGCGCCAGGGCTAAAAACCGGACGGTCCAGGGACGGAACCGCTCCGGAAACGTGGCTTATTACAGCAAGCTATCCTTGTGAGCGGAGCATGACCGGGCCGGAGCCCGGCCATGGTGTTCTCAGCGCAGTACCAGCAGCGGCACCCGGGCCGAGCGGATCATGGCGGTGGTGGTGCTGCCCACCAGCAACTGGCGGATACGGGAGTGGCCGTAGGCGCCCATCACCATCAGGTCGATACCGTTGTCCTGCTGATACTGGGGCAGGGCCTTGTCGACCTCGCCGGCGACGATGGCGGCGTGCGCGTCGATACCGGACCGGGACAGGGTGTCCCTGGCCCAGTTGATCTGCTCCCGGTTGTCGTCGGTGTCGGCGCCCACCAGCACCACGTGCAGCTCGAGCCCGTTGAACAGCGGGCTCTTGGCCAGCATCTCGACACCCTTGCGGGTGGTGGCGCTGCCGTCGAAGGCCAGCATGATCTTTTGTGGTGCACTGAACTCGCCCTGGGTCACCAGAATGGGGCGGTGCAGGGCGCGGATCACCTGCTCCACATGACTGCCCAGATGGGCATAGACCGAGGCCGACTCCTCGCCATGGCGGCCGAGCACCAGCAGCCGGGTGCCGGGTTCGAACTCCACCAGGGTTTCCACCAGCTCGCCATGGCGCTGCAGGGTGGCGGGCTCGCTCACCCCCGCTTCAATGGCACGGGCGCGGGCCGCGTCGAGCATGATACGGCCCTGCTCCTTGGCCAGTTTTCCGCGTTTTTCGTCCAGTGCCGCCAGTTCTTCCAGCAGATGCTCCTGGCTGCCCAGGCCGATGCTGCCGCTCAGGTTGCCCTTGGGTTGCTGGTTTTCCCGATCCAGTACATGGATAAAGCTCAGCGGAGCCTCGAGGCGCAGGCTGGCCCAACTGGCGTAATCACACACGGTGGTGGCGTAGCTGGAGCCGTCGATACATGCCAATACATTGGTGGTCATAGTCATTCCTCTCTTAGTGGCCCATCAGCTTTTCTACCGCTTTCGGATCGTTGTGAACAGCGAAACGGTCCACAAGTGTGGCGCTGGCCTCATTCAGGCCGATCATTTCCACTTCGGTGCCTTCCCGGCGGAACTTGATCACCACCTTGTCGAGGGCGCTGATGGCGGTGATGTCCCAGAAATGGGCCCGGCTCAGGTCGATACGCACATGGCCTATCACCTCCTTGAAGTCGAAAGAGGCGATAAATTGCTCGGCGGAGCTGAAGAACACCTGGCCCACGACTTTGTACTCGCGGCTGTTGTCGTCGGTTTTTTCTGAGCCCACATAGAGGATCTGCCCCACCTTGTTGGCGAAGAACAGGGCGCTGAGCAGCACACCTACCAGCACGCCGTAGGCCAGGTTGTGGGTAAAGACTACCACCACCACGGTGGCGATCATCACCAGGCTGGTACTCTTAGGGTGGGTTTTAAGATTGGTGATGGAGCCCCAACTGAAGGTACCGATGGATACCATGATCATCACCGCCACCAGGGCCGCCATGGGAATTTGCGAGACCCAGGGGCCGAGGAAGACCACCAGGATCAGCAACACCACGCCGGCCACCAGGGTGGACAGCCGGCCGCGGCCGCCGGATTTTACGTTGATGATGGACTGGCCGATCATGGCACAGCCGGCCATGCCGCCGAGCACACCGGTGGCCAGGTTGGCCAGGCCCTGGCCCTTGCATTCGCGGTTCTTGTCGCTCTGGGTGTCGGTCAGGTCATCCACTATGGTGGCGGTCATCATCGACTCCAGCAGGCCCACCACCGCCAGGGACAGGGAGTAGGGGAAGATGATGGCCAGGGTGTCGAGGTTGAGCGGCACGTCCGGCCACAGGAACACCGGCAGGGTATCGGGCAGCTCGCCCATGTCGCCCACGGTGCGTATATCGATACCGAAGGTGATGGCCACTATGGTCAGTACCACGATGCATACCAGGGGGGAAGGCAGCAGCTTGCCCACCACCGGCACCAGCGGCAGCAGATAGATGATGCCGAGGCCGGCGGCGGTCATGGCGTAGACGTGCCAGGTGACGTCGGTCAGCTCCGGCAACTGGGCCAGGAAGATCAGGATGGCCAGGGCGTTGACGAAGCCGGTGACCACGGAGCGGGACACGAAGCGCATCAGCTCGCCCAGCTTCAGGTAGCCGGCGATGATCTGCAGCACGCCGCACAGCAGGGTGGCGGCCAGCAGGTATTCCAGGCCGTGGTCGCGCACCAGGGTGACCATCAGCAGCGCCATGGCGCCGGTGGCGGCGGAGATCATGCCCGGGCGGCCGCCGGCGAAAGCGATCACGACCGCCATGCTGAAGGAGGCGTAGAGGCCGACCTTGGGGTCGACCCCGGCGATAATGGAGAAGGCGATGGCCTCGGGGATCAGGGCCAGGGCAACGACCAGGCCGGCGAGCACGTCTCCTCGCACGTTAAAGAACCAGGTTTGCTTGATGCTGGGTAACATTGTTGTTGTTCCAAGGTTGTGGGTAAACGCAGTCCATACCAGGCCGGCACCAGGAGCGGGCGCAGCGGTACGGGATTCAAATTTTCGGGTAAGGCAAAGCGCTCGCATGGGGCGAGCAGAGACACCGCGGGGCGCGGTAAAAGTAGGGCCTGAAGGCTAGGGTGGCGTAATCGCTTTATTCAAAAATTTCATAAAAGTTTAATTTTTTATAAGCTCTGTTCGTTAGGCAGCGGCTATTATAGGTGGCCGGCCATCCGGGGACAAGACCGAATCCCGCCTTGCGGGGAGTCTGTCACTCGGACTGCGATCGGTTGCTGGCAGATATAATGGCATTGATTTTGCTTGCATTAAGAGACGACAGCTTTGGATGATGACACACCGAGAGGGGATCTATGAATAATAAACGGATGCTGGGCAGCAAGGTACTGGATGTGCTTCAGCATATTGGCCTGATTATCGTCGCCATTTCTACCGTGGTGGCGGTAGGGATCGAAGTCAACACCATGTGGCAGGCCAGAACCGTGACCCTGGCCGATCTGTTGCTGATGTTTATCTACCTGGAAGTGCTGGCCATGGTGGCCATCTACCTGCGTTCCGGCAAGTTGCCCATTCGCATTCCACTCTATATCGCCATCGTCGCCTTGGCCCGGTATCTCATCCTGGACATGAAGGGCATGGACAGCTGGCGGCTGATCACGGTGGCGGGCGCCGCCCTGGTGCTGGCCGTGGCGATACTGGTGATCCGCTTTGGCCATATCCATTACCCTTACGACAAGGACGAAGGCGGGCACTAAACCGCAGGGACCGGGGACCGGCAGGATGGGCTTGGCCCTGTTTGTCGTCAAGGGGTTCGGTACGGAATCCCTAATCCCGGTACATTCACCCGGCCTGCTCTATCACATGGCGGGCAAAGCCGCTGCCTGCTTCTTCGTAGATGTTGAAGATATCGTCGGCGCCCATGTCGCGCAGCTGGGCGCCTTCTTCCGGGTAACGGATGATGGCGGCCACCCGGCCCTTGAAATCGGCCTGGTGAATTTGCTCCAGGGCATAGAGGTTACCGGCGTGGTTGGGCATGGCGAGGAAGATATAATCCAGCTGGCCGTTGATATTGGTCTTGTCCCAGAAGTCCGAGTCGGAAGCATCCCCCTTGATGGCGTTGATGTTCAGCTCCTGTAGCAGCGCCACCTTTTTTTCGTCGCTGTCGATGCCGAGCAACTGGCCCCGGTAGTGACGTTCCAGCTCCATATAGGCACCCTGGCCGATGCGGCCCATGCCGACGATCAACACCCGGGCATCGCCCAGTTGGATGGGCATATCGTCCGGATGCAGGCGCCGCTTTTCCTGGGGCCGGAAGCGAGTGAGCAGCCGGCGATAGATGTTTTCGTTATGGCTGTTGAGGGGAGCGGCCACCACGAAGGAAATGGCGAGGGCAATGGAGGCGACGATGACCCAGTCGTTGCTGAGCAGCCCCTGTTTGGCAGCCAGCGCCGCCACGATCAGCCCGAATTCGGAATAATTGCTCAGGCTGAAGGTAGCCAGTAGCGAGGTACGCATGCGCAGGCCGCAACGGGCGTACAGCAGGTAATAGAGCAGGCTTTTCGCCGGCAGCACCAGCAGCAGGATGGCCGCAATCCACAAGGCGTCGGTGGTGGGCATACCGTTCAGGCCGATGCTGAGGAAGAAGGCGACCAGAAACAGCTCTTTCATGTTGAAGAAGGACTTGGCCAGGGCCGAGGCGCTGTAGTGGGGGGCCAGCATCATGCCGATGATCAGCGCGCCCAAGTCTCCCTTGAGCCCGACCAGCTCGAAGCCGCCCACGCCCACCACCAGCGCCAGGAACACCGCGAACAGGGTTTGCAGCTCGCCGTGGCCGGCCCGCTCCAGAATACGATAAAACAGTGGCCGCAGCAGCGGCAGTATCACCAGCAGGCTGAGTGCCCAGGGGCTGGGGATCTTGCCGCTGGAGGCGGTGAGAAATGCCACCGCGAACAGATCCTGCATCACCAGCACCCCGATGGCGATGCGGCCGTAGAAGGTGTTCATGTCGCTGCGCTCTTCCAGCACCTTGACCGCGAACACCGTGCTGGAGAAGCTCAGGGCAAAGCCCATCAATACTGCCTGGCGCCATTCCAGCTCCATGGCCAGGCTGAAGCCTATCCACTTCACCAGCAGCAGCACCCCGGTGAACAGCAGGGTGGAAAGCAGGATATGGCCGCTGGCCGTGCCCCAGACTTCCTTCTTCAGCAGGGTCTTGATGTCCAGCTTGAGCCCGATGCTGAACAGCAGCAGGGTTACCCCCAGGTTGGCGAGGGTATCCAGGGTAGCGTTGGCCTCATAGCCCAGGGCGTTGAGCACGAAGCCCGCCGCCAGAAAGCCGATCAGCGGCGGCAGGTTGATCAGATAAACGGCCAGGCCGCAGCCAAAGGCGATAGCGATAAAAATGGGATCCATGAAGTTGTCTTATTGGTATTTAGAACAGGTCGATCTCGGCGACGGAAGGGTAGACATGCTGGGGACGGAAGGGCATCTTGTCAATATCCGCGATCTGGCTGACGCCGGTGAGCACCAGCACCGTTTCCAGCCCGGCCTGGAAGCCGGCGAGAATGTCGGTGCGCAGGTTGTCGCCCACGATCAGGGTGTTCTCGGAATGGGCGTCCATGTGGTTGAGGGCGGCGCGCACTATCCAGGCGCTGGGCTTGCCCACGTAAAAGGGCTTCTTGCCGGTCATCCGCTCGATGGGGGCACACAGGGCGCCACAGGCCGGGTGCATGTGCGGGCCGTGGGTATCCGGGTTGGTGGCGATAAAGCGGGCACCGCCGGCCACGAATTTGGCCGCCATCTGGATCATGCTCCAGTTGTAGTTGCGGGTTTCGCCCACCACCACGAAGTCGGGATCGATGTCGGTGATGGTGAAGCCGGCCTTGTACAGCTCGTGGATCAGGGCCCCTTCGCCGATGACGAAGGCCTTTTCACCGCTCTGGCGCTTGAGAAAGTCGGCGGTGGCCATGGCCGAGGTGTAGAAACAGCTCTCCGGCACCATGATGCCGGCGGAATAGAAACGATTTTGCAAGTCTTTGGGGGTTTGCGCCGGGTAATTGGTAAGAAACAGCAGGTTCATCTCCTGCTCCAGTACGCGCCTGATAAAGGCATCGGCGCCCGGGATCAGATCATTGTTGTGCAGGATGACGCCGTCGATATCACAGATCAGGTTCTTTTTATTCATTCGCTCTCCTTATCGCCAGTCGGTTCCGGCGTTGTTCCCACTGTCATGGCAGCTTATGACAAATTGATGACAAAGGGTAAGGGTTTTATGACGCTCTGATACAAGCGAGCAGGGGCCCCAACTGGTTGATACGGGTCTGGATGGTGGCGGCCCGGCGCTGGATATAAGCCGAGGGGCGGCCGGCGTGGTAGACCCTGGGATTGGGCAGTACGGCGGCCAGCTGTGCCGCCTGCTGGCGACTCAGGTTGGCGGCGGGGGTATTGAAATAGGCCTGTGCCGCCGCCTCGGCGCCGTAGATGCCGGGTCCGAATTCGGCGATATTCAAATACAGGGTCAGGATGCGTTCCTTGGGCAGCATAAGTTCCAGCATGGGGGTGTAGAGCGCCTCCAGCACCTTGCGGCTGTAGCTTCGTCCCGGCCACAGATACAGGTTCTTGGCGGTCTGCATGGTGATGGTGCTGCCGCCGCGCAGCCGGCCTTCGCTGCGGAACTCGTTGAGCACGTCGCCGAAGGCTTTCCAGTCGAAGCCCCGGTGGCGGCAGAACAGGTTGTCCTCGGAGGCGATGACCGCCATCTTCAGGTGATTGGAAATACGTGCCGACGGTTGCCAGTCTTTAGCCAGGCCTTCGCCTTCGAAGAGCCGGATCACCATCAGCGGGGTCACCGGCACCGGCACATGGCGGTAGGCCAGGGTGAGCAGCAGCGGCGCCAGTACCAGCAGGGCGGCGAGCCAGAGTAAACAACGCTTGAACAAACGTATCATCAACATAAAGTCCGTAACTGGAGCCTGGCGGGCAGGCACATCACTTTTTGACCAACCGGTTATATTTTCGCAATGACGGCGGCCGGATTTTTGTTATCTTTAAGGTATCCGGGAGCAAGGGAGGAATGCCATGTCCACGTTTATCAATGGATTACCCAAGGTTGAGCTGCATCTGCACATAGAAGGAACCCTGGAGCCGGAGATGGTCTTTGCCCTCGCCGGGCGCAATGGTATCACCCTCGATTATGCGGATGAAAGGGCGCTGAAGGCCGCCTACGATTTCAAGGATCTGCAGTCCTTTCTCGATGTCTACTATCAGGGCATGCAGGTCTTGCTGACCGAGCAGGATTTTTTCGACATGACCTGGGCCTACCTCGAGCGGGCCCATGCCGAGCAGGTGCGCCATACCGAAATTTTCTTCGATCCCCAGGCCCATACCGACCGGGGGGTACCCCTGGCCGCGGTGATCGGCGGTATCCACCGGGCGCTGGAACAGGCCCGGCAGCAGTGGGGCCTGACCAGCCGGCTGATCATGTCGTTTCTGCGGCACCTGTCGGAGGACAGTGCCTTCGAGACCCTGCACCATGCCGAGCCTTTTCGCCACCAGCTGTCGGGCATCGGGCTGGACTCTTCCGAAAAAGGCAACCCGCCGACCAAGTTCACTCATGTGTATGCCGCGGCCCGGGAGCAGGGTTTCCGGCTGGTGGCCCACGCCGGTGAAGAAGGACCGGCCCAGTATATCCGTGATGCGCTGGATATCCTCAGGGTGGAGCGCATCGATCACGGGGTGGCGGCGGCGGGGGACCGGCATCTGATGGAGCGGCTGGCCCGGGAGCGCATTCCGCTGACCGTCTGCCCCCTGTCCAACCTCAAGCTCAGGGTGGTGGAGCGCATGAGCGAGCATCCCATGTTGAGGCTGCTGCATGCGGGAGTGTGCGTTACCGTCAACTCCGACGATCCGGCCTATTTCGGTGGTTACATGAACGCCAACTATCGGGCTTTGCAGGATGGGCTGGGCGCCACCGACGGGGAGCTGTTGCAGATGGCGCTGAACGGCGTGGAGGCGTGCTGGCTGTCGCCGGAAGAAAAGGCGGTGCTGGCCCGGGAGATCCGGGCCCACGGGGAGGCCGCGGGGATTAAACTCAAGCACTAGTACTAAAGCTATGGCGCCGGGTGCCGATACAGAGCCTAACGGTTAACAGGAGACATCTGGCGTGCGCATTCTCACCTTGGTGGCGGGGTTGACCTGGTGCTCGGGCGCCTGGGCCCAGCCCCGTACCTTTATCGCGGATATTGAACAGTCCTTGTGGCGGCTGACGTCGGACTCGGCGGTGGAATGCCGCCTGGAACACCCCATTCCCGGTTTCGGTACCGGCGCCTTTGTCAGCCGGGCCTCCAAGAACATCAACCTGGTATTCGAGCTGAACCCCTTGCGGGCGTTGCCGCGCACCCAGTCCGCCGCGCTGAAGAGCGAGCCGCCTCACTGGCAACCGGGGCGGGGGGCGCGCAACCTGACCCGGGTGACCTTCTATCAGCAGTTTGACGCCATGGTGGAACAGCAGTCTGCCTGGCTGATGCTGGACGAACTGAGCGAAGGCCGTTGGCCGACCTTCTATTTCGATGACTGGTACCGTAATAACCAGACCACGGGAGTGGGGCTGTCGTCGGTCAATTTCCGCGCCCGTTACGCCGCTTTTCTCGACTGCCAGCACAACCTGCTGCCCTATGGCTTTGAAGACATCGCGTTCAGTGTGCTCAACTATGTCAACAATGCCGATGAACTGACGGCCCATTCCAGCCAGCGGTTGGCGATGATTGCCGAATACGTCAGGGCCGATCCCCATATCGGCGAGGTCGTGATCAACACCTATACCGACAGCTTCGGTAGCGAATACCACAATAAACAGCTTTCCCAGCGTCGGGCCGAGGCCATCAAAGGTCGCTTTATGGAACTGGGCCTGCCTTCAAACGCCATCTCGCTCGAAGGACACGGTGAGCGTCGTCCCATCGCCGACAACAGCACCCCGGAAGGGCGGGATATCAACCGTCGGGTGGTGATAAGCCTGGGCCGCGATCGCCTCTGAGCCGTTTCACCGGACACGAGAGCATTGGCTTTTGTGAGCGGCTTAGGTAGTTTATGGCCTTTGCTTTTCTTGGGGACAATAGAATGATCTGGTTGATGTATCTGGTTTTGGGGGCCTTCGCCGGCACCCTGGCCGGACTGTTTGGTGTGGGCGGCGGGCTGATCATAGTCCCGGTGCTGATCTTCAGTTTCAAGTTGCAAGGCATCGGCGGGGATTTGGTGGCGCACATGGCGGTGGGCACTTCGCTCGCGACCATCATGTTTACTTCCCTGAGCGCCATTCAGACCCACCATAGCCGCAAGGCCATCGATTGGCGGCTGGCGGCGTTGCTGTCGGCGGGTATCGTGTTCGGAGCCTGGCTGGGCGGCTTTACCGCCGACAAGCTGTCGGGTTTGCACCTGCAGAGGCTGATCGGGCTCTTCGCCTGGGCCATGGCGGCACAGATGCTGTTTCATCTGGTACCCAAAGGCGGCGGCGGCCTGCCCCGCAAGCCGGTACAGGTGGCGGTAGGCGGCGTTATCGGCTGGGCCTCGGGTATCTTCGGTATCGGCGGCGGCTCCCTGACGGTGCCCTTCCTCAGTTGGTGCTCGGTACCCATGCAGCGGGCGGTGGCGGTGTCGGCGGTATGCGGTTTTCCCATCGCCCTGGTGGGGGCGCTCAGCTATGTGGTACATGGCCTGCCGCATCAGGATCTGCCCGCGGAGGCCTGGGGTTATGTGTATCTGCCGGCGATGATAGGTATCAGTCTGGCCAGCATGCCTTTTGCACGCTTCGGCGCCATCCTGGCCCATAAACTGTCGGCCAGGGCACTGAGACAGGCCTTCGCCGGCTTCCTTATTCTGGTGGGCGCCAAGTTTCTGTTGTTCCCGGGCTGAAGGAAAGATTGATGGGGACTGGGGACTGGGGATTATCCGGTTTCCAATCCCTAATCCCTAATCCCTAATCCCTAATCCCTGTTTTCTGTTTTTCCCGCTCTATCAGCCAGTCGTCGGTTTTAGCCACCAGCCAGAGCACCAGCAGGCCGGCGACCACCAGCAGCAGATAATGCATCCACGCCATTATTTTCCCCTGATCCGGCGGATGCCGGCTTCGTAACGACCCTCATCTGAGTCCACCTGGGTCTGGAAGTACTTCAGGAACCACATGTATTGCTCCGGCCAGTCGGTCAGCAGGGCCTCGATTTCCGCGTTCATGGCCCGGGTATCGGCATGAAGATCGGCGGTGGGGTAGGGGGCCATGGCCGGACGGATAATGAGCTCGTAACGATGCTGCTCGGTATTGTAGACCGAGAGTACCGGCAACACGGTGGCGCCGGTGAGTTTAACCAGCTTGGGCAGGGCCGGCAGGGTCGCCTTGAGCTCGGCGAAAAAAGGCACGAACAGGCTGGCTTCCCGGCCGTGATCCTGATCCGGCAGATAAAAGAAATGCTTGCCGTCCCTGATGGTCTTGATCACCGACTTGATGCCGGCATCCCGCTCGTAGACGATACCGCCGAAGCGGGCCCGCTGACGGTTGATAAACCAGTCGAATACCTCGTTTTTGGCGCTGTGCATCATGGTGCACATGGGCAGGCCGAGGGAGTTGAGGTAGAGGCCGCCGGCGTCAATGGCCCAGGTGTGGGGGATCATGAAGATGATCTTGTCGCCGCTCGCCAGGCAGGCGTCCAGGTGTTCCCGGCCCTGCACCCTGAAACGGCCTTGCAGGTAGCTTTTGCTGCGGGCGGTCCACTCCCCGTAGCCGAAAAAGCCCATCAGCCCGGCGCGAATGGAGTGGTGCAGCATTTGCTCCACCTCTGCCTCGGGCAGTTCGGGAAAACACAGCCTGATATTGGTGCGGGCGATATAGCACTGTTTTTTAGCCAGCTTGACCAGCAGCGGGGTCAAGGCGGCGGCCAGGCGGTCACGCAGCCTTACCGGCAGCCAGGCCAGTAGCCACAATGCTGCTATGGCCAGCCAGGTCGGCCAGTATGCGGGGTGCAGATAACGGGTTTTAAACGCTTGGTCATAAACGGGATCGTGCCCGGACATAACATCATCCTCATAACGACAAGTCGGCCAGTGTAAGAAAAAAACTCGGCTAAATCACCTGTTGCGCTTGGGACGGAAGTAATCCCGGTTCAGATAGAAGGCGGGATCTTCATTGTCCGGCCACCAGCCCGGGATACCGAGCAGTGGCACCGGCAGCAGTGGCCGCGGTCTGTCAAACAGCGCGCTGTGCTCCAGCTGGGCACTCAGCCGGGCATCGAGCAGGGGGTAGCGTTCATGAGTCGGGAGGCGGAAAAAACTGGCTTCCATTTCCACCAGTACCGCCTTACCGGTGAGGCCGATAAAGGGGGACAGAGCCTGTTCATAGAGGGCGTGACCGAAGATGAAGGGCTGCCAGTCCCGGCCCCAGCGGGGACGCCGGGCAAGAAAGAGCTGCTGCCAGTCATGCTCATGCAGCAGGGGCTCGATTTCGAGGCGCTCGGGGACGGCCAGGATCAGGCCGCATTCGTCGAAATGGGTGAGCCGGTCGCGCCGGGGCGTGCGCCGGCGGAGTCCGCCGCTCTCGATATCGTCCATATGCAGGCGGTTGAGCAGGGCTTTGGTACGGGGAAACAGGTACCAGATCAGCGCCCCGAAGAAGTCGTGCCAGTTTTCCGCGCGAGTGGGCACCATGCCCCGGGACACGGCCTGTTCGTAGCCACAGCCGAGTTCGGAGAAGTGGCCGTCATCGATAAATCGTACTGGCAACCGTGTAGCCAGCAGCCGGTTAAGCTCGCTCAGGGGCGGCCACCGGGTATCTTCTATCGGTACCAGCCCGCCCAGGGCGGCGAGTATGGCGTTACGCTTGGTAAAAGCAGGGTCCCAGTCCATTTTTGCTACCTAAATGGATTAAAACGGCAGAGCATACCCCGACTCGGCGCCGAGATCAGGATAAAATGAGCGATAATTCTTGGTATCAACCCATTTCCCGGCGTCGCAGGCTTGGATAAGATAGCGCCGTCGAATTCTGCCGCACCGAGGAGTGTGCTGATGAAATGGTTGTTTTCACTGGTATTCGTTATGAGTTTGATGACCCCGAACGGATATGCCCAGACCCCGGGCACCGACGACGTCAAGATAGGTGACAAGTGGCTGCTCGGCCGGGTGGAGTGGTTGTGGCTGCCAGTGCTGGGCGATAATGTCAAGGCACGCATCGATTCCGGTGCCAAGACCTCGTCCATGAGCGCCACCGAAATTGAGGAGTTCAGGAAGGACGGCAAGCGCTGGATTCGCTTCAGTTTCAACCACAAGAACCACCTGGAGCAGCTGGAAGCCCCGCTCAGCCGCTATGTGCGCATTCGCCAGGCCAACAGCAGGAAGCTGGACCGGCGGCCTGTCATCCTGTTGCCGGTGCAACTGGGTGGTATGGAGAAAGAAGTGGAGTTCACCCTGAAGGATCGCACCCGCATGATCTACCCGGTGCTGCTGGGGCGGGAGTTTATGGCCAAGGATGTGCTGATCGACCCCTCCCGCCTCTATATCCAGCCTGTACGGGAGGAGTAGGCTTCAAGCCTCCGGCCTTCAGCGTCCCCGCATATGGACCGCCCGGTAGATGCACAGGGCGGCCCCGCCCCAGGTAATGCCCAGCCCGATCACCATCATGATAATAGCCCCTGTGGTCATGCGCTTGCCTCCTTCTTGCTGGCGGTATTGATGGTGATGGCCACGACCAGCATCACCGCTATCATGCCCCAGCCCATGAATAGGATTTCGCTGTTGGAATAGCCACCGTAGTTCTCCCGGAAGGCGCCGAGGATGTTGCCGAACAGGATCACTACCAGCATGGCGACCGACACATACTTGATGCAGACAAGCCACCAGGCACCGACGGCAAAGTCGGACAGGCGGTTGGCATGGTCGCGGAAGTCTTCCAGCCGGCACAGCCAGCCCACCAGCAGCAGTTCGAGCAGGCAGGAGCCGAGCAGGGCGATGTTGTTGATAAAGTAGTCCACCAGATCCAGCAGCAACAGGCCGCCCCGGGTAATGAACAACAGGCTTACCACGAAGCCGACGCCGCAGAAGACGGTGGCGGTCCTGGGACGGCTCCAGCCCAGCTTGGCCATCAGCCCCGCGGTCACCGCCTCGGCGATGGAAATATGGGAACTGATGCCGGCGAATACCAGGGCCAGGAAGAACAGGGGGCCCATGATGCCGGGGGCGGGCAGCAGGTTGATCGCCGCCGGCAGGGTGACGAAGGCCAGGCCCACGCCGGAGCTGACTACTTCGGTCAGCGCCTTGTCCTGGGCCATGGCCATGTAGCCCAGGGCCCCGAAGATCAGGATGCCGGCCAGCATGGAAAAACCGCAGTCCATCAGTGCCGTCATGGAGGCGTTGTTGTTGATGTCCGACTTTTCCGGCAGGTAGCTGGCATAGGACAGCATGATGGCGAAGCCCACGCTCAGGGTGAAGAAGATCTGGCCATAGGCGGCGGACCAGACCTTGAGATCCCAGATCTTGCTGAAGTCGGGGGAGAACATCCAGTTGATGCCGTCCACCGCCCCGGGCAGGAAGATGATGCGGCCGATCAGCACCAGCACCAGCAGGAACAGCAGGGGCATCAACACCTTGTTGATCCTCTCGATCCCGCCCTTGACGCCTCTGTAGGTAGCGAAGTAGGTGGCGGCCCAGGCCAGGCACAGGGGGGGCAGCAGGTGCCACTGCAGGCCGCCCAGGCTGGAGGGGGCATTGTCGCCGGTGAGCCCCAGGAACTCCCCGAAGAAGAAGGCATTGCTGTCATCGCCCCAGGACTGGCCGACAGCGAAATAGACATAGGAGATGGCCCAGGCGATCACCACCACATAGTAGAATGCGATGATGGCGGAGATCATCACCTGGAACCAGCCCAGCCATTCGAAGCGGGCGTTCAGGGCCTTGAGGATACCGGGCGCGCCGGTGCGGTATTTGTGCCCCAGGGTGAACTCCAGGATCATGAAGGGGATGCCGGCGGTGAGCAGGGCGAACAGGTAGGGGATGAAGAAGGCCCCGCCCCCGTTTTCGTAGGCCACATAGGGAAAACGCCAAATATTGCCCAGCCCCACGGCCGAGCCCACGGCGGCCAGCACGAAGCCGGCGCGGGTACCCCATTGTTCTCGTTGCATAAAACGACTCCTTGAGCAGGCTCTTTGCTTCTAAGGATAGATAAGGCGGGAGGGAGCGCACATTTTTGTTGTTGCGCAATTGTTGAGGCGAGGGATGGCGCCATCCGGGGGCCGGCGCCGGCCCAGTGTGCCGGCCGGGGCGCGAAGGTGCGGCCGGTGCCGTTACCTATGCGGAGCAGAGCGGCCCCCGGCAGGCCTTGGCGGGGGCTTGGTGCATAAAATTTCAGCTGTGCTGGATATTTAGATTTTAATGAAATTTATTAATAGTTGACCCATAACGTCCTTTGTTTTTAATTTGTTAAATCTTTATTAAACAGTGGGTTGATGGTTTCATTTAATACATTAACCATTAGAAAAGCTAATTTTATAATCGAATAAAAGTTGGTTGAGCCGGCCGGTCCGCCTCACTATCCTGTGGCCAGAATCACATCAGGAGGCGCATCATGAGCTCAATCAACTATCACCACCACGATCTTGTCAGCACCGAACAGCATGCCGCCGAACCCGGCCTGCTGGCCACCCTTGGCCTCTGGCTGCAACGCAGCCGTACCCGTCGCCAGCTGTCCGAGCTGCCGACTTACCTGCTGAAAGACATCGGCCTGAACGAAGCGGATCGCTACCAGGAAGTCAGCAAGCCGTTCTGGCAACAGTAATCATCAGCAAGGATGCGCCGATAAAAAAGCCGCCGGATAATCCGGCGGCTTTTTTGCGTTATGGCGTCGCGGCTTAGCCGAGCAGGAAGAAGTAGAAGGCCAACAGGCCGACACAGACCAGATTCAGGAAAAAGCCGGCTTTCATCATGTCGCGCTGGCGAATAAGGCCGGAGCCGAACACGATGGCATTGGGCGGGGTCGCTACCGGCAGCATGAAGGCGCAGGAGGCGGATACCGCGATGACCGAGGCCACCATCACCGGTGTCAGTCCCAGGCCTTCGGCCACCGCCACGAATACCGGGATCAGCAGGGCGGCGCTGGCGGTGTTGGAGGCCAGCTCGGTGAGGAACACTACGAAGGCGGTGATGGCCAGCAGGATCACGAAGGGGTTGGCATTGCCCAGCAGTTCGGCCAGGTGATGGGCCAGAAACAGGCTGGTGCCGGTTTCCCGCAGGATATGGCTCAGGGTCAGGCCCCCCCCGAACAGCAGCAACACGCCCCAATCGGTGTGCTTTTCAATATCCTTCCACTCGGCCACCCGGCTGATGCCGATCAATATGATGGCCAGCAGCGCCACCAGAGTATCGAAGGCGGCGAGGTTGCCGAGGGCGGCGGAAACCGGGCCGGAAAATATCCAGAGGGCTACCGTCAGGATAAAAATGCCCAGGGTGAGCTTGCGTTTGCCGGTCCAGCCGATATGTTCCTGCACCAGCTCGATGCGCTCGCCCAGTCGGGGACGGAACAGGACAAAGAGCACCCCTATGGCCACCGGCAACAGCAGCAGGGTGATCGGCAGCCCCAGGGCCATCCAGTCGCTGAAACTCAAGCCCACCTCGGCGGCGGCAATGGCATTGGGCGGGCTGCCGACCAGGGTAGCGATGCCGCCGATGCTGGCGCTGTAGGCGACCCCCAGCAGCACGAACACGAAGGTGCTGCGATGTTTTTCCTCATCCAGGCAGGAAAGCAGGCCCAGAGCCAGCGGCAACATCATGGCGGCGGTGGCGGTATTGCTGATCCACATGGACAGGAAGGCGGCGGTCACGAACAGCAGCAGCACCGCCGTGCTCAGCCTGCCTTTAGCCAGCATCAGGATACGCCCGGCGATCAGCCGGTCGAGCTGCTGGCTGTGCATGGCGGCGGCCAGGGCGAAGCCGCCGAGAAACAGGAATATGATGGAGTTGGAAAAATTGCTCAGGGCGGCATTGGTGTTGAGGATGCCGAGCAGGGTTGCCAGCAGCGGCACCAACAGGGCGGTAATGGTAATATGCACGGCTTCGGTCAGCCAGAGCACGGCAATAAAAGTGAGCAGGCTGAGGCCCTTGTTGACGTTATCCTCGAAGGGCAGGGTCGTAAGCAGGATCAGGAACAGGGCGCTGTTGGCTATCAATATGCCCCACTTGGCCCTGATATTAACAGTTTGCTGCGAAAGTTCTCCAGACATGTTTATTTCTCGTTATGTTATTGTTTTGTATAAGGTTGTAAGTATATCACCAAGAGATGGATACAACAGATGACGAGTTCTGTAAAACAACGTATTTTTCTGCTTCCGCGCAGGATCGCCCTGCTGTGCGGCCTGCTGATACTGTTGCTCGTGGCCGGCTACGGCGGCCACGAGTACCGGCAGTACCGTCACTACCTGGTGTTGCAACAAGAGGCGGAGCCGGTGATAGAAACCCTGCATCATCTTCATCATAAGGTCATGACCGAGCTGGAAAGCGGCCTGCTGCTGGATGAACAGGTCCGCTTCCTGTCATTGATGCTGTCGCGGTTTGCCCGTTTTCTGGAGCAGCAGCAGGTGTCGCCGGCCGCAATGGACGAGGTGCTTGCTGAACTGAACCGCTATCTGGAAAACCTGCGTGCCCTGCAGGATGCCGATATCCGCAGTCGTTATGCGTTGCAGACCTTTATCGACAGTATCCGGACGCCGGCAGAAATGGCGAACCGCGCCGCCCTGGAGCGGTTGGTTCAGCTCAGCCGACTCTATCTGAATGCGCCCAGCCAGCTGTTTGTCTATGAACTGGAACAGGAGGCGGAACGGTTGCTGCGGGGTGGGAATACGGATCTGCAGGCGAGCTATCAACATCATCGCTTGTACCTGGACAGTTTGAAAGAGCTGATCGGCCTACGCCGGCACATTGCGACCGATGACATTTCCGCCTTGCTGGCGCGCAGAGCCGCCTGGCAGCAGCAGGGCGAAGACAGCTGGGAGCGTCTGCTGGTGCTGCTGGCATCGGTATTGCTGCTGATCTTCAGCCTGGGTCTGCTGCTGCTGTATACACGCAACCGTCAGCTGCAAGAGGGCAGCCGGGCTTCTTATGCCCTGGCCCAGGCCAAGACCGACTTTCTGGCCAATATGAGCCACGAAATCCGTACGCCGATGAATGCCATTATCGGCTTTTCCTCGTTGTTGCAGCAGACGTCGCTGGATGGCCAGCAGTCTGAGTACCTGAAAAAAATCAAGAGCTCGTCCGACAACCTGCTGCTGCTGATCAACGATATCCTGGATTTGACCAAGGTCGAGGCGGGCAAGCTGGAACTGGAAGACATCGAGTTCGATCTCAATGAGCAACTCGAGCGACTATCGGCACTCTTCGCCGACATGTCCGAGCAGAAACAGCTGGAAGTGATCATCAGCAAGGCAGCGGAAGTGCCTGACAGGGTGCGGGGGGATCCGCTGCGCCTGGGCCAGGTGCTGGTCAATCTGGTGAGCAACGCGGTGAAATTTACCGAGCGCGGCGAAGTGGTACTGTCGGTCCGGGTTGTGCACGAGCCGGATCCCCGTCTTTGCTTCGAGGTCAGGGATACCGGCATCGGCATCATGCCGGAACAGCTCGGTAAACTGTTCCGTTCCTTTACCCAGGTCGATGCCAGCACTACCCGTAAGTACGGCGGCAGCGGCCTGGGGCTCAGTATCAGCCATCATCTGGTGCAGTTGATGCAAGGCAGCATCCGGGTAGAGAGCCTGCCGGGGCGGGGGTCGACCTTTACCGTGAACCTGCCGTTGCGTGCGGCGGAGAGCCTCGACGACAACGCCGCAGAGCCGGTGTTTGTGCCGGGACAGAAAGTGCTGCTGGTGGACGATAACGCGCTGGTGATCGAGATGATGAGCCAGCTGCTCCGGCGGGCCGGCTTTGTGGTCTACGCCGCCCAGGATCTTGACAGCGCCAAGGCATTGATCCAAAAGCGCGGCAGCGAGCTTAGGCTGGCCCTGATCGACTGCTGCCTGGGCCAGGACAACGGCCTGGACGTGGCCCGCTATCTGGTGCAGCAGCCTCATTTGCAGGATATCGGCGTCGTGATCATCAGTGCTTTCGGGCGGGAGCGTCCCTCGGCACAAATGCAGGCGCTGGGCATTGACCACTATCTGTCCAAACCGGTTACCCAGAGCAGCCTGCTCGGCTGTTTGTCCCGGATCCTCCATGCCCCGTCCGGGCCGCATCTCCGGCCTGCGGCCGTCGGTCAAGCGGATACCGAGTTCTATCGCTGCCGGCTGGCGGGACGGCAGATACTGCTGGCGGAAGACAACAGGGTCAACCAGCAGCTGATCGTCGAGTTCCTGAAAAAAGTCGATGTCTCGGTCACGCTGGCGGACAACGGCCGCCAGGCGGTGGAGCAGATGGCCCGGCGAACCTTCGATGCCATCCTGATGGACTTGCAGATGCCGATTCTGGACGGGGTGGAGGCGACCCGCCAGATCCGTAAACTCAGGGTGAACCACGATATTCCCATCATCGCCCTGACCGCCAGTGCCATGCGAGGGGATAGGGAGACCAGCCTGCGGGCCGGCATGAACGCCTATGTGACCAAACCGGTGCATTGCTTCGATCTGTACCAGGCCTTGGTGCAGGTGATCGGTAGCGGGGTGGTGGCCGACCCGGTCGGGGACGAGCAGGGGGGCCATGAGGCCGCGCCCGCCGGGCTGCTCCCGGCTCCGGGGCCCGTTGTCGCGGAACGGCATCAGAGTCAGCGCTTCTTTGCCGAACAACACCAGGATGATATCTGGTTATTGCAGGCGGCCCTGGCCGGCCCGGACTGGCGGGACGCGCTTGCCACAGTGCGGGAGCTGGCCGAGGGGGCGGAGGCCTGCCGGGCGGTGGTTCCGGCGACACTGGCCCGGGAGCTGGAGCAACAGCTGCTTCGTAAGCAGTTGCCGGAGCCGGAGCAGATCCGCGCCCTGGCCCAGGCCATCAGCGATATCCGGGATATCACCGCGCGGTAACGGCAAGATCCGTATTTTTACGATTTTGAGATATTTGTCACATTTGTGGGCTCATTGGTTTTATATTCTGGTTTTTATTTTTAAGTTGGGATTTTATCCTGACTAAAAATCTTCGCTCAGATAAAGATAGAGCCCCCGTGTTTACTGCCCATTTACAGGCCGCTCCCGCCTGGAAGTGGGCTTTGTTTTGCTCTGGATTTTATTTATTTTTTAGATGATATTGTCGCCGTGAACGCATCTTGATAGGGGAGTGTTATGAAAGTATTAGTGTTGGGTAGTGGTGTCGTCGGTGTCACCAGCGCCTGGTATTTGTCGCAACTGGGCCACGAGGTTGTGGTGATCGATCGCCAACCCGACGCAGCGGAAGAAACCAGCTTTGCCAACGCCGGTCAGCTGTCTTTTGGCATGTCCTCACCCTGGGCCGGCCCCGGTATTCCGCAGAAGGCCATCAAGTGGATGTTCCAGTCCCACGCTCCCCTGAAAGTACGCCCCAGCCTCAATCCGGCCCAGTGGCAGTTTATGCTGTCGATGCTGGCCAACTGTAATGAAAAATCCTACGGCATCAATAAATCCCGCATGGTGCGGGTATCCGAATACAGCCGCCAGTGCATCAACGCCCTGCAGGAAGAACTGCAGCTGCCGTTTGAGGGCCGCAAGAAAGGCCTGCTGCAGGTATTCCGCACCCAGAAGCAGGTAGATGATGCCGCCAAGGACATCAAGGTGCTGCAGGATTTCAACGTGGCGCATGCCATGCTCAACGTGGACGAGTGTATCGCCCGTGAGCCGGCCCTGGCCCGGGTCAAGGACAAATTGGTCGGTGGCCTGCACTTCCCCGACGATCAGACCGGTGACTGCAACCTCTTTACCAAGGCCCTGGTAAAGAAATGCCAGGACAAGGGCGTGGTGTTCAAGTTCGCTACCGATATCAAGGCGCTGGTCAGCGATGGCGATCAGATCCGCGGGGTGCAGACCGCCAACGGTCTGGAAACCGCCGATCAGGTGGTGGTGTGCATGGGCAGCTATTCCCCCTTCCTGCTTAATCCGCTGGGCATTCGCCTGCCGATTTACCCGGTGAAAGGCTACTCCCTGACCATCGAAGTGAAGAACGATGCGGATGCGCCCCAGTCCACGGTGATGGATGAAACCTTCAAGGTGGCCATCACCCGTTTCGACAACCGTATCCGTGCCGCCGGTACCGCCGAGCTGGCCGATTTCAACGGCGATCTGCCCAATGCGCGCCGCGAGACCATCGCCCATTCGGTGAAGAGCCTGTTCCCGGAAGGCGGCAAGGTGGATGAAGCCATCTTCTGGAGTGGCTTCCGCCCCATGACGCCGGACGGCACTCCGATCATCGGCGCCACCCGTTACAAGAACCTGTGGTTGAACACCGGCCACGGAACCTTGGGCTGGACCATGGGCCCGGGCTCCGGCAAGCTGATTGCCGACCTGATCAGCGGCAAGCAGCCGGAAATCGACGATAACGGCCTGGCATTCAGCCGCTACGGCTGACGCAAACCTCGAAGCCGGAAGCTTGAAGACCGGCTTCTGGACAGGGCGGGATCCAGGCGCCATACTGGCGCCTTTTGGCCCCGTCCTTTTTTATGTTGCTTACCCTGCTCAATATAGTAGTACCGGTCTTTGCCGTGGTGGCCGTGGGCTTTGTCTTCGGCCGGCGTCAGCGCCACGGGGAGATGGGCTTTATCAATCTCGCCAACGTGGCGGTATTTTGCCCGGCCCTGGTATTTTCCGCGCTGATCGACAACCCGGTCTCGCCGGGCGAGAGCTGGCCGCTGATCCTGGCGGGCGTGCTGAGTATCCTGCTGCCGGGACTGCTGCTCTGTTTATTTCGTTTCCCGGGGTTGGAGCGCCGAACTTTAGTCGTAGCCGGCATGTTCCGTAACACCGGCAATATTGGCATACCGCTGATGATGCTGGCCTATGGCGCCGATCAACTGGGTGCCATCATTCTTCTTTTCGTATTGTCCAACCTGATCCACTTTTCGCTGGGGCTGTTTATCCTGTCCCGTGATGCCGGTCGCTGGCAGTGGCTGCAGAACCCCATTATCTGGGCTGCGGTATTGGGCATGTTGCTGGCCGATAATACCGCCCTGTTGCCAGCGTTCGTCTATACCACCGCCGATCTGCTCGGGCAGATGGCGGTACCGCTGATGCTGTTCGCCCTGGGAGTGCGCCTGTCGGGCGGGGAGATGGGCGATCTGGGACTGGCGTTCAGGGTCAATCTGGCTTACCTGCTGGTGGGGGCGGCGAGTTTTGCCCTGGTGGCCTGGTTGCTGCCGCTTGGCAACGACTGGCTGCGGCTGCTGGCGCTGTCGGTGATGCTGCCGCCGGCGGTGCTCAATTACCTGTTGTGCGAGCAATACCGTTGCCAGCCCGACAAGATGGCCAGCATAGTGCTGCTCGGCAATGCCATGGCGGTGGTCACCATTCCGCTGGTGGTCTATCTTACCTTGACCTTCCTCTGATAGCTGCGCCGACCGGGCCCCCGTGGCCTGGAGTTTGTGTTTCACTTTTGTTAATCAACCGTTAATACCAAAGTCTAAGTTTCAACAGGCTGTTAACGGAGTACTGTTACCTTCGAACCGTATTCGGCTATTCAAGGAGAAAGAGAATGGCGTTTGAAAGTAAGGAAAAAGCAAAAGCGTACTGGAGCGAAAACCTGAGATTGATGGCCATATTGCTGGCGGTCTGGTTCTCGGTGTCTTTCCTGTTCGGCATTATCCTGGTGGATCTGCTCAATGCCTTCACCATCGGTGGCGCCAAACTCGGCTTCTGGTTCTCCCAGCAAGGCTCCATTTATGTGTTCGTGGTGCTGATCTTCGTCTACGTATGGCGAATGAACGTGCTCGACAAAAAATACAACGTTGACGAAGAGTAAGGGGTAGGGCATGGATATCCAAACCTGGACATTTATTCTGGTGGGCCTGAGTTTTGCCCTCTATATCGGTATCGCCATCTGGGCCCGTGCCGGCAGTACCGGCGAATTCTACGTGGCCGGTGGTGGGGTACACCCGGTGGCCAACGGCATGGCCACGGCGGCAGACTGGATGTCGGCCGCCTCCTTCATTTCCATGGCCGGGGTGATTTCCTTCGCCGGCTATGACGGCGGCGTCTACCTGATGGGCTGGACCGGCGGCTATGTACTGCTGGCGCTGTGCCTGGCACCCTACCTGCGCAAGTTCGGCAAGTTTACCGTGCCGGACTTTATCGGTGATCGCTACTACTCGCAAACCGCACGTATGGTGGCGGTGTTCTGTGCCATCTTCGTGTCCTTCACCTATGTGGCGGGCCAGATGCGCGGCGTGGGCGTGGTGTTCTCCCGCTTCCTCGAGGTGGATATCAACCTGGGCGTCATCATCGGCATGACCATCGTGTTCTTCTACGCGGTCATGGGGGGCATGAAGGGCATCACCTATACCCAGGTGGCCCAGTACTGCGTGCTGATCTTCGCCTTCCTGGTACCGGCCATTTTCGTCTCCCTGATCGTGGCCGGCACCCCGATCCCGCAACTGGGCTTTATCGGCCAGACTGCCGACGGCGTTTACCTGCTCGACAAGCTGGACGGTCTGTCCCAGGAGCTGGGTTTCACCGAATACACCTCGGGCAAGAAGTCGGGCATTGACGTCTTCTTTATCACCGCCGCCCTGATGGTGGGCACGGCCGGTCTGCCCCACGTGATCATCCGCTTCTTCACCGTGCCCAAGGTGCGTGACGCCCGGATCTCTGCCGGTTGGGCACTGCTGTTCATCTCCTTCCTGTATACCACCGCCCCCGCCGTGGCCGCGTTTGCCCGCGCCAACATGATCGAGGGCCTGAACGGCGCCGACGGTCAGGGTGTGATCGCCGAGCAGGCACCGGGTTGGGTAGCCAACTGGGAGAAGACCGGCCTGGTGAGATGGGAAGACAAGAACGGTGACGGCCGCATGTTCTACTCCGGTGACGAGCGTAACGAAATGACCATCAGCCCGGACATCATAGTGCTGGCCAGCCCCGAAATCGGTCAGTTGCCGAACTGGGTGGTGGCCCTGCTGGCGGCCGGTGGCCTGGCGGCGGCGCTGTCTACCGCGGCCGGTCTGCTGCTGGTGATCTCTACCTCCATCGCCCATGATCTGCTGAAGAAAGGGCTCAAGCCGGACATGACCGACAAGCAGGAACTGCTGGCCGCCCGGGTGGCCGCCGCCTTCGCGGTGATCGGTGCCGGTTACCTCGGCATCAACCCACCCGGCTTCGTGGCCCAGGTGGTGGCCTTCGCCTTCGGTCTGGCGGCGGCGTCCTTCTTCCCGGCCATCGTGCTCGGTATCTTCTACAAGAAGATGAACAAGGAAGGGGCCATCGCGGGCATGGTGACCGGTATTACCTTTACCGCCGCCTATATCGTGTACTTCAAGTTCATCAATCCGGCCGCCGACAATGCCGACAACTGGTGGTTCGGTATCTCGCCCGAAGGTATCGGTACCCTGGGCATGTTGCTCAACCTGGGCGTGTCGCTGCTGGTCGCCAAGCTGACTACCGAAACCCCGCAGGATGTGCAGGATCTGGTGGAGAGCATCCGCTTCCCGAAAGGAGCCGGTGCCGCCCACGACCATTGATCCCGAGCACAGAGTGTAAACAAGGGGCGCCGCGGCGCCCCTTTTGTTGATCCGGCGCCTGCTCGCAAACGGACGCCGTTAGCCCGGTGTATCAGCCGGCCAGCCGGCTTTGCTCTCCTTCCTGCCGGCGTTGCAGATATTGCTGCAAGCGGGCCTTCTCGGCCTCACTCAGATAGAGTCCCAGCTTGGTACGTCTCCAGATGACGTCTTCTACCGTCCTGGCCCATTCGTGCTCCATCAGATAATCCACTTCCGCCTGGGTCAGGGAGGCGCCGAAGCTCTCGCCCAGGTCGGTCAGGCTGTGGCGGCCTTCCAGAAAGTGGTGGCACAGGTTGCCGTAGGTGCGCACAAAGCGTTTCAGCATGGGCGGGGTCAGCCAGGGGAACTGCTGCCGGAGCGTTGCGGCCAGGCTGTCGTGGTGCTCGAAATTGCCGCCGGGCATCACCGCCGTCTTGGTCCAGGGCCCTTTGGCCTGGGGAAAGAAGCGGCAGATGGCGTTGGTGGCGGCTTCCGCCAGCTTGCGGTAGGTGGTGATCTTGCCGCCGAATACCGACAGCAGCGGGGCTTCGCCTTCGGGCGCATTGACTTCGAAGCTGTAATCCCGGGATGCCTTCTGCGCTGCGCCATGCTCGTCATCCATCAGCGGGCGTACTCCCGAGTAGGTCCACACCACCTCCGCCGGGCTTATCTTGCGCTTGAAATGGCCGTTGACCACGGCACAGAGATACTCCACTTCTTCATCACTGATACAGGCATCGGAGGGGTTTCCTTCATAGTCCACGTCGGTGGTGCCGATCAGGGAGAAGTTGTCCTCGTAGGGGATCACGAACACGATGCGGTTGTCTTCGTTCTGCAGGATATAGGCCTCGGGCTCGTCATGCAGTTTCGGCACTATGATGTGACTGCCCTTGACCAGGCGGATCTGCTTGGGCGCCTTGAGGGTCATGGTTTCGTCGAACAGCCTGCTGGCCCAAGGGCCGGCGGCGTTCACCAGGGCGCGGCAGCGGTAGAGCTGCTGCCGGCCGGTGTCGGCATCCTGCAGGGTTACCTGCCAGAGGCCATCCCGTCGCTCGGCCTTGACGCAGCGGGTGCGGGTCTTGATGTCGGCGCCGTTCTGGCGGGCGGCCATGGCACAGAGCACCACCAGGCGGGCATCGTCCACCCAGCCATCGGAATACTCGAAGCCTTTGGTGATGTCGCCGACCAGGGGGCTGTCGGCGCCGAAGCGCAGGCCGTTGGAGCCGGGCAGCAGCTCCCGCTTGGCCAGGTGATCATAGAGGAAGAGGCCGATGCGGATCATCCAGGCCGGGCGCAGGTGCGGGCGATGGGGCAGGCGGAAACGCAGCGGCCACATGATGTGGGGCGCGTTACGCAGCAGGGACTCCCGCTCGGCCAGGGCTTCCTTCACCAGGCGAAATTCGTAATGCTCCAGATAGCGCAGGCCGCCGTGGATCAGCTTGCTGCTGTTGGAGGAGGTGGCCGAGGCCAGGTCGTTCATTTCACACAGCACCACGCTCAGTCCCCGGCCGGCGGCGTCCATGGCGATACCGGTGCCGTTGACGCCGCCACCGATAACCATCAGATCATGAATGGTGTGCTCAGCTGTCATGCTTCTCTTCTCCTTAAGGGAAGCCAACACCGGAGCGTGGCGTCCCTGTGCCTTGAGGGTGGGGGTCATAGTCAATCACCATAGTTGGATTATAATCTTCGTAAAGGAAAATAACCAACCGTAAAACAAACATCAAGCAACATTTTAGTACATTTTGTATTTATTCTAACTAAAGCGCGCATTTTTTCCGGTCAATAATGTTCGTATGGTGATGCTTCTGCTATCTTGACCTGCCCCGGTGTACATTTTGATGGAGAGTCACCTACCGATGGAAACGACACTGATTGCCCCCTTCAGCCTATCGACCCAGCCCCGGATCCGGTTTGGCCCGGGTATCTTCAAGCAAGTGGTGAGCGAAATCGAAACTTTTGGCTCACGCATGCTGCTGGTGACCGGCGCCGGCTCCTTCACGGGCGGCGAACACTATCGATGGTTGCAGGCCGAGCTGGAGGCCCGGCGGATCACCTGGTTCAGGGTCGCCGTCGGGGGCGAGCCCACCCCGGAGATGGTGGACGAGGCGGTGGCCCGCTTCGGGCGGCAAGACATCGACGTGGTGGTGGGGGTCGGTGGCGGCAGCGCCCTGGACGCGGCCAAGGCCATCGCCGGCCTGCTCAAAACCGGCACCCCGGTGTGCGAACACCTGGAAGGGGTGGGGGAAGAGTTGCCCTATCGGGGACCGGCGGTGCCCTTTATCGCGGTGCCCACCACTGCCGGCACCGGCAGCGAGATGACCAGGAACGCGGTGATCACCCGGCCGGGCCGGTTCAAGAAGTCCTTCCGCGACGAGGCGCTGCTGGCTCGCCTGGCCCTGGTCGACCCCGAGTTGCTGCAAAGCTGTCCGCAACCGGTGCTGCTGGCCAACGCCATGGATGCCTTTACTCAGTTGCTGGAAGCCTATACCTCGACCCGTGCCAGCCGTTACACCGACGCCCTGGCGGAAGACGGCATCCGGGCCTTTGCCGCCGGTTTTGCGCCGGGAGAAGGGCACCCGGTGCGGGATTATGCGGGGCTGAGTTATGCGGCCATGCTGTCGGGTATCTGCCTGGCCCAGGCCGGGCTGGGGGCGGTGCACGGCATGGCCTCGCCGCTCGGGGCCTGTTTCCCCGTCCCCCACGGCATGGTGTGCGGCATCCTGCTGGCCGACACCACCCGGGCGAACATCGCCGCCCTGCGTGAACGAATCCCCCTGAGCCCGGCCCTGGACAAGTATGCCCGGGTGGCACGCTGGCTGAGTGGTGACGACAGGGCCGGGGCCGAGGATCTGGCCGGGCTCCTGCAAGGCTGGACCCGCGCCTGCCGCCTGCCCCGACTCGCCGATTACGGCATGGTCGCCGCCGATATCCCCCGGATGGTGGCGATGAGCGGCGGCAACAGCATGAAGACCAATCCCCTGGTGCTGACCGATGCCGAACTTGGCGACATTCTGCGGCGCTGTCTCTGAGCGGCTGAACCGCTGAACCGCCGCTCTCCTGGCGGGTGTGTCCACACCCGCATCTTTTCTCTTAATCTCCCTCTTTCCCGCTCCCTGATGGATAGCCGAACGGGCATCCCCGGCGCCGGGCTCCCGTCTGCTGTGCATTTGGGCATTGAACGAGTACAATCGGGCGATGAAGTCGTTTCCATTACAGGGAGTTACCGCGTGAAGCAAACCCTGCGTCATCAACAGATCCTGGAGTTGCTCAAGCAGAAAGGCTTTGCCAGCACCGAGGATCTGGTTGCCCAGTTTGACGTGAGTCCGCAAACCATCCGCCGGGATCTGAATGATCTGGCCGAGCATAACCGCATCCGCCGTCATCATGGCGGGGCCTCGCTGATGTCGAGCACGGTGAACGCCGCCTACGATTCCCGCAAGGTGATGTATGCCAGGGAGAAGGACAGCATCGGCCGGGCCATCGCCGCCGAGATCCCCGATGGGGCTTCCCTGTTCATCGATATCGGCACCACCACCGAAGCGGTGGCCAAGGCGCTGCTCGATCACCAGGAGCTCAGGGTGATCACCAACAACATCCATGTGGCCAGCATCCTCAGCCAGAAGGAGGATTTCACCGTGATCATCGCCGGTGGCGAGGTCCGCAACCGGGACGGCGGCATCGTCGGCGAGGCGACCCGGGACTTCGTGCAGCAGTTTCGCACCGATTACGGCATCATCGGTATTTCCGGCATCGATACCGACGGTTCTCTGCTCGAGTTCGACTACCATGAGGTGCGCATCGCCCAGGCCATCATCAGCAACAGCCGGCAGGTGTTCCTGGCCGCCGACCACAGCAAGATTGGCCGCAACGCCATGGTCAATCTGGGTCATATCAGCCAGATTACGGCGCTGTTCACCGATGCGCCGCCGCCTGCGGCGCTGCAGAAGATCATGGAAGAGCACCAGGTCGCCTGCCATATCGCCCACTGAGCGAGCGGCTCTTGGTCACCAGTCCGGCTGCCTGTTTTGCCGAGAGGCAATCCCAGCTGCCTCTTCCACACCTCGGCGCTGCCTGGTGGTGGCGTCGGCGGAGTTGGCCCTTTGGCCGATTTAGGGTGATCGCAAACTGATAAGGGCGCCTCGCGGCGCCCTTGGTGTTTCTCGTTCTCGCTCAGTGCTCGGCCCAGTCCAGGGAGCGGGCCACCGCCTTTTGCCATCCCCGGTACAGGGTGGCGCGGGTCTCCTTGTCCATCTGGGGCTTGAATTCCTTGTCGACCGCGAATTTGTCGGCCAGTTCATCGGTGCTCTGCCAGATGCCCACCGCCAGGCCGGCGAGGAAAGCCGCGCCCATGGCGGTGGTTTCGGTCTGTCGGGGGCGGACCACCCTGGCGTTGGTGATATCGGACTGGAACTGCATCAGGAAGTCGTTGGCCACGGCGCCACCGTCCACCTTGAGCGCGGCCAGCTTTAACCCGGAATCTTCCTGCATGGCCTCCAGCACGTCCCGGCTCTGGTAGGCCACCGCCTCCAGTGCCGCCCGGATGATGTGGTTGCGGTTCACCCCCCGGGTCAGGCCCACCAGGGTGCCGCGGGCATAAGGGTCCCAGTAGGGGGCGCCCAGGCCGACGAAGGCCGGTACCAGGTAGACGCCGTTGCTGTCCTTCACCTTTTCGGCGAAGTAGCCGGTGTCGTCCGCCTCGCGAATCAGGCCCAGCTCGTCCCGCAGCCACTGGATGGTGGCCCCCCCCATGAACACCGAGCCTTCCAGCGCGTAGTTGACCTCGCCCCGGGCGCCCACCGCCAGGGTGGTGAGCAGGCCGTGGCTGGAGCTGACCTTCTGCTCGCCGGTGTTCATCAGCAGGAAGCAGCCGGTGCCATAGGTGTTCTTGGCCATGCCCTTGTTGAAACACAGCTGGCCGAACAGGGCCGCCTGCTGGTCGCCGGCGATACCGGCGATGGGAATACGGGTGCCGCCCTTGCCGCCGATGTTGGTCTTGCCGTACACCTCGCTGGAGGGACGCACCTCGGGCAGCATGGACGCGGGAATGCCCATTTCATCCAGCAGCTTCTGGTCCCATTCCAGACTGTTGATATTGAACAGCATGGTACGGGAGGCATTGGTGTAGTCGGTGACGTGAACCCGACCGTCGGTCAGTTTCCAGATAAGCCAGGTATCGATGGTGCCGAATAGCAGTTCTCCATTGTTGGCTTTCTCCCGGGCGCCTTCGACGTTGTCCAGGATCCACTTGAGCTTGGTACCGGAGAAGTAGGCGTCCAGTACCAGGCCGGTGTTGTCGCGAATATAGTCGGTCAGGCCGCGAGCCTTCAGTTGTTCGCAGATGTCGGCGGTGCGGCGGCACTGCCAGACGATGGCGTTATAGACCGGCTTGCCGGTGCTCTTTTCCCACACCACCGTGGTTTCCCGCTGGTTGGTGATGCCGATGGCGGCAATCTGATCCGGGCTGATGCCGGTTTTGGCCAGCACCTCGGTCAGGGTGGAGCGCTGGCTGGCCCAGATCTCCATGGGATCGTGCTCGACCCAGCCGGCCTGGGGATAGATTTGGCCGAATTCCCGCTGGGCCACGCCCTGGATGGCAGCATTCTCGTCGAAGATGATGGCGCGGGATGACGTCGTCCCCTGATCCAGTGCAACCACGTACTGTTTGGCTTGTGACATTATGTGTCCTCCTTGTCGAGTCGGTATTCAGGCCGAGGCCCGTTGTTCCTGTTGTGAAGGTGAAGGCGCCTGCTCGGCGGCGGTGGCCGCGGGCAGGAAGCGGGCGATGGCATTATCGTACAGCCAGGCTCCCAGACAGGCACCCGCGATGGGACCGAAAATGGGAACCCAGAAATAGGGGTTGTCGCGCCCGCCGGTAAAGGCCAGCTCTCCCCAGCCCGCCAGCCAGGTAAACAGCTTGGGTCCGAAATCCCGTGCCGGGTTCATGGCAAAGCCGGTCAGCGGGCCGGTCGCGGCCCCGATCACGGCGATCAGCAAGCCGATCAACAGTGCCGCGGCCATGCCCTTGGGGCCGCCGTTGCGGTCGTCGGTCAGCGCCAGTATGGCCATCATCAGCACCGCGGTGATGGTCAGTTCCACCATAAAGGCATGACTGTTAGACAGCAGGCCGTGCGGATAGGTGGAAAAAATACCGGCCAGGGCCAGGCTTTGTTCGCTTCCCCGAGCTACGCCGGCGGCCAGCTCCCATTCGATAAACAGTGGCTGGTACAGCCCATAGATCAGGGCGGCGGCGGTGAAAGCACCGGCCAGCTGGGCCAGGATATAGGGGATCACCTTGCGTTTGTCGAAACCCCGGAACAGGGTGAGCGCCAGGGTGACCGCCGGGTTGATATGGGCGCCCGACACCCCGCCGGCCACATAGATGGCGATGGCTACGCCCACGCCCCAGCTGATGCTGATTTCCCAGAGGCCAAAACTGGCATCGGCCACCACCAGGGCGGCGACACAACCGGCGCCAAAGAAGATCAGCAGTCCGGTGCCGATAAACTCCGCGAGGCATTCCCCGAGCAGGGTGTTTGGTCGTTTGATAGACATTTTCTACTCCATTGTGTGTGAACAGTCATCCTGAAGTCCGGATTCTGGGTTATTTGTTCGTATTCGAAAATAACTTGTGATTAAATTTGTGCTGTCGATCACTTATTTTTGACCATTTGCCTTCGTTATGACACATGTTTATTACTTTCACCCGGGCGATACCCTCATGCTCTTCCATTGCTTAGCTGCCTGCGACGTCTTTTGAATGCTTGTTGTCGTTATCGGGTTTTGTTCTGCGGTGTTCGGCTGCTTGGTTTACTAATTTTGTTGTTTTGGCTGCGTGTTTGTGCGCGAATTTGATCGGGGAGGGCTTGGTTTCGCCACGACAGGCGGACCGGGCACCGCCTGTCGGTGCCCGCTATTTTCAGACCGGTATCGGGCAAGGGGATAGATGAGGGTCTTCGGGGTGGGGACGGCTCCGTTTGGATTCGATTACGTCGCCGACGCCGCCTGGCCGGGGTTATACCGGTGACGGATCAGTGCTTGACCCAGCCCACGCAGGCCTTGGGCAGGACGGGACGCCAGGGTGCGCGCGGGCCGGCGGTGATCTCGCCGGCCTTGTCGTTGAGCCAGCCGGCCAGCTCCCTGCCGCAACCGGTGCCGGCCGGTACCGGCGCCTGGGGCTGGCAGCGGGCCTGGTCCTGGGGGCAACCCAGACGGACATGGAAATGGCTGGAATGGCCGAACCAGGGCCGGACTTTGCGAAGCCAGGGTGCCTCGTCATAGGCATGACACATGGCCTGCTTGATCAGCGGATGAACGAAGATACGGTCTACCCGGAGATCCTGGGCCGCCAGGGCGATCAACTGGCGCTGGTTGTCCTGGAAGTCGGCGGTCAGTACATAGTGACGGTGATCGACCATGTCCACTGCCGCTATGGTTTCCAGTTGCCGGGGCAGGGGATTGTCCGGCGGGCTGCGCAGCCAGATGTCCGCGTCCAGCCCGGTCTGGTGACTGCGGTGGCCATAGGCGAAGGGCCCGCCCCGCTGCATGGCGATATCGCCCACCAGCATGGGCGGCAGCCCGGCCTGGCTGACCTTGTGTCCCAGATCCTGCAGGTAGTGGATCATCTGCGGCTGGCCGTAGTAGCGCTGCCGTTCGCTTCTGATCACATAAAACCCGGGGCCGTTGCCGGGCAGGGCGCGGGCATTCATCTGACAGCCGGCGGAATAGCCGCCGATGGCCTGGGCCCAGAGCGCACCCGGCAGCAATAACAAGAGCCAGCACCATTTCACCATCTGCGTATTTCCTCCTCTGCGATAAGAGTCATTATTTATGGCCGGCGCTTTTTTTGCTAGGGTTGTCACCCTTTTGAATGACGGAACAAGATGATGACAGTGCAGCGATTACCCCTGCAACAGGTGCTCGAGCGCCCCCTGGAATTCGTGCTGTATCCGCCCGCGGTGCGCTTCTATCTCACCCACGGCCTGGTGCTGCTGGCCAGCCTGGCCGCCGTGACCATGGCCCTGTGGGACGGCCGGGATGGCTTCGGCCTTATCCATTGGGTCGGCGTGATCTTCGGTGGTGTCGTGCTGCTGATGAGCCTGTGGCCGCCGAGCTGGAGCCGGCAGCGGCTGATCAACCTGGCCTTCGACGCCGAGCGTCTCTATATCGTCAACGGCGTCGGCAAGGTGGCCATGGCGCTGCCCCGGGAGCGGGTGCAGGCGGTGAACCGGGGCAAGCTGCCCGGTCATGACGGCGCCATTATCGCCTTTACCCTGGACTTGTCCCTGAGCGAGCAGGAACTGCTGCAAATCAACGACGCCCTGGGCGCCCAGGTAGAGGATCGTTTCAAGCTTGACGATCACCGCTATCGCTTCGGTTTCGTCGGCAACTGGCAGCCCAGGCGCCAGTTGCTGGAAACCATAGCGGTACTGGCGCCGGTGGTGGTCATCGACACCAGGGACGAGCCGGCCAGGGACGAGGATGACGACTGGGACGATTGAGTCTTCCCTGCCTTTGCTATACTGGCCGGGTAGCCATCCAGAAAGGAGTCCCTCGCGATGCGTAAACTCGGTCCCGCCGCCATCCCCAAGCCGGCCTTCGACCTCTACGACCAATACGCCCATGGCCTGATCGACCGACGCCAGTTCATGACCGGTCTGGCCAGGGTGGCGGTGGGCGGCGTGACCGCCGCCGGCCTGTTCGCGGCCCTCAGGCCCGACTATGCCCGGGCCCAGCAAGTGTCCTTCACCGATCCGGATATCCTGGCCAGCTACCGGGAATTCGATGCCCCCGAGGGCCATGGCAAGGGCCGGGGCTATCTGGTGCAGCCTCGCAATCCTTCATCCCCGCCGGGCCTGGTGCTGGTGGTGCACGAGAATCGCGGCCTCAACCCCTATATCGAGGACGTGGCCCGGCGCCTGGCCAAGGCCGGTTTTATCGCCTTCGCGCCCGATGCGCTCTTTCCGCTGGGCGGCTATCCGGGCAACGACGATGACGGCCGGACCCTGCAACAGCAACTGGACGGCGACAAGATCGCCGCCGACTTCGCCGCCGCCGCCCGCTTCCTGCAACCGCTGGAAGGGGGCAACGGTAAACTCGGGGTGGTGGGCTTCTGCTTCGGCGGCTTTATCGCCAACAAGCTGGCCGCCGAGCTGCCCGGGTGGGTCGCCGCCGCCGTGCCCTTCTACGGCATGCCGCCGGCGTTGGACAAGGTGGAGGACATCCAGGCTGCCTTGCTGGTGCAGATGGCCGAGGACGACGCGCGCATCAACGCCGCCTGGCCGGATTATGAAGCGGCCCTGAAACGCCACGGCGTACGCTACCAGGCCTACCAGTACCCGGGCACCCAGCACGGTTTTCACAACGATTCCACCCCCCGCTACCACCCCGAGGCGGCGGAGCTGGCTTGGTCCCGCACCCTGGTGTTCTTCACCGAGCATCTGGTGGGATAGGACCAGAGACCTCCTGACCGCGGTCGTTTGCCGACGAGCCGTCGGCAGGCGCCGTTTTTCCGGGGCCTTCCAGCAGCAGGGTCAACAGGCCGGCCAGCGCCACCGCCACGCCGACCCACATGGGGGACAGCAGGCTGTAGCCCTGGTCCAGTACCAGGCCGCTGGCAAAGCTGCCGAACATGATGCCCAGCGTGATCACCGAGGCATGAACGGTATTGACCAGCGGGCGTTCGCCATGAGGAAGCTGCATGACTCGGCTGACCATGGCCGGGTTCATGCTGACGCCCACCAGCCCGAGGCCGATCACGGCCGCTATCACCATCCACGAGTGGTGGATAAAGAGCGCCAGCAGTGCCAGGAACAGGATTTGCAGTACCAACCCGACGGCCAGGAGCAGGATGTTCCGTCTGCCGGCGAGCATGGCCACCAGGTGGTTGCCGATCAGCATGGCGATGCCATAGACGAAGAGCAGCAGGGAGACGCTGCCGCCGGCAAAGCCGGCCACCTGGGTGAGGATGGGCACGAAGTAGCTGAAGGCGGCATAGGTGGCGCCTATCACACAGAAGCTGGTCGAGTAGACGTACCAGAGCCGCCGGTTGTGGAATACCGCCAGTTCCTGGGCCAGGCCTATCCTCGCCGTGGCGGGCAAGGCCGGCAGCAGGAGGGCACTGCACAGGACGCCCAGCAGGGCCAGGACCACCACCAGCCAGAAGCTGGCGCGCCAGCCGTAGTGTTCCCCCACCAGGCTCGCCAGGGGGAGTCCCAGTATGGTGCCCACCATGATCCCGGCCAGGACGATGGCCACCGCCCGGATGGCGAGGCCGGGAGGGACGAGGCGGCCACAGATGCCTATCGCGATACCGAAGAAGGCACCGGAAACGGCGCCGGTGACAAGCCGTGAGACCATCAGCAGCCCGTAGGTGTCGGACAGGGCCCCCAGGCTTTCCCCCAGTATGAAGATGGCGTAGAGCAGGTAGATTGCCCGCTTGGGAGGCTGGGCGCCGAGCAGCAGTGTCAGCAGCGGGCCGCCGATTGCCATGGCGGCGGCATAGAGGGAAACCAGGTAGCCCACCTGCGGGATACCGAGGCCCAGATCCTGGGCCATGAGGGGCATCATGCCCAGGACCTGCAGCTCGCAGCTGATCATGGCGAAGATACCGAAGGCCAGCAAATAAACCGAAACGGGAATGGAAGAGGGGTGTTGCTTGGGCATGTATTGTACCTGTTGTTGGTTGTCACGACACTTGCGACAGTATTTCTTATGATTTAAGTTTTATTAATTCCTTAAAATTGATTTCAGAGATGACTTTAATCATGGATCTGAATGCGGTCCGCCAGTTTCTCAAGGTGGCCGAGTGCCAGAGTTTTACCGAGGCGGCGCTGCAACTCGGGGTGACCCAGTCCGGGGTGTCCCGCGCCATCAGCCGGCTGGAGCAACAGCTGGGAGTACGCTTGCTGCACCGCAATACCCGGGGGCTCGGCCTGACACCGGATGGCATGCTGTTCTACGAGCGTAGTGCGCCATTGGTGGGGGGGCTGGAGGAGCTGAGAAGACAGTTGCAGGATCGCCGCTGTTCTCCTTCGGGAGTGCTGAAGATCAGCGCGCCGTCGGCCTTCGGTCGGGTGGCGCTGATGCCGATACTGGCCCGGCTGCTCGAACGCCATCCGCAGTTACAGGTCGACATGGTGATGACGGACCGGATGGTTGAACTGGTGGATGAGGGCTTCGATGCCGTGTTGCGCACGGGGGCCATAGGGGATCAGCGTCTTATCGCCAGGCCTCTGGCCCCCCTCGACTGGGTGACCATTGCCTCCCCTGATTATCTTTCACGGCGGGGCATACCCGAACATCCCCGCGAGCTGGTGGCCCATAACTGCCTGCGGGTGCGCAGCCAGCATACGGGGCGGGCTGACAGCTGGCACTTTGCCGAGTCGGGCAGGGTCTGCAAGGTCGAGGTCGAGGGTAACCTGGTGTTTGACCATGGCGATCCCTTGCTGGACGCCGCCCGCCAGGGGGTGGGCATTGTGCAGGTGATGGCGTTCTACGCCCGGGAGGCCCTCGCCAGGGGTGAAGTACAAGCCGTTCTTGCCGGCTTCACGCCTCCGGCACGCCCGCTCTCCCTGGTCTATCAGCCTTCAAGACAGCATTCGGCCAAGCTGCAGGTACTGAAAGACGCCTTGCTTCAGCACTGGGGAGCCAGCGAATGATGCCGCGCCGGCCTGGGCCGGGGCGGCGATATGGGGCGTTGGGGCGGTAGATGCGGGGCCGGCGGGTTGCGTGGCCCCTGTTTGGGTTTGACCATGGTGCACCTCCTGCCGTCAGTATGGCAGCAAGGCGCGGGTTCAGCGCAGGAAGGGGTTGTGCAGCCGCTCCTGGCCCAGGGTGCTTTCCGGGCCGTGGCCGGGCACGAAGGTGATATCGTCGCCGAGCGGCAGCAGGGTGTGCAGTATGCTGTCTATCAACTGCTGGTGGTTGCCCCGGGGAAAGTCGGTGCGGCCGATGCTGCCGTGAAACAGCACATCGCCCACGAAGGCCAGCCGTTGGGCCCGGTGCAGCAGCACCACGTGGCCCGGGGTATGGCCGGGGCAGTGATGGACTTCGAGGTGTTCCTCGCCGACGGTGACGCTGTCGCCCTGCTCGAGCCAGCGGTCGGGGGAAAAGCCCTTGACCGGGGGGAAGCCGAACATCTGTGCCTGTTGCGCCAGGGCCTCTATCCAGAAGGCGTCTTCCCGCTTGGGGCCGATGATCGGCACCCCGGTCTTTTCCTTCAGCTCGCCGGTGGCACCCACGTGGTCCAGGTGACCGTGGGTGAGCAGTATGCTGTCCAACTCGAGGCCACGCTCCGCCACCGCCGCCAGCAGCCGCTCGGTCTCGCCCCCGGGGTCGATCAGCGCGGCCTTGCGGCTCTGGCTGCACCAGACGAGACTGCAGTTCTGGGCGAAGGGGGTGACCGGCAGGGTGATTCGTTCAAGCATGCTGTGTTCCGCTTTTAACATAATGAATGGGTGGGCGTAGTATCCGCATGGTGTCGGCGGGCCAGCCAGTCGGCCAGTTCCCCGGCGTCGCCGCGCTTGACCACGCGCGCTTCTTTCTCGGCCAGATGGCGGCGGTAGATGGGATCGTAGTAGCGCTCCAGCAACTCGGTGATCCACGCCTGGTGGCCGTCGCTGCCCAATCCCTGGGACTGCCCGGCCAGGGCCTCGTCCATGATGGCGGAGAGCCGGCGCCACTCCCGGTCGCCCAGGCGCTTGTAGAGGCGCTGGAGGCCGCCCTGCAGGTAGTCGCCGAGGCGGACTAGGTCGTTGCCGAAGCGGAGCTGCATCAAATCCACGTAGTCGTGCTGAATTTGCCGCACCCGCTGCTCGAAGGGCACCTCCAGTACCAGCAGCGGCGACTGCTGCATCCGCTGGTAGAGCGGCAGGGGCAGGGGGCAGCGGCCGATCATCGCGCTTTCGTCCTCCACCAGCCAGGGGCCGATGCCGGCCCGGCGCTGTCTGATCCGGGCGATGGCCAGCCGGTTTTCGAAGTCGATGGGCGAGGGCTGGGGCTCGCCCCAGTGGCCGAAGCTGGAGCCGCGATGATGGGCGTAGGCTTCCAGATCCAGGGCCAGGGGGGTTCGGCTGAGCCAGTCGGTCTTGCCGCTGCCGGTCAGGCCGGCCAGCACATAGCCGGGGGTGGCGAAGCCCAGCTCAATCTCCCGCAGCAGGTGCCGGCGCAGGGCCTTGTAACCGCCCTCCACCCGGGGGACGGGGCGGCCGGCATCATGCAGCCACTGCTGCACCGTCTGGCTGCGCAGGCCGCCGCGAAAGCAGTAGATGACGCCTTGGGGGTGGGTGTCGAGCCAGGCCAGCCAGGCCTGTATCCGCCGCTCGCGGACTTCGCCGGACACCAACCGGTGGCCGAGGGTGATGGCTGCCTGTTGGCCCTGTTGCTTGTAGCAGGTGCCGACCCGGGCCCGCTCGTCGTCGGTCATCAGCGGCAGGTTGGTGGCCGAGGGAAAGGCGCCCTGGGTGAATTCCACCGGGGCGCGTAGATCCAGCATGGGTATCCCTTCGCCCAGCAGCATATCGTAATCGGTCGTCAGTTCAGTCACCGCTTACCTCGATGCGATGGGCGCCGGGCGCATCGAGCTGGCCGATGGGGGCGAGCTCGAGATCATGGCGCCGGGCCAGGGCCAGGAAGTCGGGCTCGGCTCCGGGGCGTACCGCCACCAGCAGGCCGCCGCTGGTCTGGGGATCGCACAGTATGTGCTGCTGGCGCGGGCTGAGTGGGGCCAGCTTGTGGCCGTAGGCGTCCAGGTTGCGCAGGGTGCCGCCGGGCACGGCGCCGGCCTGCAGGTAGTGATCCAGATTGGGCAGCAGGGGAATGGCGGCCATTTCCAGTTTGGCGCTGACATCGGCCCCTTCGCACACTTCCAGCAGGTGGCCCAGCAGGCCGAAGCCGGTGACGTCGGTCATGGCACTGACCCCCTCGAGGGCGGCGAAGTCCTGGCCCGGCTTGTTGAGCCGACACATCACCTCGGGTGCCAGTTGGCTGTCTTCCTCGCGCAACAGCCCCTTCTTCTGGGCGGTGGAGAGGATGCCGATGCCGAGCGGCTTGGTGAGATAGAGGCGATCGCCGGCGCTGGCGGTGTCGTTGCGCTTGACCCGCGCGAGCGGCACCTGGCCGGTGACCGCCAGCCCGAAGATGGGCTCGGGCGCGTCTATGCTGTGGCCGCCGGCAAGCGAAATGCCGGCGTCATGGCAGGCCTGGCGGCCGCCGTCGATCACCTGCTGGGCCACTTCCGGCGGCAGCAGGTTGACCGGCCAGCCGAGGATGGCGATGGCGACGATGGGGGTACCGCCCATGGCGTAGATATCGCTGATGGCGTTGGTGGCGGCGATGCGGCCGAAGGTGAAGGGGTCGTCCACTATCGGCATGAAGAAATCGGTGGTGGAGATGATGCCCATGCCGTTGCCGATGTCGACCACGGCGGCGTCGTCCCGGCTGGCGTTGCCCACCACCAGGCGGGGATCGGCGAAGGCGGGCAACTGGCTGTGCAGTATGGTGTCGAGCACCTTGGGCGAGATCTTGCAGCCGCAGCCGGCGCCGTGGCTGTATTGGGTTAGGCGAATGGGGTCCACTGCGGATTCCTTGGTGATAAACGCAAAGTGCTAATAGTAACGGTTAGACTGCCTGGCTGACAAACCTTCGGGCTTACCTTGGCAGGCAACAGCGGCGTCAAAACAGGCGGATAAAGGGAACGGCTCCGCCGACCGTCACATGCCATGGATGGCATGTGCGAGCGTACAGGGATGTATTCACAGCGTGTCGGCGAGCCGTTCCCTTTGGCCTACTTCTACGATCATGACAATGACGGCGTCATCAAGCCGAGGGGCCGCAGGCGGCCCCTGGCCGTTACCAGGCCTTGACTACCAGCCCCTTGAGGTAGTGGCCTTCCGGATAGGCGGTGCCGATGGGGTGGTCGGCGGCCTGGTTGAGCCGCTCCAGGATCTGGGCGTCGCGGCCGGCGTCGAGGGCGGCGTCCGCCACTATCTTCTGGAACAGATCCGAGGTCATCAGTCCGGAGCAGGAGAAGGTGAGCAGCACGCCGCCCGGGTTGAGCAACTGGAAGGCCAGCATGTTGATGTCCTTGTAGCCGCGGCAGGCGCCGTTGAGCTGGGCCTTGCTCTCGGCGAACTTGGGCGGGTCCAGCACGATGACGTCGAAGCGCTGACCCTGCTCCCGGTAGTCGCGCAGCAGTTTGAACACGTCCGCCTGCTCGAAGCGGGCGCGACTCAGATCCAGGCCGTTCAGCTCGGCATTCTGGCGGGCGAGGGCCAGGGCCGACTCGGACACGTCGGCGTTGATCACTTCGCTGGCACCGCCCTTCAGGGCATAGACGCCGAAGGTGCCGGTGTAGCTGAAGCAGTTCAGCACCCGCTTGTCCCGGCAGTAGCGGCCGGCGATACGGCGGTTGTCCCGCTGGTCGAGGTAGAAGCCGGTCTTGTGGCCGTTTTCCACGTCCACCAGGATGCGTACCCCGTTGTTTTCCTCTATGACCACCGGCTGGGCGGGCAGTTGGCCCGCCAGCAGGCCCTTGCGCTCCTTCAGGCCTTCCTTCTTGCGCACCGCCACGTCGGAGCGCTCGTAGATGCAGGTATCCGGGTACAGCCGCGTCAGCGCCTGGACGATGGCCTTGCGCCAGCGCTCGGCACCGGTGCTGAGCAACTGGCACACCACCACCTCGCCGTAGACGTCGATGGTGACGCCGGGCAGGCCGTCGGATTCGGCGGCACATAAGCGGTAGCCGGTGAGCCCCTGCTCCTCGATAAGCGGCTGGCGGCTGTCCCGGGCCCGGCTCAGCCGGCGCAGGAAGAAGGCCTCGTCCACGGCTTCGTTTTGATCGAAGGTCCATACCCGGGCGCGGATCTGGGACTGGGGCGAGTAGAAGCCCCGGCCCAGCCATTGGCCATTGTGGCTCAGGATGTCGACGGTGTCCCCGGCGTTGGGCTGGCCCTGTACCTTGTCGATGGCACGGGAAAACACCCAGGGGTGACGGCGCAGGAGGGACTTTTCCCGTCCGGCGATAAGGCTAATGGCTGCGGTCATAGGCTGGTGCTGCTAAATATAAAGGGCCACAATTCTAGGGGGCGACGCGGTAAAACACAAACGAGGAGCCGGTATCATGGGCGAGATGGCGAAAAAAATCCGGGTCAGCGGTGTGGTGCAGGGGGTGGGCTTTCGCTTCTACACCCAGCGCGAGGCGGAGAAACTGGGGCTTCGGGGCTATGCCCACAACCTGCCCGACGGCCGGGTGGAGGTGGTGGCCGAAGGGGAGGCCGGCCAGGTGCAACGGCTGGTGGACTGGCTGAAGGTGGGGCCGAGTAGCGCCCTGGTCGAGGATATCGAAGTGGAAGAGGTGGCGCCGGGCCACCATCGGGGGTTCGAGACCGGCTGAGCCGGGCTTTCAGACTGCTGACAAACCTTCGTATTACTCTGTGGTCACTCCGCTAAGGCGGGAGTCCAGTGCAATATGTCATGGATCTCCGCCTTCGCAGAGATGACCGCTGTTAAACAGCGGCGTTTACAGAAAAATGTAAAAGCCCGGTAGTACCGGGCTTGTTCGATAACATTTAGCTTCCAGCCGTCGTCAGGCTTTCAGCTGGGCATCCAGCTCTTCGATTCTGGCTTGCCAGATGGCGGGGCCGGCCACGTGGGCGTTGTTGCCCTCGGCGTCCACCGCCACGGTGACCGGCATGTCTTCCACCTCGAATTCGTAGATGGCTTCCATCCCCAGGTCTTCGAACGCCAGCACCCGGGCTTTCTTCACCGCCTTGGCTACCAGGTAGGCGGCGCCGCCCACGGCCATCAGGTACACCGCCTTGTGGCGCTTGATGGACTCGACGGTGGCCGGGCCGCGCTCGGCCTTGCCCACCATACCCATCAGGCCCGTCTGCTCCAGCATCATGTCGGTGAACTTGTCCATGCGGGTGGAGGTGGTGGGGCCGGCGGGACCCACGGCCTCGTCGCCGATGGCATCGACCGGGCCCACGTAATAGATGAAGCGATCCTTGAAGTCGACCGGCAGTGCCTCGCCGTTGTTGAGCATCTCCTGGATGCGCTTGTGGGCGGCGTCGCGGCCGGTGAGCAGCTTGCCGGACAGCAGCACGGTCTCGCCCATCTTCCACTGGGCGACGTCGTCGCGGGTCACGGTGTCCAGGTTGACCCGGCGCACATTCTCGCCCACTTCCCAGGTCACTTCCGGCCAGTCTTCCAGTTTCGGCGGGGTCAGCTCGGCGGGGCCGGAGCCGTCCAGGTGGAAGTGCACGTGGCGGGTGGCGGCGCAGTTGGGGATCATCACCACCGGCTTGGAGGCGGCGTGGGTGGGAGCGGACTTGATCTTGATGTCCACCACCGTGGTCAGGCCGCCGAGGCCTTGGGCGCCGATGCCGAGCTTGTTGGCCTTGTCGAAGATTTCCAGACGCAGTTTTTCCTCGGTGGTCTCGGCGCCGCGCTCGATCAGATCGTGGATGTCCACCGGATCCATCAGGGCTTCCTTGGCCAGCACCGCGGCCTTCTCGGCGGTGCCGCCGATGCCGATGCCCAGCATGCCGGGCGGGCACCAGCCGGCGCCCATGGTAGGCAGGGTCTTCAGTACCCATTCGACGATGTCGTCGGAGGGGTTGAGCATCACCATCTTGGACTTGTTCTCGGAGCCGCCGCCCTTGGCGGCGATGGCCACCTCGACATGGTCGCCGGGCACCATGTCGATATGCACCACGGCGGGAGCATTGTCCTTGGTGTTCTTGCGGGCACCGGCCGGGTCGGCGACGATGGAAGCGCGCAGGGGATTATCGGGATTGTTGTAGGCGCGGCGTACCCCTTCGTCTACCATTTCCTGTACCGTCAGGTCGCTGTCCCATTGCACCTGCATGCCGATCTTCACGAAGCAGGTGACGATGCCGGTATCCTGGCAGATGGGCCTGTGGCCTTCGGCGGACATGCGCGAGTTGATCAGGATCTGGGCGATGGCGTCCTTGGCGGCCTGGCTCTGTTCTTTCAGGTAGGCTTTTTCCAGGGCCTGGACGAAATCCAGCGGGTGGTAGTAGGAGATGTACTGTAGGGCGTCGGCAACGGAGTCGATAAAGTCCTGCTTCTTGATAATGCTCATGGCTTCCTCATGGGTTATCGGCATTGGCTCTGTGTTGTTATAAGCCCCGCTATGATACGCTTAGCGCCCCCCGGCTGCCAGCCTGAGCCTCAAGCCGGATGCCAAAACTGTCGAGTGGATTACATTAATGGGACCGCGTTTGCACATTCACAGCCAGCCGTTCTCCGGCTCGGTGCATGACTTCTTTTCTCCCGTCGCCGAATTGCCCTGGGCCATGTTGCTGGAGTCGGCCGCCGCCCACCGGGCCGACAGCCGCTTTCATATCATCAGCGCCGCGCCCCTGGCCACCCTGGTCACTCGGGGAGAGCAAACGGTGATCGATCATCAGGATCGAAGCCAGATCTCGACCGCTTCCCCCTTCACCCTGTTGAAGGAATGGCAGCAGCGGCTGCTGGGCGAGGTGAGCCTGCCGGAGCCGTGGCGCCATCTGCCCTTTGCCGGCGGGGCCTTGGGGCTGTTCGGTTACGATCTGGGGCGGCGGCTGGAGCGGCTGCCGAGCCTTGCCGTCAACGAACTGGCCACTCCGGACATGGCGGTGGGCCTTTACGATTGGGCCTGGATTATCGATACCCGGGAACAGCTGGCCCATCTGCTGGTGCTGGGCGACAAGGCTGCGCTCGAAGCCCGGCTGGACTGGTGGCGGCAATGGCGGGAGCGGGTGGCGCTGCCCTTTCATCTGACCGGTCCCTGGCGGGCCAACCAGTCCCAGGCCCAATATGAGTCCAACTTCGATCGGGTACAGGCTTATCTGGCCGCCGGTGACTGCTATCAAATCAATTTGACGGTGCGCTTCGACGCCCCTTTCGAGGGCGATGCCTGGGCCGCCTATCGCCACCTGAGCGAGCACAACCAGGCGCCTTTTTCCGCCTTTCTGCAACTGCCCGAGGGGGCGGTGCTCAGCCTGTCGCCGGAGCGTTTCATCGCCCTCGAGGGGCGGCGGGTCGAGACCAAGCCGATCAAGGGCACCCGACCCCGGGGGGCCGATGAGGCCGAGGACCGGCGGCTGGCCGACGAGCTGGCATCGGCTCCCAAGGACAGGGCCGAAAACCTGATGATAGTGGATCTGCTGCGCAACGATATCGGCCGGGTGTGCGTGCCCGGCTCGGTGCGGGTGCCGGCCTTGTTCGCCATCGAATCCTTCCCGGCGGTACATCACCTGGTGTCGACCATCACCGGCGAGCTGCCCCCCGGGCTCGGCGGATCCGAACTGCTGGCGGCTACCTTTCCCGGCGGCTCCATCACCGGCGCTCCCAAGATCCGGGCCATGGAGATCATCGAAGAGCTGGAGCCTCATCGCCGCCACGGCTACTGCGGCAGCATCGGCTACCTCAGCACCCACGGACGCATGGACACCAGCATCACCATCCGTACCCTGCTGGCGGAGCGGGGGCGTTTCTACTGCTGGGCCGGCGGCGGTGTGGTGGCTGACTCCGAGGCCGGCTCCGAATACCAGGAGTTGTTTGATAAACTGGGCAAGATACTACCGGTGCTGGAAAAACTATGACCCGGGACGAGCTCGTGACCCGCCTCAACCTGCTGCCGCCGTTGCCGGATCCGGTTCTGCCGGCTCAGGCGCGGCCGGCGGCGGTGTTGATGCCGCTGGTGGAAGGTGCGCAGGGACTGGAGCTGGTGTTCACCCGGCGCAGTCGGTGGCTGCGGCATCATCCGGGCCAGGTCAGTTTTCCCGGCGGGCGGGTGGATGAGGGCGATCCCAGCCTATGGTTTACCGCCCTGCGCGAAAGCGAGGAAGAGATCGGGCTGGAGCCCGGCCGCTGCCGTCCCCTGGGACGGTTGCGGGCGCAATATACGGTGTCCGGATTCGCGCTTACGCCCTTTGTCGGCCTGGTCGAGGGGCAGCCGCGCTTTATCCTGAATCCCGCCGAGGTGGACGAGGTGTTCCAGGTGCCGCTCGGCTACCTGCTCGATCTCGACCGCCACTATCTGTATCGCCTGTACCGTCGCGGCCGGATGCATACCGTCTGCTTCATTCCCTGGAATAACACCTGGATCTGGGGAGTGACGGCCGCCGTCATCCATCAGTTGGCCCAGCAGATCGCCCGTTGACGGGCGATCCCGCTCACAGATCCCACTTCCTCTGTTCCCGCCATTAAAAAACTGTTGGGTTAAAACTCAAATAATTCTACAATCATTCAATATAAGTTGAATGATTGCGTTCAGCCCTGTTGTACTTCGGAGTGTTCCCATGATCAGTGTGTTCGACATGTTCAGTATCGGCATCGGCCCTTCTTCCTCCCATACCGTGGGTCCCATGCGGGCGGCGCACGCCTTTGTGGCGAGCCTGGCGGAGCAGGGTACCCTGACCCGGGCCACCCGGGTCGAGGTCGAGTTGTTCGGCTCCCTGGGCCAGACCGGCATCGGTCACGGTACCGGCAAAGCCGTGATCCTGGGATTGGGGGGCTTCGACCCGGAAAGCGTGGACGTGGACATGATCCCGGGTTTCCTGGCCGAGGTGGACACCAGCCAGCGCATCCTGCTCAACCAGCAGCATGCGGCGGAATTTCCCCGCAGCGGCGCCATCGTCTTCCATCGCCGCAAGACCCTGCCCCTGCACAGTAACGGCATGACCTGCCGGGTGTTCGAGGGAGACTCGGTGCTGGCCGAGCAGTCCTACTATTCCATCGGCGGTGGTTTTATCGTCAAGGCGGAGGAATTCGCCGAGACCAAGGCCGGCGCCCAGGCCCAGGCCACTTCCAGACCGGCGCCCTATCCGTTCAAGAGTGCCGCCGAGCTGCTGCGCCTGTGTCAGGAGAACGGCATGTCCATCAGTGGCCTGATGATGGCCAACGAGAAGGTGAACCGCTCCGAGGAAGAAATCGTCCGCGGCCTGCGGGAGATCTGGGGCGTGATGCAGGCCTGCGTCAAGCGCGGCTGCAAGACCGAGGGCATACTGCCGGGCGGACTCAAGGTCAAACGCCGCGCCCCGGCTCTCCATCGCCGGCTGACCAGCGAGTCCCAGTACAACAAGGATCCCCTGAGCGTGATGGAGTGGGTGGATCTCTTCGCCCTGGCGGTGAACGAGGAAAACGCCGCCGGCGGCCGGGTGGTGACGGCGCCCACCAACGGCGCCGCCGGCATTATTCCCGCCGTGCTGCACTACTACGACAAGTTCGTGCAACCGGTGGATGATGACGCCCTGGTGCAGTATTTCATGACCGCCGCCGCCATCGGCATCCTGTACAAGGAAAACGCCTCCATCTCCGGTGCCGAAGTGGGTTGCCAGGGCGAGGTGGGCGTGGCCTGCTCCATGGCCGCCGGCGCCCTGACCGCGGTGGTGGGCGGCACCATAGAACACGTGGAAAACGCCGCCGAAATCGGCATGGAGCACAACCTGGGGCTGACCTGCGACCCGGTCGGCGGCCTGGTGCAGGTGCCCTGCATCGAGCGCAACGCCATGGGCGCGGTCAAGGCCATCAATGCCAGCCGCCTGGCCCTGCGCGGCGACGGCGAACACAAGGTGTCGCTGGACAAGGTGATCAAGACCATGCGCGACACCGGCATGGACATGAAGACCAAATACAAGGAAACCGCCCGCGGGGGACTTGCGGTCAATATCATCGAATGCTGACGGCTGGAAGCGATAAGAGACAAAAAAGCCCGGGTTCCCGGGCTTTTTGACTTCCAGCTTATTTCACCCGCATGCCCGGCTGGGCGCCGGCCTGGGGTTCGAGGATCCACAGATCCTTGCCGCCGGGGCCGGCGGCCAGCACCATGCCTTCACTCATGCCGAAGCGCATCTTGCGCGGGGCCAGGTTGGCGACCATGACGGTGAGCTTGCCTTCCAGATCCTCCGGCTTGTAGGCGGACTTGATACCGGCGAACACCTGGCGGGTCTCGCCGCCCAGATCCAGCTGTAGCTTCAGCAGTTTGTCCGCTTCCGGCACCGTTTCCGCCTTCTTGATCAGCGCCACCCGCAGGTCCACCTTGGCGAAGTCATCGAAGCTGATGGTCTCGCCGATAGGGTCCTCGGCCAGGGGGCCGCTGGGCTTGGCGGCCTGCTCGGCAGCCAGATCTTCCCGGGAGGCTTCCACCATGGCGGCCACCTTGTCGGCCTCGATACGGTTGAACAGGGCGCTGAACTTGTTGACCCTGTGGGCCAGCAGCGGCTGCGCCACCGTATCCCACTCCAGGCGGGTGTCGAGGAAGGCCTCGGCCCGCTCGGCCAGTTTTGGCATCACCGGTTTGAGGTAGGTCAGCAGTACCCGGAACAGGTTGATGCCCATAGAGCAGATGGCCTGCAGCTCGGCGTCCTTGCCTTCCAGCTTGGCCACCACCCAGGGGGCCTTGTCGTCCACATAGCGGTTGGCCTTGTCGGCCAGGGCCATGATCTCGCGGATGGCACGGCCGAATTCCCGCTGCTCGTAATACTGGCCGATGCGCTCGGCGGCCTGGGCAAACTCTGCGTACAGGGTGGGCTCGGCGCACTCGGCGGAAAGCTGTCCGTCGAAGCGCTTATTGATAAAGCCGGCGTTGCGGGAGGCCAGGTTGACCAGTTTGTTGACCACGTCTGCATTCACCCGGGCCACGAAGTCGTCCAGGTTCAGGTCCAGATCGTCGATGCGGCTGGACAGCTTGGCGGCGTAGTAGTAGCGCAGGCACTCGGGATCCAGGTGGTTGAGGTAGGTATCGGCCTTGATAAAGGTGCCCTTGGACTTGGACATCTTGGCACCGTTGACGGTGACGTAGCCGTGCACGAAGATGTTGCTGGGCTTGCGGAAACCGCTGCCCTCGAGCATGGCCGGCCAGAACAGGCTGTGGAAGTAGACGATGTCCTTGCCGATAAAGTGGTACAGCTCGGCGTCGCTGTCCGCTTTCCAGTAGTCGTTGAAATCGAGGTTGCCCTGGCGGTCGCAATAGTTCTTGAACGAGCCCATGTAGCCGATGGGGGCGTCCAGCCATACATAGAAGTACTTGCCGGGGGCGTCGGGGATCTCGAAGCCGAAGTAGGGGGCGTCGCGGGTGATGTCCCACTGCTGCAGCCCGGCCTCGAACCATTCCTCGAGCTTGTTGGCCATTTCTTCCTGCAGGGCGCCGGAGCGGGTCCAGGCCTTGAGCATGCCCTCGAACTGGGGCAGGTCGAAGAAGAAGTGCTCGGTGTCCTTCATCACCGGGGTGGCGCCGGACACCGCCGAGCGCGGGTTGATCAGTTCCGCCGGGGTATAGGTGGCGCCGCACACCTCGCAGTTGTCGCCGTACTGATCTTCCGCCTTGCAGCTGGGACAGCTGCCCTTGACGAAACGGTCCGGCAGAAACATGTTTTGTTCGGGATCATACAACTGGGAAATGGTACGGCTCTGGATAAAGCCGTTGGCCTTGAGTTTGCCATAGATCAGTTCGGCGAATTCGCGGTTTTCCGGGCTGTGGGTGGAGTGGTAATTGTCGAAACTGATATTGAAGCGATCGAAGTCGGCTTTGTGCTCCTGCTGCACCGCGGCGATCATCTGCTCGGTATCCAGACCCAGTTGCTGAGCCTTGAGCATGATGGGGGTGCCGTGGGCGTCGTCGGCGCAGATAAAATGGATTTGATGGCCACGCATTCGCTGATAACGAACCCAGATATCGGCCTGGATGTGCTCCAGCATATGACCAAGGTGGATAGAGCCGTTGGCATAGGGGAGGGCGCAGGTGACAAGTATCTTACGTGGATCGGTAGCCATAATTTCCATTTTGTTGAGTCAATTACGTGGGACTGAGCATGTTACCCGAGTTTTTTCTGTTATACACTCCCCGACCGCTTTTTCCCCTTTTTAACCGGTTTGAGCAGGGAGTATGACATGACACAGGCTTGTCTGATTGCGGATATCGGCGGGACCAACGCCCGTTTTGCGCTGGTGGAGCCGGGGACCCTGGTCCCCCGGGACATCCGGGTGCTGGCGGTGAGTGCCCATGGGGACATCGAGCAGGCCATCCGCCATTACCTGGCCGAGGTGGGCCAGCCGCTGGAGGCGGTGAAACGGGCCTGTCTGGCCATTGCCTGCCCGGTGGAGCAGGACCGCATCGAGATGACCAACAGCGGCTGGAGTTTTTCGCGGGCGGCCCTGGGTCGGGCGCTGGGATTGGATGAGCTGCGCGTCATCAACGACTATACCGCCCTGGCCCACAGCCTGCCGCACCTGGCGGAGCAGGAACGGCGCAAGGTGGGCGGTGGTGCGGCCCGGCCCGGTTTCCCCGTTGCCCTGCTCGGCCCGGGCACCGGCCTGGGAGTGGGAGGCCTGGTCCATGGCCGGCCCCTGGTTACCGAAGGGGGCCACGTGGATTTTGCGCCCGGTGATGAAGTGGAGCTCGCCATATTGCGCCACCTCTGGCACCGGTACGAGCATGTGTCCGCCGAGCGGCTGCTGTCGGGCATGGGCCTCGAGAACATCTACCAGGCTCTGTGCGACTACCATGGCGAGACGGCGGATGCTTATAGCGCCGCCGACATCGGCCGCCATGCCCTGGCCGGCAGCGACGAGCGCTGTGTCGAGAGTGTGGCGCGCTTCTTCGCCATACTGGGGGCGGTGGCCGGCAACCTGGCCCTGACCATGGGCGCCCTGGGCGGCGTCTATATCACCGGTGGCATGGTGCCGCGCATGACCGAGCTGTTCGCCGAAAGCCACTTCCGTGAGCGCTTCGAGGCCAAGGGCCGGTTCCGGGGCTACCTGGAAGGCATCGGCACCTGGGTGGTGATAGCCGAGCAGCCCGGCCTGCTGGGTTCTGCCGCCGCCCTGCTGGCCGAGGAGGCCGGTGCATGAGCGAGTGGGCCGGACGTCATATCCTGGTGGTGGACGATGACGAGGAAATCTGCGCCCTGCTGAAGTCCTACCTGGAGCGCAGCGGTTTCAAGGTGAGCTCCCTCAACAGCGGCGAGCGGTTGCTGCAGGCGCTGGAGCTGGTGTCGCCGGACATGCTGATCCTGGACGTGATGATGCCCGGCGAGGACGGTTTCACCCTGTGCAGCCGGGTGCGCAAGGTCTCCCAGGTGCCCATCATCATGCTCACCGCCTCGGCGGACGAGAGTGACCGCATCATCGGCCTGGAGCTGGGGGCGGACGACTATGTGCCCAAGCCGTTCAGCCCGCGGGAGCTGCTGGCGCGAATCAAGGCGATCTTCCGGCGGGTGGGTGGCGTGATGCCGGGCGGCCATCATCGCTATTACTGTTTCGCCGGCTGGCAGCTCGATACGGTCAACCGCAGCCTGACCAACCCCCAAGGTGAGGAGCATGCCCTCTCCGGCGCCGACTATACCCTGCTGCAGCTGTTCCTGGAGCGGCCGGGCGAGGTGCTGAGCCGGGACGATCTGCTGGGCCTGACTCGGGGCCGGGAAGCCAACCCCTTCGATCGCAGCATCGACGTGCAGCTCAGCCGCTTGCGCCAGCGGCTGGGGGAGGACGCCAAGGATCCCCATATCATCAAGACGGTGCGCGGCGCCGGCTATGTGCTGGCGGTGGCGGTGGAGCTGAAATGAAGCGCTGGCGGAGTTGGCCCAACTCCCTGTTCGGGCGCATGTCGCTGGTGATGATACTGGGGGTGGTGCTGGCCCAGGTGGTCAGCAACGCGGTCTGGGTGCAGCAGCTCAACAAGGACAAGGTCGAGTCGGCGGCGCGCATGGCCGAAGAACTGGCCGACAGCGTGGCCTCCACCGTCAACTTCTTCCGCGCCCTGCCGCGCAACTACCAGCACCTGGTGCTGTCCCAGCTCAGGGACATGGGGGGAACCCGCTTCTTCGTGTCCCTCAACCGGGAGTTCATCCATATCCAGGACATTCCCGACTCCCCCATCAAGGCCATCGTCACCCGTCGCTTCGAGCAGGAGCTGCGCCGGCGCCTGGGCGGGGACCTCGAGCTGCACATAGGGGTATCCCATCCCCAGACCCTGCATGTGTACAAGAACGATGTGCGGCTGCTGGACCTGCCCGCCCGCTGGGCCCAGCAGAGCCAGATCCACGATCCGGACGCGCCGCCTATCCTGGTGATGCAACTGGCCATGGGCGAGGGCGACTGGCTCTACCTGGCGGCACTGTTGCCTGACCGGACCCTGCTGGCGCCGACTTCCTACCTGGACGGCGAACGGCTGCTGTTCCTCACCCTGCTGGTGCTGGTGCTGCTGCTGGCCGGTGCCCTTGCCTTTCGCTGGCTCAACCGGCCCCTGCGCCGCCTGGGCCGGGCCGCCGAGCGGCTGGGGCGAGGCATGGAGGTGGCCAAGCTGGACGAGAGCGGCCCGCGGGAGATTCGCGCTACCGCCCGTGCCTTCAACCTGATGCAGGACCGGATAAGCCGCTTTATGGCCGATCGGGAGCGACTGTTCTCGGCCATTTCCCACGATCTCAAGACGCCCATCACCCGGCTGCGGTTGCGCGCCGAGTTGCTCGACGACGACCTGGCGAGGGTCAAGTTCGAGCAGGATCTGCTGGCACTGGAGCAGATGGTGAAGGGCGCGCTCGACTGTGCCCGGGGCACCGATATCCGCGAGCCGGTGACCCGGGTCGATCTCTTCGCCCTGTTGCAGGAATTGTGCGACGACGCCGGCCTGATGGGGGCCGAGGTCAGCCTGCAGGGGCTGGCGCCGTCCCCCTTTCACGGCAAGGTGCTGGCGCTCAGGCGCTGCTTCGGCAACCTGATCGACAACGCGGTGTTCTACGGTCGCTCGGCGGAGGTGACCCTCACCGAGGACGGGGGCTGGCTGGAGGTGCAGATCAGCGACCAGGGCCCGGGCATCCCCGAGGCGGCCCTGGAGCTGGTGTTCGAGCCTTATTACCGGCTGGAGTCCTCCCGCAGCCGCCATACTGGCGGTACCGGCCTGGGGCTCAGCATCGCCCGTAACATAGTGCACGCCCACGGCGGCGAGCTGAGCCTGGCCAACCGGGCCGGGGGCGGCCTGGTGGTGTCGGTGCGGTTGCCGAAGGGCAGCGGCTGAAGTGTGATCTCTGTGTTAATAAAATCAGGATTTATTAACACTTTGTTACAATTGTTTTCCTTATGTAACCCAAGCGCCTTCGCCGTCGTGCTTTAATTCGGGGGTGGCTCCAGGTGGGAGCCTGCCATTGAGTGAAACCACAAAAGGGAACCCCAATGAAACTGTTACGGAAATCCATTCTCGGTGTGATGTTAGGCGGTATGCTGGCCCCGTCGGCCTGGGCGGGCAACGTGGAGGTGCTGCATTTCTGGACCTCGGGCGGCGAAGCGAGGTCGGCGGCCGTGCTCAAGGAACTGCTGGAGGCGGAAGGCCACAGTTGGGAAGATTTTGCGGTGGCCGGCGGCGGTGGCGAGAGCGCCATGACGGTGCTCAAGTCCCGGGCCGTGTCCGGCAACCCGCCCAGCGCCGCCCAGATCAAGGGACCGGACATTCAGGAATGGGCCGAACTGGGGTTCCTCGCCAACCTGGAAACGGTGGCCCGCCAGGGTGGCTGGGATGAGCTGCTGCCCAAGGTGGTGGCGGACGTGATGCGCCACGACGGCCACTATGTGGCGGTGCCGGTGAATGTGCACCGGGTCAACTGGCTGTGGGCCAATCCGGCGGTGTTCGAGCGGGTCGGGGCCGAGGTGCCGGCCACCTGGGACGAATTTATCGTGGTGGCCGACCAGCTGAAGGCGGCCGGCGTCACCCCCCTGGCCCACGGCGGCCAGGCCTGGCAGGACGCCACCCTGTTCGAGACGGTGGCACTCGGCAAGGGCGGGGTCGACTTCTACCGCAAGGCCCTGGTCGAGCACGACGACGCCACCCTGTCCGGCCCGCAGATGGTGGAGGTGCTGACCCTGTTCAAGCAACTGCGCAATTATATCGACGCCGATGCCCCGGGACGGGACTGGAATATCGCCACCGCCATGGTGATCAACGGGGATGCCGCCATGCAGGTGATGGGCGACTGGGCCAAGGGCGAGTTCAGCGCCGCCGGCCAGGTGGCGGGCCAGGACTACCTGTGTGTGGCCGCGCCCGATACCCGGGATGCTTTTACCTTCAACATCGACAGCTTCGCCATGTTCGAGCAGCGCAACGACGACGACATCCAGGCCCAGAAGGATCTGGCACGCCTCATCATGGAGCCGACTTTCCAGGAAACCTTCAACCTCAACAAGGGCTCCATCCCCACCCGCACCGGCATGCCCCGGGACAAGTTCGACAGTTGTGCCCACCTGTCGATGGACGATTTCGTGCGCACCGCGGAACAGGACAGCCTGGTGCCGAGCATGGCCCACGGCATGGCCACCACTTCCGCCATCCAGGGGGCCATCTATGACGTGGTGACCAACTACTTCAACAGCGCCTCCATGAGTGCCGAAGATGCGGCCCGGCAGATGGCCCGGGCGGTCAAGGCCGCCATCTGAGCCCGGCGGGCGGGCCCTTGCCCGCCCGCCGTCTTCCGGTCTTATCTCAGGGATTTGACATGACCAAGTATTCCATGACCCGGGCCCTGCCTCGGGGAGAGGCCCCTGCCTGCGCCGGCGGTGGGGCGGTGGACCGGCTGCAGCGCTGGCTGCCCAGGCTGGTGCTGGGGCCGACCATGATCACCACGGTGCTGTTCGTGTACGGCTTCGTGGCCTGGACGGTGCTGCTGTCCTTCACCTCGTCCCGTTTCCTGCCCAAGTACGATTTCGTGGGCTGGCTGCAGTACCAGCGGCTGCTGGACAACGATCGCTGGAGCGTGGCCTCGCTCAATATCCTGATCTTCGGGGGGCTCTTCATCCTGATCTGCCTCGCCATCGGGGTGTTGCTGGCGGTGCTGCTGGATAGGCAGATCCGCGCCGAGGGTGCCATCCGCACCGTTTTTCTTTATCCCATGGCGCTGTCCTTTATCGTCACCGGCACCGCCTGGAAATGGGTACTGAACCCGGGGCTGGGGCTGGAGAAGCTGGTGCGGGACTGGGGCTTCGAGTCCTTCACCTTCGACTGGCTGGTCAACCCGGACATGGCCATCTACACCCTGGTGATCGCCGCCGTCTGGCAGTCGTCGGGTTTCGTGATGGCGCTGTTCCTGGCCGGGCTGCGTGGGGTGGACAACGACATCATCAAGGCGGCCCAGCTCGACGGCGCCGGTCTGTTCACCATCTACCGGCGTATCATACTGCCCTACCTGCGGCCGGTGTTCTTCAGCGCCTTTATCATCCTTTCCCATATCGCCATCAAGAGCTTCGATCTGGTGATGGCGCTGACCGGCGGTGGCCCCGGTTATGCTACCGATCTGCCGGCCACCTTTATGTACACCACCGCCTTCAGTCGCGGCCAGATGGGCCTGGGCTCGGCCAGCGCGGTGATGATGCTGGGGGTGGTGCTGGCGATACTGGTGCCTTATCTGTATTCCGAACTGAGGGGGAAACGTCATGGTTAAAGCCGCTGCCAATCCCGTCGCCCGGGGGCTGCTGTATGGCGTGCTGGGCCTGGCGATGCTGTTCTATCTGTTGCCGCTGCTGGTGATGGTGCTGACCTCGTTCAAGAGCATGGCGGACATCCGCGGCGGCAACCTGCTGGCGCTGCCGGAAGTCTGGGTGCTGGAGGCCTGGGCCAAGGCCTGGGGTAGCGCCTGCACCGGGGTGAGTTGCGAGGGGGTGAAGCCCTATTTCTGGAACTCCTTCGCCATCACGGTGCCGGCGGTGCTGATCTCCACCCTGCTCGGCTCCCTCAACGGTTATGTGCTGACCAAGTGGCGTTTCCGGGGCTCGGAATTTTTCTTCGGCGCCATGCTGCTGGGCTGCTTCATCCCCTTCCAGGTGGTGATACTGCCCATGGCCCAGACCCTGGGCTGGCTGGGGCTGGCGAACACCATTCCGGGTCTGGTGTTCGTGCACGTGGTCTACGGCATGGCCTTCACCACCCTGTTTTTCCGCAACTTCTACGTGGCGGTGCCGACCGAGCTGGTGAGCGCGGCGCGCATCGACGGGGCCGGTTTCTTCCGCATCTACTGGCGCATCATTCTGCCGGTGTCGGCGCCCATCTTCGTGGTGACCGTCATTTGGCAGTTCACCCAGGTGTGGAACGATTTCCTGTTCGGGGTGGTGTATTCCGGCGGCAATACCCAGCCGGTCACGGTGGCGCTGAACAACCTGGTGAACAGCTCGACCGGGGTGAAGGAATACAACGTGGACATGGCGGCGGCGATGATAGCGGCGTTGCCGACCCTGCTGGTGTATGTGCTGGCGGGCAAGTATTTCGTGCGCGGCCTGACCGCCGGCGCGGTGAAGGGCTAAGTGACGATCGCTGTAACGCGGTGCCAGCCGATCCAAGGGACAACTCCGCCGACACGCCGTAAACCCATCCATGGGGGGCTCGACGGCGCCATCCCTGGCGCCAAGGGTCGGCGGAGTTGCCTCCTTGGCTCGTCATCTGGACAAGGAGGCGGCTGTTCGACAGCGACGCGGCAATATATTGAAGAGGACGCCATCATGGCAGCATTGGCAATTGAGAATGTAAAGAAAAGCTTCGGCGACACCCAGGTGCTCAAGGGCATCGATATCGAGATCAAGGACGGGGAGTTCCTGATCCTGGTGGGGCCTTCCGGCTGCGGCAAGTCGACCCTGATGAACGCCATCGCCGGGCTGGAGGAGGTGACGTCCGGCGATATCCGCATCGGCGAGCGGCTGGTCACCGGCCTGCAGCCCAAGGACAGGGACATCGCCATGGTGTTTCAGTCCTATGCGCTCTACCCGAGCATGACGGTGCGCGACAACATCGCCTTCGGCCTGGAGATCCGCAAGGTGCCCAGGGCCGAACGGGAGCAGGAGGTGCAGCGGGTGGCGGAGTTGTTGCAGATAAGCCACCTGCTCGATCGCAAGCCGTCCCAGCTCAGTGGCGGCCAGCGCCAGCGGGTGGCCATGGGACGGGCGCTGGCGCGCCGGCCCAAGATCTACCTGTTCGACGAGCCGCTCAGCAACCTGGACGCCAAGCTGCGGGTGGAGATGCGCACCGAGATCAAGAAGCTGCATCAGCGCCTGGGCACCACCATCGTCTATGTGACCCACGATCAGATAGAGGCGATGACCCTGGCGGACCGCATCGCGGTGATGAAGGACGGTATCGTCCAGCAGTTCGGTACCCCGCGCGAGATCTACGAGAACCCGGTGAACATGTTCGTGGCCGGCTTCATGGGCTCGCCGGCGATGAATTTCCTGCGCGGCGAGCTGGTGGCGGGTGAGCAGGGGCTGGGGGTGCAGGTGCTCAACGGCGATGGTGAGGCCTTCGTCTTCCCCCTGGAGCCGGACACCCAGGACCTGAGCGGCCGGCTGGGCCAGGAGGTGGTGCTGGGCATCCGTCCCGAGCACCTGACCCAGGTGATCCCTCATCAGCAAGGGCTGGCGCAGGTGTGCCGCTTCCGGGCACGGCTGGAAGTGGTCGAGCCGACCGGGCCCGATACCCTGGTGGAGGTGCAGCTCAACGGCCAGGGCGTCAACTGCCGGGTACACCCGGCCGAGGCGGGCCGGGCCGGTGAGAGCATGGCGCTGATGGTGGACATGAGCAAGGCGGTACTGTTCGACCCGGCGACCGAACAGCGGTTGTTGTAAGACCTTCAGCTACTCTAATCCCCTTTACAGCCCGGGCCGGCGTTTCGCCGGCCCGGGCTTTTTGGTAGAGTGCAGGGCAGATTCCCTATCAGGCGAAACAGCATGAATAACGAACAGATTAGCGCCCGGCTTGCGCAATTCAGGCCGTTGCACTGGGCCCAGGATCCGGTCAGTGCCGGTTTTGTGCGTGGCATCAGCCTGGAACGGGACGAACTGGTCATCAGCCTGGTGCTGCCTTTCGCCGAACTGGCGGTGGAGACGGCGCTGAGAGATCTGGACGCCGAACTGTGTACCCTGAGCGGTGCTCGTTCGGTGCGCTGGCAGTTGCGTGTCGACGTGGCCACCCTGGCCCGGTCCAACGAGGTCCAGGGTGTGGCCGGGGTGCGCAATATCATCGCCGTCTCCTCCGGCAAGGGCGGGGTCGGCAAGTCCACCACCGCGGTCAACCTGGCGCTGGCGCTCAAGCACCAGGGCGCCCGGGTCGGCATCCTGGATGCGGACGTCTACGGGCCGTCCATCCCCTTGATGCTGGGAGTGGCCGACGCCCGTCCGGAAAGCGACGACGGCAAGACCATGACGCCCATCGAGGTCCACGGCCTCAAGGCCAACAGCATTGGCTTTCTGGTCGCGGCGGACGACGCCACCATCTGGCGGGGGCCCATGGCCAGCAAGGCGCTGTCGCAGATCCTGCGCGAGACCCGCTGGGGCGAGCTCGACTACTTGGTGGTGGACCTGCCCCCGGGCACCGGCGACATCCAGATCACCATTGCCCAGCAGGTGCCCACCACGGCGGCCCTGGTGGTGACCACGCCCCAGAACGTGGCCCTGGCGGACGCGGTCAAGGGCATCAACATGTTCCGCAAGGTCAATATTCCGGTGCTAGGGGTGATCGAGAACATGAGCTACCACCAGTGCAGTGCCTGTGGCCACCGGGAAGCCCTGTTCGGCGAAGGGGGCGGGGTGCGGGTGTCGACCGAGCACCAGGTGCCCCTGCTCGGCCAGTTGCCGCTGGACGTGAACCTCTGTCGCCACATGGACCAGGGGACGCCCACGGTCGAGGCCGAGCCCGCAGGGCCGATCGCCAAGGCTTACCTGGACATTGCCGCGCGGGTGGCCGCCGGCCTGTATTTTACCGGCAAAACCATTCCCACCAGCCTCTATACCCGGCTGGTGTGACCCATTTTCATTTTCAGGTAACACCATGTCAGAACATCGCAGCTGCGTGATCATCGGTATCGCCGGTGCATCCGCCTCGGGCAAGAGCTTGATTGCCCAGACCATTTACAACGAGCTGATGGCGGAGCTGGATGCCGCCGAAATCGGGGTGATCAGCGAGGATTGCTATTACCGGGATCAGAGCCACCTGACCATGGATGAGCGGATAAAGACCAACTACGACCATCCCCGGGCCCTGGATCACGAGCTGCTGGCGGAACACCTGCGGGCCTTGGCCCGGGGGGAGGCGGTGGATATTCCCCAGTATTCCTATGTAGCCCATACCCGGACTTCGGAGAGCATCCATTTCCTGCCGAAGAAGGTGATCATCCTCGAAGGCATACTGCTGCTCACCGATCCGGCGCTGCGCGAGCTGATGGACGCCTCCATCTTTATGGACACCCCCTTGGACATCTGTCTTATCCGTCGGCTGCAACGGGACGTGGAAGAGCGCGGCCGCTCCATGGACTCGGTGCTGCAACAGTACCGGGAGACGGTGCGGCCCATGTTTCTGCAGTTTATCGAGCCGTCCAAGCAGCATGCGGACATCATAGTGCCACGAGGCGGCAAGAACCGCATCGCCACCGATATGATCAAGTCCCGTATCCGTCATCTGTTGATGGATTAATTACCGATTCAAGGAGTCTTCATGCGTCTGTGCGACCGTGACATCAAGCGTTATCTGGCCGAAGGTCTTATCCGTATCACCCCCGAACCGTTGCCGGAGCGGATCAGCGGGGTGAGTGTCGATGTACTGCTCGGCAACGAATTCCGGGTGTTTCAGGATCATACCGCACCCTATATCGATCTGAGCGGCCCCAGCGGCCAGGTGTCCGAAGCCATCAATCGGGTGATGAGCGATGAAATTTTCATCAACGACGGCGAAGCCTTCTTTCTGCACCCGGGGGAACTGGCCTTGGCAGTAACGCACGAGTCCGTTACCCTGCCGGATGATATCGTCGGCTGGCTGGACGGCCGTTCCTCTCTGGCTCGCCTCGGGCTGATGGTGCACGTCACCGCTCACCGCATCGATCCGGGCTGGTCCGGCCGCATCGTGCTGGAATTCTATAACAGCGGCAAGCTGCCCCTGGCGCTGAGGCCCAAGATGGTGATAGGGGCGCTCAATTTCGAGACCATGTCGGGGCCGGCGGAGCGGCCCTACATGAGCCGCGCCAGTGCCAAGTACAAGGCCCAGAAAGGAGCGGATGCCAGCCGGATCAACCAGGACTGAACACCAACACGGGATAACGACAATGAAGAAATGGCTCTACGGGCTGGGCGCCCTGCTCTTGTTACTGATGCTGGCGCTGGTGGCACTGATGCAACTGGTGGACACCGAGCGGGTCAAGCGGGTGCTGATCGAGCAGACCCGGGAAAAGACCGGCCGCACCCTGGTGATCGATGGCGACCTGAGCTGGCGCTTCTTTCCGTCCATCGGTTTTACCCTGGGCAATACCGCCTTGCTCAATCCGCCCGGTTTCCCGGAGGGGCCCACCCTCGCCATCGGCGAGGTCAGCCTGGACGTGGCCCTGCGGCCGCTGTTCGACAACCGGCTGGAGATTGGGGAAATGGTGCTGAACAGCGCCCGCCTGCACCTGATCACCCGGGCCGACGGGGTGTCCAATCTCGACGATCTGCGCGAGCTGTCCGGGCGGGAGACGGCCGTCGAGGCGGAGGACGGACAACCCGGGCAAGGGCGGGAGGACGACCGCGGGCCCATGAGCATCAGCCTGGCGGGGGTAAGGGTTACCGATGCCGAAGTGGTGATGCAGGACGAGGGCAGCAGTCGTCTGACCCGCCTGAACCGGGTCAACCTTGACCTGGATGCTTTCGCCCCCGGCGAGTCGGTGCCACTCCGCCTCTCCGGCAACCTGTTCAGCGATGAGGTGCAGGCCAATATCAGTGCCGACGGTCGGCTGTGGCTGGCGCCGAGCTTCGATAGGTTGCGCCTGGAGGAGCTGCAACTGGCGGTAGACGCCACCGGCCGGGCCATTCCCGGTACCAAACAGCTGCGGCTGGCCGGTGAGTTGGCCTACGATCTGGATCAAAAGCGGGCCGAGTTTACCGAGATGGCCCTGCAACTGGGTGCCCTGGATCTGAGCGGGGCTCTCTCGGTGCAGCACAAGAACCTGCCCGAGGTACGTTTCGTCCTGACCACGCCCTCGCTGGACGTGGACGCCCTGCTGGCCGAATGGAGCCAGCAGGGCAGTTCCTCGACCGACGCGCCGGCTTCGGGCTCGGGGGCTGGCCGGCCTTCCCCGGAGGCTCCCCGAGAGCCCGACCTGTCTTTCCTGAAAGGCCTGGATGTTGAAGGTAGTCTGAACGCCGACAAGGTCAACGTCCAGGGGGTAGAGCTGGAGCAGTTGAGCATCCGGGTTCAACTGGATCGGGGTAAGCTGAAACTGGAAGATGTGCAGGCGCAGCTGTATCAGGGCAGTATCGAAGCCAGTGGCGAGCTCGACGCCAATACCAGCCCGGCCGGGTTCCGGGTGAAAAAGACCCTGACCGGGGTCGATGCCCGGACGATGCTGACTGCCGCCCTGGACATAGACTATCTGGCGGGCAAGGCAACCCTGGCGCTGGACCTGCAAGGGCAGGGCCTGACCGCCGAGGCAGTCAAGCGCAGCATTCGGGGTAGCAGCACGCTTAAAATGACCGACGGCGCCCTGCACGGGGTCAATATCCCGGCGATGATCCGCCGCGGCTACGCCCAGGTGAAGGGCCAGCCGCTACCGACGGAAGAGGCGGTGCAAAAGACCGACTTCAGCGCCCTGGCCGCCGACTTCAGGATTGGCGACGGTAGGGTAACGACCGACAACCTCCATATGTCCTCCCCCCTGCTGCGTATCCAGGGGCAGGGAGAGACCCGCCTGCTCGACGAGTCCCTGGATCTGTTGCTCAATACCGCCATCGTGGGCAGCCTCAAGGGTCAGGACGGGGAGGAGCTCACCGAGCTCAAGAACATCACCCTACCGGTACGCATCACCGGCACCTACCAGGCGCCGAAGTATGGCCTGGACATGCAGCAGGTATTCGATCGCTACCTGCGCGACAAAGTGGACCAGGAAGCAGAACGGCTGCAACAGCGACTCAACGAAAAGCTGGGCGAGGAGCTGGGTGACAAACTCCAGCAGCGCCTGCCCGGGTTGCTGGACCGACTCAAGCTCTGAAGCAAGCGGGGTGGCTTAGGCCACCCCGCTTGTCCTATCCCCCCGGAACTGCTGCAGCGCCTGTCGTTGCTCCTCAAGCCCCCGACGGCGGTGCTCCCGTCCCATACAGGAAACCCTGTTGGGATGGAGTCATCGGCGGATTATCGAGCTATGCTCTAATTACATGCTGTTACACGCCAAGGAGGGCGGTATGGACATGCTCAAAGCAAAAGAGTGGCAATCGGGGGGGGATTCTTGTGAATCTACTTCGGGGGCTGGACTCACACCCTATGTGGTGCTCTTCGATGAATGCGAGTCCTTCATTCCCCGGGTTTATCGCAAGGCACGAGAACAGATCGTTGTGCTCATGCAGCCTGATGATGGGAGCGAGTAGCGATGCCGACCGTTTTTGCCCGGAGCAGGGACAGCCCTGGAAGTTTCGGCTAGCCACGTTAGGCTGCTACCGTTCTATCCGGGATCCCTGCTGTTTTCTTTGTTTATCATGCTCTTATCCATGTTGCATTGGAGCCCTGTCAGGCCTGAACGGGCCTTATATGGGCTATTGTTTTTTGAGCATTCTTCTCCAAAATAATCGGTAACTACGTGAAAGAACGCTGGTTGTTCATTCGTTTGCCAACGTCGGTAACGGAGCGGGAAGAGAGGATTAATTCATTGAAAAACAAGGATAATATAAAGATTTTGTTCGTCTGCATGGGCAGCAGTTGAAGCTGTTAGATTTTTCTTGTCTATCAGAGTCTTGGTTGCCTTCCCCAAAATCTCGCCAAAATTTTTCCCCAAATTGTAGGCGCGTGGATCACGCTTTGATGACCAGCCACTCGTGACCGCGGTTGTCGTGATATTTGTCGGTCGTGCGCTGATCTTTGTGGCCCAGCAGTGTCTGTGTATCCAGCCCCTGCTCCCGGTAGACCCGCTCGGATAGAGACCGTTGCTCGTGGAATGTCGGTGGGCTGGATTCGTCAGCCCATGTGATGCCGGAGTTATCCCGAGCCCTGGCAAACTGACGGGTGATGACGTCGATGTGAATGTGGGAACCCAGACGAGCGCCTTTGCGTTTCTCTGTCTGATGAACCAGATGCTTGCTTACCACGCCGGTAGAACGGCAGCGGGCAACAACATCCGCGAGGGTCATTCCGATGACATCACATCGCAGGGTGAGAGGGATGGCCAGCCGGACCCCAGTCTTGCCTTGCACAACGTGCAAATAGCCATCGTAGATGTCGGTGAATTTCATTCCGCCAATATCATCCCGGCGTTGACCGGTGACCAAGGCGAGCATCATTGCGATGGGGAGCCAAGCCGGCCCTTGCTGCTCAGCCTCCTGCAGCATGCTTCTCCATTGCTCGAGCGTGAGCCTGGCCCTTGAAACCTTAACCCTGGGTTGCTTGGTTGCGAGTGCCGGGTTGTAACCTGCTGGGACCTCGCCGGCATGCTGGGCCTCTTTGAACAGATCTATCCAAACCGAGCGCAGGCTTTGCGCCATGCGCTTTTTACCTGCCTCCTTGTACTCATCCATGATGGCTGCCAGGGCTTTTACATCTACTTGAGCCAGGGGCAATTGCCCCAGTCGTTCCCTGATGACCTTGATGCATGACTTGCGGGAACGCAGTGTGTTTGCCGACAGGTCTCCGTCCTTCAGCCGCTCGGCCTGGATCTGTTCGTACCGTTCGCACCAGCGCTTTACACTCACCCCTCTTGCAGAGCGAGCTGTTGGGCTCAATTCGAGCAGATGGCTGTATTGGTCGGCAAGCTGCTTGTTGATCAGGGTATTCAGTTCCGTGGCCACGGCGTGGGCCCGGGCGCTGTCGGTACCCAGCCCATGAAACACACCGGTGCGCGGATCCCGGTACTGGTAATAGGTTTTGCCATTCCGCTTATCGAGCTTGCGATAGAGGTTGCTGACGCTAATGTTGTGCGCCCTTTTTCTTGCCATGTTCCAGTATCCTTGCAACAAGGGGATCGGTGCTGGTTGGTGCCGGACATATCCCGACGAACCGGGCATTTTCATCAACCATCCACTTTCCGCCAAACTTAATCGGCGCCGGAGAAATCTGTCCGGACTTCGCGTAGGTGGAGAGGGTAGTGCTGGACACGTTGAGCTGAAAATGCCGCCGTGCCCATTCTTTGATCGGAATGTGCATGGTCATATCCTCTTGGATGGGTTTTCGGTGGTTAGAAAATATCGGTTCGTCTTGATTGCTGGATGGTGATGAATTAACGTGGAACTCTCTGACTTCCACGGATTGGTAGCAGAGAGCTGGCCACCGGTTCAAACGCCACTAAGCACGGATTTGAATTAGCCGGTGGCCAGCACCTATCTCCCAGGCACCCGACTCGTCGGCGATGCTTTCCTTGTTTCTCGGTCATGATTGCTCTTCCTCTCCGCTGTAATCCCGCCGCCATAGCCAGACGGCCTTTTCGTCATAATCGGGTTTGTGCTGGTCCGGGCATGGCAGCCAGCCCGGTTCGCTGGGGTGGTGGTAGCGGCAGTTTCCGCAGCCGCACCGGCGGGTTCTTACCCACTGTTTTGACATGGGGGCACCTCAGAATGGGATGTCGTCATCAAAGTCGGGCGGCGGTTCGCTGGCGCCCGGGGTATTGGGCTGCTGCTGCCAGCAGTTCGGCCTGCCGGTGGAAGGCGTCGCGGTTGTCGTTGGTGATGCCGGACATTGGCCCGGCAATGTAGATCTTCAGCTTTTGCACTGAGCCTCCTGGCGGATGCGGTTGATGTACTCCTTGATTGCATACCTTGGCACTTCGATGTACCCCTGATCGTCGTACTCTGGGTCAAATACGCCGATCTCCTGAGCGAACTTCTGAACCGATTTAGCCTGTACCTCGGCCAGGCTGGAAGCCAACACCTCACTGTCCGCGCCGCGTTGGTGCAGCATCATGGCAAGGTTGGCTACATCAACCGGATCGCCCTTGGCTACATGCTCGACCAGCAGATTAGCTAGGTACTCCACGGAGCACTGTTCTGGGTCATCCCAGCCTGAGCGACCCTTTGACCGTGATGCTGCCAGCTTGTCTTTCATGGCGCCGGCGAAAGCATCAACGGCCATATCGTCGTGGTGCTGGCTGGCTGCGGGGGTTCTATTCAAAATCTCCATCACCTCCACCAAGAAGGCTCCGTCATTTACCGCCAAACCTCTCCAGCGCTTTTTGGCATCATGCATTCGCTCATTGTGCGCTACCAGGGTTTTGTTGGCTCCCTGCAGCTGTTTGTTGTCCTGCTCCAGAATCTTGATCACCCCTTGCAAGGTGACGGTCCTGTTGTCCAGTTCGACCAGGTGCTGTTCCAGCGCCTCGCGGTCGGCGGGCTCGATGCGCTCGATAATGCGGGCGATATGATCGGGGGTGGTCATGTTCTCTACCTCAGAACCGTTTACCGTTTGCTGCCGCCCGGTTCTCGGGTTTGTGGTCAGCGCGAGTCATGTTGTAGGCCAGCTTCTCAATCAGCGCGCCGGCAACGTCATAACCGTGGCCACCGGCATAGTCGAGGATGCGGATCATGGCGTCTGCTAGTTCAACCTCGGCCATGGGCCGATGTGGCAGCTTGTCGTCCATCAGGCCTTTGCGCTCACCCTCCATTGCCTCGGAGATCTCGGAGTGGATCAGACAAAGCATTTCCGCCTTGTTCCGTTGCAGAGGTTCACCAGTACCAAGGTCGTGCCACCATCCGGCTTGGCGGGATAGGCCATGGCAAAGATGCTGTGCCTGGGTGATCCCAACAAGCGCCTCTTCTGGGGTGATACCGCCCGGCGGTAGGTGAAACGAATGTGACTCCAGAATGTGGTCACAGATTGATTCGATAGCTCCATTCACTTTGGTGTTGTTGCTCATGCCTGCTCTTCCTCTCCGCTGTAGTCTCGCCGCCATAGCCAGACGGCCTTTTCGTCATAATCGGGTTTGTGCTGGTCCGGGCAGGGCTGCCAGCCCGGTTCGCTGGGGTGGTGGTAGCGGCAGTTGCTGCAGCCGCCCCGGCGGGTTCTTACCCATTGCTTGGTCATGGCGGCCCCTTACATTGCCAGCAGCAGGGCCGGGAACTGGAGGCCGAGCGGGGCGAAGGGAATGTCGTCGTCAAAGTCGGGCGGCGGTTCGCTGGCGCCCGGGGTATTGGGCTGTTGCTGCCAGTTCTGGCCGCCCTGGTCGGCGGGGTGGGGTGGCCGGTTGCCGCCCTGGGGATTGCCGCCGAGCATCTGCATGACACCGCCCATACCTACCACCACCTCGGTGGTGTAGCGGTCCTGGCCGTTTTGATCCTGCCACTTGCGAGTCTGCAGCCGGCCTTCGATATACACCTGGCTGCCCTTCTTGAGGTAGTCGCGGGCGGTTTCGGCGAGCTTGCCTACCAGCACTACCCGGTGCCATTCGGTGCGGTCCTTCTGCTGCTGGGTCTGTTTGTCCTTCCAAGTCTCGCTTGTGGCCAGGGACAGGCTGGAGAAGGTGGTGCCGCTGGGGGAACTGCGGACTTCCGGATCCTGACCAAGGTGGCCGATGAGAATGACTTTATTGATGCCGCGCTGGGCCATGGGTGTCTCCTATGCTGATACGCCAAAGTCAATCCGCACCCGGCCGGTGGGTAGTTCCTGGATGCGGGCGGCTTCGTTACCGCTGCGGTAGAACCAGCGGCCGCGGGGATCGTGGTGGCTGTAGTGGAATTTGAGCCGGGCGAGCATGCCGTCGGCCCGGGCTATGTTTTTCAGAATGCGGTGGCGCTGGGCTGCGAACATCAGTCGGTCATCTCCTGGAGTTGATTTCTGAACTGGGTGAGCACATCTCTAATGCTGGTGCTGTGCAGGGCATCTTTGGCCACCAGTTCGGCCACGGCGGCCAGTTGGCTGGACGGTTCGTTTATCTGATATTTGGGCACCCAGCACCCGAATGCGCTGATCTGCTCACACTGCTGCGAGGTCAGGTTCCAGATATGGTTGTCTGCATCGGCTTCGGCGCCCACCAGGGCTATACGCAGCTGGCGCAGGTTGTAGGTTTCATGCCGGCCAAACATCACCACCAGGGCGGCGATAAAGTGGGGGAAGCTATCGGTTTTAAGCTCACCGTCCACCCACAGGCGGTGCAGATCGTCGGGGGTGAAGTTGGTAGGCTCGACGTAGACACCGCCGCCGATGTGGTGACCAGAATTGGTGTTGGTATCAACCTGCTCCAATGATAACGGTTCCGACTCTGGTGATTCCGGCGCTGGCTCCACACATAGCGGCCGGGACTCCACATATTCCATATCCTCCGGTTCGAGCTCCGAAGATTGTGGCTCCGGCTCCACACATAGCGGCCCAAGCTCCGGTGATAACGTGGCTTGCTGCAATGGTATCGGGCAGGGCTCAGTGGATAGCGAACCCATGGCCGGAACTAGTTGCGCGGCCAGTTCCTGTGCCCGTTGCTCAATGGCATCCATCAGCGCCTGGCCCTGGGCTTCGAGCAGGTCGCGGGCAATGTAGCGTTCCCGCTCGCCTCGCCAATTCTTGTCGAATACGGCAATGGCCTGGCCGAAGCCGGCGCTGGAGCCGGTAAGATGGTCGGCCCAGTCGGGCAAGTCGAAGCCGACGCGGCCCTTAATCCAGCAGATGTGATCCGCATGCTCCGGCCACCACTTTTCTGATGGGGCCGCTTTGATAAGAAACACGACCCGGGCGCCCAGCTCACGTTCGGCCATGGCCTTGGCCACGATGTGGCGCATGCCGGTAACCGGGTTGTTCTCGGTGTCGTAGCTGCTGCGTGAATAGGGCGGGTTGGCAAAGGCGCTGCCCTGGCCGTCCAAGTGCTCCGCCCAGGGCTGTACCAGGGCGTTTTGCTCGGCGGTGTAGAACCTGGGGCATTTTGCATTGTCGCCGTCGGTAAACAGGTCGAGCACAAACGGCCCGTACAGCTGGAAAATGCCCCAGTAAAGCGCATCTGGGGTGCGCCACTCGTCGCCGATGTCGCGCAGTTTGATTTTCATCCGGTCGGCCTTCATGGCCTGGAGTTTTTCAAAATAGGTCATGGGGTCGCCCTGATCTGGAATATGGTGCGGGTCTTTCCCCGCTGGTCAGCCGATCACGCCGCCATTTTTTTGCCGTCGAGGGGCGAGGAGCTGGTGGCGCTCGGTTGCCGGTGTTATATCCCCACCGCCGGCTGGGGTCTGAGCTCGCAGCCCCGTACTTGTCTGGTCTACGCTGGATAAGTACGCAGGGAGGTGAGCATGGAAAAGATAAAAGCGATGACGGCCGGCGAACTGATAGAACGCCTGGCCATGGTGCCCCGGGATGCCCCGGTGCTGGTGTGCGAAGAGCCAATGGGTTTTTCCATCCCGGCGCTGAGTGTCCAGGAAGGTCAGTTCTACGGCGTTCTGTCCGGTACCGGAGAGTTGTTCTACGGCACTGATGAGGAACTGCAGGGGGCGTGGGAGGCAGTGACCGAGCCGTTTACCGCGGTGTTGCTGTCGCCGCTGCCTCCACCAGAGTGATTACCGCTTGCCTTCGAACACCTGGCTTTCCGGCAGGTCGGTCTGGACTTTGGCCAGCACCCCTTTGAAGGCGTCTTCCAGCACCCGCTCGGGCTCAATCATCTCGAACCACAGCTTGAGCTGGCCTTCGCGCAGTCGGTAGCGGATCCGCACGTCAATGGCGTAGTGCTCGCCGCCATGGAAGGGGGCAATGCCCAGACGGATGGTTTCGGGCAGGGTGGTGTTGCCCGTGCCGGTGTTCTCTTCCGAGTATGCGAACTGGAAGGTCCCGTCGTGCAGGCGCTTCACGCTCTGGAACTTGGCTTCCCGGGTAACCTGGAAGTTGGTAGCCAGATTGAGTAGTTCGCCGCCGGTGGGGCCGGGGTAGTCGGCGCTGGTGGGGGCGATGTCCTTGTAGTGCTCTTCCAGGAACTCTGCAAACTCCACCTGGTTCATCGGTGAGCGGTCTTTGCTGGTCCAGGCCTGCCACTCCTTGGAGAGCGGGCAGCGATAGGTAGCGGTGTGCTCGCCCCAAGAGGGCATTCCAAGTTCGAAGTGATCCAGCACCGCGGTCAGGATGCGGCTTTCCAGATCCGCATAAATCACGGCGGCGCCATGGGCGAAGCGGTTGATGTAGGCCACCAGGCTCTCGGCGGTGTTCATGGTGGGCGTGGCCCGGGTGCGGGCTGGCTCGGTGGCGAACTTCTCCAGGTCGGTGACCCGGAAGCCTTCCGGCACAATCGCCACCTGGCCGGGGTCGGTAACGGTAACCGGCTGGGTGGCCATGCCGACCAGCTGATCCAGGGTGTCTTTGTTCAGTGCTGTCATGTTGAGTCCTTACTCGGGGAGGGGAGGGTTACAGGGCTTTAAGGGCGGCCGCGGCGGGCACTTCGACGGTTTTCAGGTCCAGGCTGCGCTGGTTTGGGTCGTCACGCAGTAGGTCGCCGTCGGCGGTGGGGAACATGATGGTGTCGCCCATCGGGGATTCTGGCGCCTTGTGGCTGGCCACCGGGGTGATCTGGATTTGGTCGCCGCTCTTGGTCTTGCGCAGCTGGATTTTGAGCTGCAGGGAGACGGTGCCTTGCTTGCCGGTTTCCATCACGGCCTTGACCACGTTGGCCAGGCGTTCGGCCATGTCTGCATCGAGGCAGCCTTTCTGCATGTAGGCCAGCTGCTGGGAAAAGGGGGTGAGTTTGTTCTCGCTCATGGATTCCTCCGGGGTAAAAAGAGCCCGGGCGAACCGGGCGAAATGCACTCAGGGATAAAGATGCTTCGGCATCGGTTAAGGGCCCGCTTCCCTGGCCGGGCAAAGCGGCACCCCGGCCGGGGCCCTTACCGATACCGAAAAGATGCCCGGGCAGGCCGGGCTGGTGTCATGCCAGCGGCTGCCAGCGTTCGGCGCCATCGCTGTCGGTGCCGCCCTGGGCCTCCCAGCAGTTGCCTTGCTGGTCGATGGCGATACTCTCGGGCGTCCAGTGGCCGGGGTCGCGCAGTTGGTCTACCCAGCCGCATACCACACCTTCGTAGACGATAACGACACCGCCATAGCGTGAGGACAGGGCAAAGAATTCCCGGGCCTTTTTTCTTGCGGCTATCAGTGCTTGTTCCATGGGGTCTCCAAAAAGATGCCCGGGCAGGCCGGGCGAAAGAGAGCTAGTGAGTGGGTGTTGCTGTCGCCGTTGCTCAGGCAATGGAACTGGTTGCCCATTACGCCGGGCCAGCGCCGTGGTATGTTATGGGTGCCAAACAACACCACGGAGAAACAAAATGACTGATAAAAAAGAACTCACCCTGGAAGGTATCAGCGAAGAAATTGATGGTCTTTACCAAGACCTCAACCGGATATCTGGACACTCTGCCGTGCTCAAGATGATGACGTGGTTCATCATCCATCATGGCGGCGATCAAGCCTTTAAGGATGACTGCGTTCGGGTGCTTGATTCGTTCAAGAACTTCGAGAGCGACAACGAGCACTTGAGAAACGGCATTCGTGAAATGGCGGAGATGCTGTCATCACCGGAGCCATTTGCTACTCCGTCTTCCTCTTGATGCCGAAGATGGATTCAATGCTGGATTCGAAGGCGGAAAGGTCAATGTTCAGCCCAGACATTAAGCCTGCATTTGCCCACCCGTCGTTGATTGTTTTGAAGGCCTCGGCCAGCACTTGCTGAGCGGCTTCCCGGGCGATTTCACGGACCCGCTCCTCAGTTAGCGGCGGCGGTGACCCTGGTTGCTCCGCCGTTTTCCCTGGTTCCGGTATCACCCGTTCGCTTTCGCCGAGCTGCCAAGTGCCGTCTTGCTTGCTGTTCTCGTCCATACATCCTCCATTGTTTCAACGGTCAAGGGCCATCCGGTTACCTCATCCGCACCCTGTCACAAGTTAAGGGCATGGCGGATGGCCCTTGCCGTTGCCCCCTAACCCGGGGGCGGCTGCCCAAGCCGGGCCCATACCCCGGCGGGTCTTCGGCAGTTATTCCCAGCACCCGGCGAACCGGGTAGGGGTCCGGACGTGTGCCCGGGTATGGCGACTGCCTGCGCGTGGGTCTAGTTGTTAAGGAGCGTGGCCGCGATGGCTTGCTCACAAAGATATGCGTATAGCGCAAATGCGTCAAGCGCAAATATTGGCCTGTTTTTAAAAAAGAGGGGTAAAGGTGGTTTTAAGCAGGCACAAAAAAGCCCGCTCGGGGCGGGCTTGGTAGAGGTATGGGAGCTTAGTTGGTAGATGTGCTTTCGCGCTGCCATTTGATACAAGCCAGATGCCAATAGTCCCTGAAGACGCCAATGGCTCGCTGCTGGCTTTCTTCGGATCGCCAGCGTGTCTCTGAGTAAGCATCCTCAATCATCGTATCGATTACAGGCTTCAGGTAGCCGTCATACTTACCGTAAACCTCTAAGATCGTTGATAGTGGCATCCCATCTTGGTGAGCTGACATCAGCTCTTCGGCCGTAGCCGCTACTGCCGTGCATATGTCAGCATCGTTTTCTTCAGACTCTGAGTAAGAAGGCATCGAGGTGGACATAACCGCTACCGCAGTAAAAGCTGCGAGGAAATTTTTGATCATGCGCATAGGGCTTGTGCTCCTTGCTTTTAGTGATGATTCTAATTGACGTTAAGGTGGCTCTGAGTGAGTCTGTATTCTGCCACAGGGGCAGGGGAGAGGGCACAAAAAAGCCCGCTCGGGGCGGGCATTAGTAAATGCAGAGAGTCATGTATGAGGATACTTTCGCCAGTAAGCTTGATCTGCTGCCGCACGAAGGCTATTCGTTGCGGCGAAGGTTGATTTGAGTATTGCGGAATCGCTGGCGCTCTTCGTCGCCCCAGTCATCGATCTACGAATGGTTAGAGCATGCTTCTGGTCGATGACAATGCCCCGCTCTTCCAGGGCGCTAAATTTGAATCCGAGAAGCTTGATCTTGGCTAGCACCTTTTGCTCGTAGGCATAGCTGGAGCGGTCCTCTGCTGCTGCCAGCCAATGCTGCTCAGCCAAGCTGTCCAGTTGATCGGCGAGTTGATGGACGCTGGTAACATGGACGAATGTCTCGTTCCTTGATGCCAGCTTTCGCCCTTGGATGTAGGTCACTCGCCAAGAAAGCACGGCAACGCCGATGGCGACTGAGCCCAATAACAGGCTTACGAGATTCGATAGGCTCATGCATGGTTAACCGGCTGTTCCTCAGGCTTGGCGTCCTGGATGTACTCCATGATTTCCGTGATGTAGCTGGAATCTTCATCTGACTTGATGCGTAGCACCTTGAGTACATCCTGCTTGCTTATCAGCCCCTTGCGCACTAATCCGCCGAAACTTTCCTCCAGAAAAGATGAGCCGATGCCCAGTGGGACATGGTCAAGGTCTATCTCAACCAGCTCGTTTCTATCCAGGGCATCTTTCAGCCACGGGTACAGGAACTTCTCCCTGAATCGCTCACCGCTGTTCCGGCCATCATCGAGGTAACGGCCGAAGGGCGCGTCGGAGAAGTCAGCTGCCAAATCATACCTCTTCATCATTGACCTCCAACTTGAACTTCCACTCTATCAACGTACCGTTAAAGCTTTGATTTGACGGTTTTTTGGTAGAAATCTCACCGTCATCCTTGACTAATACAATGCCGTAATTACTGGCAACAAACAATAGCGAGCCCGCGTAGATGTTCGTAACATTCTGAATGTCCACCGATCCCTTACCCCGAGAGGGGTCCAGCATGCATGTTACGCCCTTCTTGAGGCCGTGGGCGATCCTGTCCTCATCGCTCATCTCTGGCCCGCATACCTCGGCCAGCGTTTCTGGTATACCGCTACCCTTATCGTAAATGATAAATGACATACTGTTGTCCTGGGGGTTGTACCAGCATGCATGCCACCAGCGCTTGCCGATGCCGGATAAGGGTTCAGCTTCATGGCGGTAAGCATGGTGCATCACATTCAGCATGGCTTCCTGAACCCCCTTGCTGAAAATTCTGGTTTGAGGTTTGGTCAGGTCCAGCCCAGCCTTGTGCATCACGGACATAATGGAAATGATGGACTTTGCTGGCGTGTCACCGCTCTGGAGTGGATGATCATTGTCGAACAGCTCGTTGAGCTTCCTTGCTGCGCCAGGTTTTAGGCCTGCTTGCAGCCCTGAATTTCTAAACAGTACTCGGAAGGGGCCTTCTGGTGGGTCCACCAAAACGGCTTCACTGTCGTTGGTGGCCAGCTGAATTCGCGTGACCTCTGCAAACAGCATTACAGCCGCCGCGGCGGTGATGGTTTCGCAACCCTTCAGGTCAACTCTTATCCTTACCTCCCAATTCAGCCCCAAGTGAGCGATTACGGCGAGGAAGGTGAGCGTGCTGTCTCGCAGATCATCGCGGTAAACATCAATCCTGGCTGGCGCTTGCAGGTAAACCACGCCATCCAGAACTTTAACCTTATACTTGGCCATATTACCCAGGCCGATATCAGTACGAAGACCGTGTTCGGTTATCATGCATCCCACTCTTGATCAAAACACCCGACCGGAAAACACCACGGGGCCGACGATGGTGCAGTTTCCGTTGATGGGGATAATCAGCATCACCAGTTGCATGCCTTTCGGAGGGCGCCAATGTGCTTATCGAGCCCGGTGGTGTCGAACCTGACAGTGATAGGGTTGTCACCATATGGGGTGATACGCGTCAGGAACAGCTTGGAGCCAAGCACCTGCTTGATGACCGGAATACTCTGGTTGCCCCGCCACAGCCCGACCGCTTCGTGGTTGGTGGCGATACTCCAGTTTCGGGTGACCGCTTTATTATCATCGATGCGATAGGTGACCGAGGTCTCGTTGATACCCAGGTACCGGCCCCAGTTCACGATCAGGGAGGTGGTATTTTCCTGGCAGCGGACATAGAGCGTGGGCCACGTCATCCGGCCGTAACGGTCTGTGGGGCGTTCTATCGACTCCACAGATAGCACAACGTAAGGGGAATCATCTACATCGGACTTGCCTGTGCGGACGGACCAATTGCTTACAGGCTTTGCCGGCTCGGACGTGACAGCTGCCTTGGCAGGCGCAGGTACTGTAACTTGGGGTTTTGTGACGGGCGGTGTGAGCTGCGGCGTGCTGTTATCAGCCGTAACCACGTATAAACCACCCACGACTGCAAGTGTAACCAATACTGATGCCCAAACCGTCCCGTTCTGATTCCCTGACATTCCGCGCTCCTTTCTATTTGTTTTTATAGTGTTTTTGCCGCCCAAACCAGTATGGCTCTGGCGTGAATAATGACCTCATCGATGGGGATGGTGAAGGGCTGGTATTTACCGCTATCTGAGATGACAGTGAAGGATTGACGCGTTTCCTTCTGCAATCGCTTGAGGTAGAGCAGGCCGTCCCAGGTGAACAGATAAACCCCATCGCCGACAAACTGGGTAACACCGCGATCAACCAGCACCGGATCACCGTGGTTGATAGTTCCGACCATGCTGGTGCCCCAGCCAGTGACCACAGCAAGGTTGGACGCGGTAGTGAAGGAAGGGCGGATGCTGGCCAGATAGTCCTTGGTCAGGGTAACCCTCTTGATCACGTCAGCATAGTCAGGAGGGGCGCAGCCATTCCCCATGGCACCACGCACATCAAACTGAGGGATGGGGACATCATCACCATAGGTTGCTGTGTTCTCTTGCACCTTGAACTTGCCAGGCTCCGCAAAAATGTCTGCAACGGAAACGTTTAGAGCGTCAGCTATCTTGGTAAGCATCTGCGTGCTGGCGCCCTGCATGTCTCTTTCAAGGCGAGAGATATTGCCCACATCACTGTCTGCAGCGGTGGCAAGGTCGTTGATTGTCATGCCGCGCTCCTTTCTGAGCGCTCGGATTTTAGCTCCAACTTTCATTTGTCTATCATGCCGAGTCCTTTGCGTCTCTCGCAAAGCGTGACACGCAATTTTATCTATGCTTGAATATGCGTCATGCGCATTATTTGGAGCAGCCATGCATACACCTCTTCGCAAACTGCGCGAAAAGCAGGGGATTACTATCACCGAGCTCAGCCGAGCAGTTGAAATCGACGTGGGCAATCTCAGCCGCATTGAACGAGGCCTGCAGAGGGCATCGATTGACCGAGCAGAGAAGATTGCAGAGTTTTTTTCCAATGAAATCAACCCAATGGAAATTATCTATCCCGAGAAATATCAGGATCGCAGTGAGGATAATCATGACACACCCACCTGAACAGTCACCGTTTGAATCTGGTGCCGCTATACAGCCGGCCTGGACGCTGGCGCAGCGCAAGTTCGCCAGTGAAATCTGCATGCAGGATGCGGCGCCCCTGGTGGGGCTTAAGCCGCAGATTTTGCGCAATAAGCTGAACCCCCGGCAGGAACAGCACTACCTACGGGTGGAGGAGCTGATCGCCCTTACCAGGGAAACGGGCAATACCACCTTGGTGGAGGGCGTGATGCTGGAGCTGGGGCTGGTGGCGGTACGGATGCCCCGGGCGGAACGGCGGGGGGATTTGCTGGACTCGACGCTGACCATTCAGGCTGCCGCCGGCGAACTGGCGGCCGAGGCCATTTACCTACGCCAGGGAGGCCGGGTAACCGATCGCGTTCGTGGCCGTGTGGCGCAGCTCACCAGCTCGCTGCAGGCCGAGGCGGCCCGGGTACTGGTACAGCTGGAGTCGGTATGCGGCACGGTGCCGTTGATTACCAGCGGTATGGATTTGCTGGCGGCTGGCGCCGGTGCGGTAGCGGGGATATGACGATGCAGGCAGTAGCAGAAATGAAAAAAGCCGCGGCTTTGGCGAGCGAGGCGGCTTATTCCAAATACCAAACGGGGGCGTTTGATATGCCAAAGAATAGCGAACCCAACAACAAATCACAATGGCCAACCCTTCGGCATGGCAGGGGCATCACGTTTGCGGAGCTGATAGACGAAGCTCACCGCAACGCTGCCCTGCTGCTGGGCTTCCTGGTGCTGGCGAACACACTGGGAGGCCGGGATGAGTAATGTAGTGGCCCTGAGAGCCGAGAACCGTGCGCAGATAACGACTCCCGTCAAAGAGCGGGGGCACAAAGTGGCAGAGAACAAGCGAACCGGGTTTGTGTTGTTGTACCGCAGCCTGCAGGACGCGCCGTTCAAGCAGCAACCGGAGCGGTTTTGCGTGTGGATCCACCTGCTGATGGAAGCGGGCTTTGAGTCTTGCGAGGTGACCTTCAATCGCAATGTGTTGCAGCGCCGGCGCGGCCAGGTGGTGACCTCGGCCAAGCAGCTGGGGCTGGCCTGTGGGGTGACCGAGGACAGTGCCCGGCGTTCGCTGGAGTACTTTGAGCGGGAGGGCATGGTCACCATGTTCACCAAGCGCGGTTCCCGCGGCTACAGCCTGGTTACCCTGACCAATTACGACGACTACCAGCGCGGAATTACAGAAACCTATTCGGCTGGTTTTGACGCCGATTTAAAAGCCGCGCCAGAACTGGGCTCGGAGGGTGGTCGCGCCGAATTGCACGCCGATTACCACGCCGAATTGCACGCCGAAGATCTAAACAATAAAACAAATAAACAAATTAAAGATCAGAGTATTGGTTCTGGTGGGTCATGCACGGCTGACGCCGAGCACTCCCCCCGCCAGGAGGAGCAGGGCGCCGATGATCAGGGCGTTCCTGACGGGGCAGCCATCCATGCCAAGCGCGGCAAGCGCACCCTCTGGGGCACCCATGACGATCTACGCTGTGCCCAGTGGCTGGCCGGACTGCGTGACAAGGCGTTTGAGCGCCGCGAGCTGGCCCAGCCCAAACAGCCCGACATGGTGCTATGGGCCAATGACGTCCGCCTGATGCGGGAACGAGACGGCCGTACCCACCGCGACATCTGCGAGCTGTTCAAGTTCGTGTGCTCCCACCACCGGGAGCTTGAATTCACCCAGTCCCCGGGCAAGTTGCGCGACAACTGGGACATGCTGCGCCTGAAAGCGGCCAACACCACCCAGCAGCCGCAGAGAGCCACCGGTGCCATGAGCAATGTTCGCGCCGCCCAAGCCAGGGCTGCAGCCTACGCCGATCTGCTTGACGATGACCAGGAGGTATGACGTGAGCGACGTGAGAGTGATTAACGGCAGCCTGCAGGCCCCCAAAGCTGGTGATCGTGGGATTGCTACCCAGGCCGATATTGGCCCTGGCGATCGAATTACCGTGTTGCTGGTCAATTCGATCCTGCCGGAATGGTGCGTCCACTACCCGGCCAGTGCGGCCCGCATCGATGGCAACCTCGAGAACGTAGCCCGGGTTTACTCCCAGCACCTGTCCGGCCGGGGGCTGACCATTGGCGATATCCGCTCAGGCCACGCCAAGGCGCTGGAGCGTGACAGCGAGTTTGCCCCGCGGCCAGCTGAGTTTCTGGAGCTTTGCCAGGTAGCTGCTCGGCAACGGGGAAAGCCGACAAGTCAAGCCCGGATCATCAGCCCGGCGGCGGTGCGGATGATTGCCGAAAGCCGGCTGTGGTGCGCCGGTCAGCCGACCACCGACGAGGCTGTGACGCAAGAGGCGGCCCGGGTGGCGGCCGAGCACCGCGCCCAGGGTGTGGAGATAACCGGGGGGAACTGGTGATGGGCGAGTGGATTGTAGGCGCCCTGCTGCTGGCGCTGGTGGCGGTTTACTTGGGGATGGCGCTGTTCAGCGATACCGGACGCTGGATGGGAGGTGACGACGATGGCAAGTAATCCGGCGCGGATCATGGCCTACGCCCAGGAGCGCAAGCAGTTCAGCCTGCTGGGCATGCACCAGGACTTGGGGATCCCCAGAACGAGCTGTTCCAGCGCGGTAGCGCAGTTGGTGCACAGCGGCAAGCTTATGGCCCTGGGGGATGGCGTTTACAGGGTAGTGGATCGGGAGCGGCACCGGGAGTTGGTGCGGATGGTGATTTTTGGCAAGAGGGGGACGGTGGCATGAGCAACCTGATGAACAGGCCGAATGGCGGGCTGACGATGAGCAGCCGCGAGATTGCAGAACTGGTGGAAAAGCGCCACGACAACGTGAGGCGGGCCATGGACGCCCTTGGGATGAAGGGGTTGATTACGGTTACTCAAACTGAGGAACCGACCCCGGGAGGCGGCAAGCCAGTCACTGTGTACCACGTCAACAAGCGAGACAGCTATGTGGTGGTGGCACAGCTGAGCCCGGAGTTTACCGCCCGCCTGGTGGATCGCTGGCAGGAGCTGGAGCGGCACGCGGCGGAGGGCCCGAAACTGCCGGGTACTTTTGCCGAGGCCCTGCGCCTGGCTGCCGAGCAGGCCGAACGGTTGGAGCAGCAGCAGGCCCAACTGGCGCAGGCGGCGCCCAAGGTAGAGTTTGTGGATCGGTACGTGGAGGCCTCCGGCCTGCAGAACATCAGCAACGTGGCCAAGATGCTGAACTGCGGGCCCATCAAGTTCAGCCGGCTATTGGAATCCGACGGCATCCTGTATCGCTCCGGTGGCGCCCTGGTGCCCAGGCAGGAGTTGATTGATCGGGGCCTGTTCCGGCTGAAGACCGGCGAGGCCAATGGCCACAGCTGGATGCAGACCAAGGTCACGCCCAAGGGGGTGGGTTGGTTGTCCCAGCGTTACGGCACCGAGGTAGACGGGCTGTGACGGAGCCCTGCGGCAACGTGGCCTATCCGGAGCAGACCAGGCCTTGCAGAAATGGGCGGCACTGCGGATCCACCAGGTGCGCCAGGCGCAAACCAGCCGGCGACGGATTGAAGCGGAGCTGGGCGAGATGACAGAACAACAGCGGGAGCGGGCCAGGTACTGGCTGAACGACTACCGGCAGAAGGCAGAACAAGCATGAGCACAACCAGAGCGAACTGGAAGAAACACAAGGCCAAGCAGGCGAGCTTTGCGCGGCAGTCGCCGGAGCAACTGGCGGCCCGGCAGAGCAAGGAGCGGGCGCGGTTGCTGCGCAAGCATTATGAGGCGGGAGCCATCGGCAGCCTCAGCGCCCTGGTGGCACGGGCAGAGGCGGACGAAAGCAAGGAGCTGCGCGGATCGGTGAGCCATGAGGCGCTTCGCATTGTGCTGGAGGCCCGGGCGGCCAAGGCGGGTGGCCATGAGTAAGGCGCTGATCGCCAATCCGGTGTTTTCGGAGGAGCTGGGTCTGCTGATGTTCAACCCAGGGCAGCAGGTATTACAGGCGTTTCGCTCGATACTGGATAAATCACCAGTATTGCTAGCGCCGGCCCCGGACGAGCTGGCGGTATCCGGGCCCGGGCTGGTGGAGCGGGCCGAGCCGGCCAAGCCGCGGCTGAGCGCCGGGCTGGTGCTCGAGTTTTTCCTGCAGGATGCGGTGGCGCAGGCCTTGGGCGGGGCGGAGCGGTTCGCGCAGTGGCAGGGCCGGGCGGATCGGTGTGTGCTGCACGGTGACGACTGCATTGGCTGTATGACCTGGAGCGCCGGGCCATGGCCGGTACCGCTGTGCTGGCATCACGACAATGCCCACCGGGCGGATCCGCTGCCGGCGGTGGCTCGGGTGGTGGAGCGCAAGGTGCTGGCGTTTGGCCTGGGCCGGGTGGCTGAGTTTGTGGGGCGCAACCGGGCCAGTGAGGTGAGCGCGGCGGAGCTGGCCTGGTGGGCGGCGGCTCATGGTGTTCATGAGCAACTGCCCGAGGCACTGGCCCGTAGCGCACTGGGGCGACAATGTGCGTCGCCCGACCGGCATACGGCCTTCGGCTGGCGCGACACCGACGCCCGTTACGACGCCAGGGACCATATTGCTGACCTCAGCGAAATGGTTAAGCCCATCCGGTTTGAGGTGGATCCGGAGCCGGCCAACGTGTTCATGCTGCGGCCCAAGCTGACCCGCTGGCAAAGCGAGGCCTACCTTAAGTTCGTTCGCTCCCAGCCCTGCGTGGCCACCGGCACCACCGAGGCGGTAGAGGCTCACCACCTGATCGGCCACGGCCATTCCGGCATGGCGCTGAAGGTGCACGACCTGATGACGTTTCCGCTGTGCCATCGGGAACACATGCGGCTGCATAACCAGGGCTGGCAGCAGTGGGAGCGGGAACACGGCTCGCAGCTGGAGCATGTACTGGCCACCATCAACAAGGCCGCCGGCCTGGGGGTGTTTGGATGATATCTCTCGAACTGCCGTGGCCGCCGTCCACCAATCGCATCTGGCGCAACGTGGTAGTGCAGGGCAAGCCCCGCACCCTGCTGAGCCAGGAAGGGCGGGCCTATCGTGCCCATGTCGCCAAGCTGGTGCTGCTGGCGCGGGCCAACCGGCAACTGGCCGGGCGGGTGATGGTTGATGTGGTGGCGCAGGCGCCCGATCGACGCGGCCGCGACCTGGACAACATCCTCAAGGCCACCCTGGACGCACTGACCCACGCCGGGGTGTGGCAGGACGACAGCCAGATAGACCGAATACTGGTAGAGCGCGGCGCTGTGAGCAAGCCGGGCCGCCTGCTGGTGGCGATTTCATACGAAGAATAAGGGGAGGGCGCATGAAACAGGTAAAACAACTGCTGGAGAACTGGGGCGTCTGGGCCCGCTGCCGCCTGGGTACCGAGTACGCCCCCGTGGCCATGGGCATGATGGATGCCGTGGAGTGGGAAAGCCGCACCTACCGTGGTGAGTGGAACGACGACATAGCCCTGGCCGTGGACCGGGCGGTGGCGGAGCTGGGCCGGTTTGATGAAGACCTGCGGGAACTGATGTTTCAGCACTATGTGTGCAATGCATCAGCCCGGCATCTGGCGAGGCTGGCCGGCATCCACCACGCTCGTATCGGGCGGGACATTGAGCGTGGTGAGATGTGGGTAGCAGCGAGGTTACACAACGAAGTGTTGTTGTAACTTTATGAGCAGTAAGGTTTTTTATTTTTTGGCAGTTGCCTTCTGGTGGAACTTTTTCTACTTTTATAGTGTCAAAAAAAGTGTAAAATGGATCTGAAATTCACAAGGGCAGATAAAGAATGAAAAAGTTTCTGGAACGGTCACCTCTAGTGCATGCAGTGGTACATCTGAGGTTTTCTGATGTGCCAAGCTTGGAAAAAATGAGTGAAGACAACTTAAGTTCAATTCATTCAAAAATGATTGAGCAAGGATTTCCTGAGAAACTTAAAAGCAAGGCAGAGATCATAGATATTGTTTTTGAACATGATTCATTACATCCAAAACAGAATATAACCACAAAAAATCGTTACCTTTTTAGAGCGTCAGGTGAGCGTGAAATAATTGAAATAACAGGAAGCTCATTGTTGGTAAAATCTTCAAATTATAGTAACTTTGATGATTTCTATCATAAGTTCATTAATGTTTTGAAGAGCTGTATCGAGGTGTTTCCTGAGTTTAACAGTGCGTTAATGAAAAATGTAGGGGTTCGGTATGTTAATGTTATTGCTCCTAAGGGCTCTAGAAACCTAACAGATTATATGCAAGAGTGGTTATTGCCCCCTTGTGTAAAAGGAATGTCAGATTTTAATCATCTTCATGGAGTGGCTGTAAAGTTATTTGAGACAGGGAAAGATCAAGTTTTACGTCTACAATTTGATGAATTGAAGTCACATGATGGTCGAGTAATGAAGGTGTTACCTGACAATCTTATAGAGAGAGATAAAGATTGCGGGTTGATTATTAGTGGTCAGGACAGTTGGATGTCAGTTGGTGGCGGAACGTACGGCTTATTAGATGTTGACCATATTCACAATTTTCAAGCTAGCCCTGTAATGAATCCCGATGATATCGGGCGAGTAATAATTAGTTTGCATGATGGTGCGGAAAAAGTTTTCTGGAGTGCGATATCGGAAGTGGCTAAGAATGAATGGGGTTATTCGGAGGGATGAGTATGTGGAGTAGCACAACTGTGAGGGCGGATATAAGTGACGGGCTTAAAGCTACGTTGTTCAATTCCGCGTCGATGTGTGATGACACACCAGACTTGATATCTAGAGATTTGGAAAATCTCTATTTATTTCGTACTAATTTGCGTGATGGCCATTGGGTTAGTTATGCTGATATAGTACCTCTGGGATCTTCTATTCAAGGATTTCTTGAGTCAAGTATCAAGATTGTAGGTGATGAGTTTATTGATATATCATCAGTTGTTGTTAAGCTGAAAAATATGTTGGGGCTACCTAATAAAGATGTGGCAGCAATTTTTAGAGTGACTAGACAAACTTTACATTCTTATACAAAAGAGAGTGTTTTGACAGCCAGAGTAAGTGAGAAGGTATTGGAACGCTCTAAATCCATAGCCGCTCTAATTGAAAGGCTAGATCCTATCTTTGAAACTAGCCCAGGTTCGCTTGCTAAAAATTATTATTACCAAGGCAGCTCATTGTTTGACCTGATGATTGAAGAAGAATTTAATCAAGAGAAGATCTTTAAAGTGAGTGCTTTTCTTTCTGAGAAGATAAAAGAGGCTAAGAGTAAAAGTAACGTTAGTGGGAATAATAATACTTTGTATGCATTAACCAAGGTATCATAAGGGCGGTGGCATCTTGAATCAGTCACTAGGACAGCAGCTGTATCACGCATATGGTTTGAAGCAAGGTTATTGTATACCTATGGCTGATGTTTCGTCGGAAAAGCGTGAGGCTTGGTCAAAGGCTTTTTCTAAGGTAAACCTTAGAGGTGATACAAGTAAGTTTAAAGATAGTGGTGTTTTTTTAGTTTTATCACAAGAGTGTGACATCGCATGCAGGGATGATCTTTTAGATAGTTCTGTAGAGCTGGTGGCGTGTAAGAAAATAAAAGAAAAAACAGTTTACCCAGGCAATCTTTTTGTTTCTAGTGTTAGGAAGTTTCAATTTCAGATCGGTAGCGATTGGTACGAAGCTAATGTTGAATACATTTTGAATGTTGAAAAGTCTGAAATATTGGAAGTTCTTAGTGAGGCAGGTGAGGGTATACTGAAAAAGCCGAATGATATTTACATGGCTTCAGTTCCAATGTGGCGTGCAAACCGATACATGAGGAGTGCTCTCCCTGACGAGTTTAATGATGTTTTAAACCCGGCTCTAAAAGAGCATATGCCTATAATTGATGATAGTGCGAGGCATGATAACGGGAGTTACATAAAGGCAATTTATGTGCTTGTGGAAAGTGGAGAAATCTCTGGTTGTTATGAATTTGAGTTTTTTGCATTGTTAGATAGTAGTGCATCTAATGAAGTTCTATCAAAAGTTCAAGATGATATGGAGGCATTATGTGACTCCATTTCAAGCTCGCAGGGGTTTTTTGACAAAAGTGACATATATGCTGATAGAGAAACTTCAATATTTGTTTCGTTTCTAATACGGTTTGTTAGGCTCAATGTTGATACTTACTCTCTATCCAAAGGGGAAGATGAGTTTGGGCTGCAAGTGTAAACATAAAAATATGTTTGCTGGTTGGATATCCAGTCTGTATACTTTTTTAGGTAAGTTCGAGTTCTGCGCCTGAACAACACGAGCACGCTTTCTTAGCCCTAGCACATGCTGGGGCTTTTCCGTTTCTGAGCCCGCCACTGAGCGGGCTTTTCTATTTCTGTAGCCAGTATCACGGGCCATCTATGCCAAACGAAAAACTACCACTGCTGCAGCGGCTGGCGGAGGACGGTGGCCCGCTCTGGGGTTATCTCTGGTTCATCCTGCTGGCTGTCTGGGGCGGCACTGCCAATTACATCTCCCGGGCCCGGCGTAACAAGAACCATGTGTTCAGCGCCGCTGAGCTGATGGGCGAGTGGGCAATCTCCGGCTTTGCCGGTTTGCTCAGTGCCTACATCTGCCACGAAATGGGCCTCTCGTTCTACGCCACAGCGGTTACCGCCGGCATTGCCGGCCACATGGGCGGTCGGGCCCTGTTCCTGATTGAAGACGTGATCCGTAAGCGGTTTCCGGTATTGGGGGAGAAAGAAAAATGACATTCCGATTCAGCCAACGCAGCGAGCAGAACCTGCAAGGTGTTCACCCGGATCTGGTTGCCGTAGTGCGCAAGGCGCTTACCCTGACCTTTGTCGACTTCACTGTTACCGAAGGGGTACGTACCAAGGAACGGCAGCGGGAGCTGGTTAAGCGCGGGGCCAGCCAAACCATGAACAGCCTGCACCTGCCCCAGGCGAACGGTTATGCCCATGCGGTGGACCTGGCCGCCTGGGTAGGCGGGGTGCGCTGGGACTGGCCGCTCTATCACAAGATTGCCGAGGCCATGAAGTTGGCCGCCGCCGAACTGGGCATTCCCATTGAGTGGGGCGGGGACTGGACCAGCTTCAAGGATGGCCCGCACTTCCAACTGCCTCGAGGGTACGGCGCATGATAAAGGCGATGCCCTATGTGGCCCCGGCGGTGCTGGCAGCACTGCTGGCCTGGAGCGCTGAGCATTACCGCCTGAGCGCCGAGCTGGCCGCCGTTCGCCGTGACCATACCGAGCAGCTGCTGGCGCTGGAGCAGGCCAACACCGCCGAGCTGGCGCGAGCAACCCGCCGGGCCGAGAGCCTGCAGCAGCAGATCATTCAGCTGGACGAACTGCACACCAAGGAGCTGAGCCGTGCGCAACAAGATAACAATGAGCTTCGGGGTGCTGTGGATGCTGGCGCTAAGCGGCTGCGCATCCTCGCCCAGCGTCCTGCCAGCTGCCCAGTGCCCGGCACCGCCGGCGATACCGGCTTGGGTGATGGAGCCGCCGTCGAACTCAGTGCAGCTGCTGGACGCGCTTATCACCGTCTCCGAGCCGGACTGACCAGCGACACAGCCAAGCTGCAGGCCTGCCAGCAGCTGCTTAGGGCCGTCACCGACGGGGCGGCGGGTCCTTCCCAACCCTGATCGACAGTCCACGGGGTTGCAGACTCGCGGATTTGGAAAATCTTCGAGGTTATAGCTTCGGCAGCATCAGCGGCCTGAAATCCGCATGAATCCTACCAAAAAGGGTGCCGAAGGTGCCGATCATGAGGGGCCCTTATGCCACCAAGAATCCCCAAAGTCTGCCGTAAGCGCGGCTGCCCACACACCACGGTGCACAGCCATGGCTACTGTGACAAGCACCAGTCACTGGCCGGATGGGGAGCCCATCAGGCCGGGCGCAGCCGCCATGAGCGCGGCTACGGCTCCGACTGGGACAAGCGCCGGGAGCGGATCCTGCAGCGTGACCGCTACCTGTGCCAGGAATGCCTGCGGCAGGGGCGAGCGGTTGCGGCCAAGACGGTCGACCACATTGTGCCCAAGGCGCGAGGCGGTACCGATGATGACTGCAACCTGCAGAGCCTGTGCTGGCCTTGCCATCGCAGCAAAACAGCCCGTGAGCGACTGGGGTAGAGGCCCGGCAGCAGCCCAGGGGGTAGGGGGGTAAAAATCCCCCCAGCCTTTGCCCCACAGGGACCGCCGCCCAACTCTTTTCGGATCGCCGCAGGTTAGAAAACTTTTTTTCGGGATCCTTTAGGGAGGGTTTGGATCATGCCAGGACCACCACCGACCCCGTCACACCTGCGTTTGGTGAAGGGGAACCCATCAAAGCGCGCGATCAATAAGAGCGAACCCGCCCCCGAAAAAGGGGTACCCAACACGCCCAAGCACCTGAGCAAGACCGGGAAGTATTGGTTCAAGAAGCTGGCCGCCGATCTGGACGGTCTTGGCGTGTTGACGCTGCTCGATGCCAAGGCGCTGGAGCTGCTGGTCGAGGTGTACGCCGAGTACCGCGAGCACTGCAAGACGCTGGAGGCGGAGGGCTACACCTACACCACCACCTCCATGTCCGGCGACACGCTGCTGAAAGCACACCCGGCCGCCGCCATGAAATCAGATGCCTGGAAGCGACTGCGGGCCATGATGGCCGAATTTGGCATGACCCCGGCCAGCCGCAGCAAGGTAGCGGCCGGCGGCGAACAGGAAAAAGACCCATTGGAAGACTTCTTGAGCAAGCGAAAATAATGAATGGCCACAGTTCAGGACGGTGTCCGCTACGCCGAGCGCGTGGTTGCCGGCGAGATCATCGCCTGCAAATGGACCATACTGGCGTGCCAGCGCTTCCTGACTGACCTGGAGCAAGGCCCCGAACGGGGCGTTTACTTCGACGAGGGTCGCGCCCAGCACGCCCTCGACTTTTACCAATTTGTGCCCCATGTAAAGGGGCGACTCACCGGCCAGCCCATCGAGCTGATGGACTGGCACACCTTCATCCTGATCAACCTGTTCGGCTTCGTTATCGTCCTGATCGACGAGATGACCGGCGAAGCGGTGCTGGATGACGACGGTGATGCGGTGATGGTGCGCCGGTTTCGTACCGCCTATAACGAGGTGGCCCGGAAGAACGCCAAATCGACCCTGAGCTCCGGCGTTGGCCTCTACATGACCGGGGCCGATGCCGAGGGCGGCGCCGAGGTCTACTCGGCGGCCACCACCCGGGACCAGGCGCGGATCGTGTTCGAAGACGCCAAGAACATGATCAAGAAGAGCAAGCTGCTCAAACGGTTGTTCGGGTTCAACAAGCTCAACATCCACCAGGAGCAGACCGCATCCAAGTTCGAGCCGCTATCCAGCGACGCCAACAACCTGGACGGCCTCAACATTCATTGCGGCATCGTCGACGAGCTGCATGCCCACCGCACCCGCGATGTGTGGGACGTATTGGAAACCGCCACCGGCGCCCGGACCCAGCCGCTGATCCTGGGCATTACCACCGCCGGTTTCAACCGGGAGGGGATTTGCTACGAGATCCGCGACTACAGCACCAAGGTGCTGTCCGGCGTGGTCGAAGACGACAGCTTTTTCGCCATCATCTACACCCTGGACGAGGGCGACGATCCCTGGGATGAAAAGAACTGGCCCAAGGCCAACCCGGGTCTGGGCATCTGCAAGCGCTGGGACGACATGCGCCGCCTGGCCAAAAAGGCCCGGGCCCAGGTGGCGGCCCGCACCAACTTCCTGACCAAGCACCTCAACATCTGGGTGCAGTCGGAATCAAGCTGGATGGACATGGCCCGCTGGCTTGCCGCCGGCCGTATCGATCCGCCGGAGCAGCTGCAGCGGTTGCCGCTGTGGGTCGGCATCGACCTTTCGAACAAAATCGACGTGGCCGCCGCCATCAAGCTTTGGCAAGAGGCGGATGGCTCGGTTCAGGTGGCCAGCCGCTTCTGGCTGCCGGAAGGGCGCATCGAGTCGGCGCCCAAACACATCGCCGATCTGTACCGCAAATGGGCGGACGCGGGCTACCTGGAGCTGACCGACGGCGAGGTGATCGACCACCTGCAGATCAAGGAAGAGCTGATCGAGTGGGTGGGCGGCGAATCGCTGCGGGAAATCGCCCACGACCCCTGGAGCGCCACCCAGTTCGCCCTGTCCCTGATGGGGGAGGGGCTGCCGATGGTGGAGGTGCCGCAAACGGTCAAGAACCTGAGCGAGGCGATGAAGGAGACCGAAGCCCTGGTCAAGGGGCAGCGTATCCGCCACGACCACAACCCGGTGATGAACTGGATGATGGCCAACGTGGTGTGCAAGGTCGACCACAACGACAACTACTTTCCCCGCAAGGCGACCCCCGAGGCCAAGATCGACGGCCCGGCCGGCCTGTTTACCGCCATGAGCCGCCTGATCGTGGGCGGTGGCGATGGGGATACCTCCATCCACGACAAATCGGACGTGTTATGTTGATGCAATTAATCGTGTTCCTGGTCGGCCTGGCCGGCGCTGCCGCCATCGCTTTTGGCGCCTGGCTGCTGACCCCGGCGGCCGGCTTTATCGTCGGTGGCGGCCTGGCGGTGTTCTGGTCCTGGTTGATGGCCAAATCCATGGCCAAGGCTGTACCCGCTCCAGGGGGTGACTGATGTTTATCCCCCAGATGTTCAAGGGCACCAGCCGCACCGGCAGCAACGGCGACTGGAGCCGCTGGATCAGCTCCATTTCCGGGCGCACCACGGCGGCCGGTATCCACGTTACCCCCGAGTCGGCGCTGGCCTCCAGCGCGGTGCGCGGCTGCGTGACCCTGCTGGCCGAGTCGGTGGCCCAACTGCCCTGTGAGCTTTACGAGCGGTCGGATAAGGGCGAGCGAAAACGGGCCACGGATCACCCGCTGTACGATGTGGTGCACAACCTGCCCAACCGCAAAGACACGGCGTTCGAGTATTTCGAGCAAACCCAGGGCTGCTTAGGGGTACGGGGCAATCACTACAGCCTGATCGAGCGGGATGGCGCCGGCTACGTGACCGAGCTGATCCCCATCAACCCGGACAAAGTCACGGTGCTGAAAGGGCCGGACGCCATGCCCTACTACCACCTGACCGAGGTCAACGAGATCCTGCCGTCGCGCCTGGTGCACCATGTGCGCGGCTTTTCCCTGGATGGCTACATCGGCCTGTCGCCGATCCAGACCAACGCCGATGTGATTGGCCTCAGCCAGGCCACCGAGGGGCACGCCGCCCAGGTGTTCGCCAACGGCACCACCATGAGTGGGGTGATTGAGCGGCCCAGAGAGGCCGCCCCTATCACTACCCAAGCGGCGGTGGACGCCCTGCTGAACAAGTGGCAGGAGCGGCACAGCGGGCTGCGCAACGCCTTTTCCGTGGCGCTGCTGCAGGAGGGCATGACCTATAAGCAATTGGCCATGGACAACGAAAAGGCCCAACTGCTGCAGAGCCGTAATTTCTCCATCACCGAGATCTGCCGGCTCTACAAGGTGCCGCCGCACATGATCCAGCAGCTGGACAAGGCCAGCTTCAACAACATCGAGCACCAGGGCCTGCAGTTTGTCATTTACACCCTGCTGCCCTGGCTCAAGCGCATCGAGGCGGCGATGATGCGCGACCTGCTGCTCCGTTCGGAGCGGAGCCGGTTTTACATCGAGTTTAACGTCTCGGGCCTACTGCGCGGAGACCAAAAGAGCCGGTACGAGGCCTATGCCCTCGGCCGCCAGTGGGGCTGGCTGTCGGTCAACGACATTCGCCGGCTGGAGAACCTGCCGCCCATCTCCGGCGGGGACAAATACCTGACCCCGCTCAACATGGTGGACTCCAAACAGATCCAGCAGTCGATGAACGCCACCCCCCAACAGATGAAAGACATCGAGGCCATCTTATGCCGCAACTGATCAACTACCCGCACGTCGCCGCCCAGGTGTTCGACGTGCCGCTCTACGCCACCCGCACCGCGCTGGACGCGGTTAAGTCGGTGTTGGTGCCCCGGCTGATGGGGCGGGGCTCAACCATCGAGCTGCCCCAGGCGCTCACCGCGTCCGCGCCCGAGGTGCTGGCCAACAGCGGCCAGGGTCGGGTGGAACAATTCGACGGCATGCACATCGTCGGCAAAATCGCTGTGATCAAGGTGCACGGCTTGCTGGTGGCCCGTCGGGGCCACATCACCCAGGCCTGCACCGAGCTGATGAGCTATGAGCTGGTCCGCAGCAACATTGCCCTGGCCCTGGCCCATGACCTGGTCGAAGAAATCGTGCTCGACCTGAACTCGGGCGGAGGCATGGCGGTGGGCTGCAAGGAGCTGGCGGACTACATCTACCAGGCCCGGCAGCAAAAGCCGATCACCGCAATCGTCAACTTCTACGCCTATTCGGCCTGCTATTTCGTGGCGGCCGCCTGTAGCCGAATCGTGGTCAGCACCACCTCCGGCGTGGGCTCCATCGGCGTACTGCTTGAGCACATGGAACTGTCCCGCTGGGAGCAGGAAGTGGGCCTGACCTTCACCACCTTTTACCGTGGAGAGCGCAAAAACGACGGGAGCCCCCACGAACCTTTGACCGAGGGCGCCACGGCGGCCATCGATCAGCGCCTGGACGAGGCCTACCAGCTGTTTACCGAATCGGTGGCCGAATACCGGGGCCTCAAGGTGCAGGCGGTGATCGACACTCAGGCCCGGCTTATGAGCGCCGCCGAGGCCATTGCCGCCGGCTTTGCCGACGAGCTGATGAGCCCGGACCAGGCCATCAACGCCATTGCCAGCAAATACCAGACCCCGCCGCCGCGCCGCTCCATCCAGGCGCGGGCGGCGGCCATCGACCTTAGCTGTAAGCTCTAGCCAGGCGGCGGAGTACACAACCCCATAGCGGCCTTCGGGCCGCTTTTTTGTTACCGGAGAACCGTAACTATGTTGATCGAAGAACTGCGCCGCAAGCGTGCCGAAGTGAACGCCCAGATCCAGGGTCTGGCAGCCCAAGAGCAGGAAGGCGAGCTCACCGCCGAGCAGCTGACCCAATTTGAAACCCTCAGCGCCGAGTTTGACACCATTAGTGCCAAAATTGCCCGGCTGGAAGCGGCCGAGCGGATGAATGCCCAGCAGGCTGCCCCGGTGAAGGCGATTGGCGGCAAGGCCCCGGCGGTGCACACCAGGCAGGAACTGAAGCAGTACCCCGGTGCCAGCATGGCCCGGATCACCATGGCCATCGCCGCCAGCAAGGGCGATCTGGACAAGGCCGCCCAGTTTGCCAACGACACCATCGGCGACAGCGACGTGGCCATGGCCATCGAAACTTCGGCCGGCTCCGGCGGCGCCCTGATCCCGCAAAACACCGCCGACGAGGTGATCGAGCTGCTGCGCAACCGCACCGTGGTGCGCAAGCTCGGCGCCCGCTCGGTACCGCTGCCAAACGGCAACATGTCCATGCCGCGCATGAGTGGCGGCGCTACCGCCGGCTATGTGGGCGAGGGCGATGATGTGCTGGCGACCGGGGCCAATTTGGACGACGTAAAACTCTCGGCGAAAAGCATGATCACCCTGGTGCCGATATCCAACCAGCTGATTGGCCATGCCGGCTTTAATGTGGAGCAATTGGTGTTGGCCGACATCATCAACGCCATGGCCGTGCGGGAAGACAAGGCCTTCCTTCGCGACGACGGCACCAACAACACCCCCACCGGCATGAAGGCGGTGGCCACCGCCGCCAGCCGCACCGAGCCCTGGAGCGGTACCGCCGACCTGGCCACCATCGACGCCTACCTGGACTTGCTGATGCTCAAGCTGATGGAGTCCAACAGCGTGATGGTGTCCTGCGGTTGGGGCATGTCGCCGCGCACCTGGATGAAGCTGTTCGGCCTGCGTGACGGCAATGGCAACAAAGTGTACCCCGAGATGGCCCAGGGTGTGCTCAAGGGCTATCCCATCCTGCACACCAACTCCATCCCGGCCAACCTGGGCGTCGGCACCGACGAGACGGAGATCTATTTCGCCGACTTCAACGACGTGGTGATCGGCGAAAGCGGCAATTTCACCGTCGATTTCAGCCGCGAGGCCACCTACAAGGATGCCGGTGGCAACCTGGTGTCGGCCTTTGCCCGTAACCAGTCGCTGATCCGCGTGGTGGCCGAACACGACATCGGTTTCCGCCATCCCGAAGGCCTGGTGCTGGGTACCGGCATCACCTGGTAATCCCTCGGCGCCGGCCCGTCCGGCGCCCCTTTTTATCCGTAGTGAGACCACAGCATGACCACACCCGCAGAGACCAAAAAGCCCGCCGCTTCGGCGGCCAAAAAACTGACCCCGGTGCTCTTTATCAAGGCCTGGGGCCGTTACGTAAAAGACGACATCGCCGGCTTCCAGCCCGAAGAAGCCGAACGGCTGATCAAGATCATCAAGGTGGCCGAGGCCTACAAGGGGTAAGCCATCATGATCGCCATCGAGGTCATCCGTGCCCAGTGCAAGGTGGATGACGACATCACCAGTGATGACGCCTACCTGCAGTTGTTGCTGCGGGCGGCGGTCCGGCATCTGGAGGTGCGCATCCAGAAAACCCTGGTACCGCTGGCGGGCTGGGATCTGGAGGTCGAAGACGCCGAACTTAACCAGCCGCTCACCGATGACCTGCAGCTGGCCTTGCTGTTCCTCATTGGCCACTGGTACGGCAACCGCGAGGCCGTGGTGGTGGGCGAGGCCGCCAACTCGGTGCCGCTTACCTTCGATGCCCTGATCCAGTCCTACCTCCCCACAGTGATTGGATAACCGCCATGCGTACAGCCAGAGCCGGCAAATACCGGCACCGCGTTACCCTGGAGTGGTTGAACCCCAACGCCCGCAGCGACTCCGGCGAACGGGCTGATGCCTGGGAGCCGGGCGTCACCGTCTGGGCCGAGGTGCGGCAACTGCGGGGCCGGCTGCTGTTTGCCGCCGACCAGGCCAACAGCGACACCACCGCCACCATCCGCCTGCGTTGGCGGCCGGCGGTGGCCCAGGCCACCGGTAAAACCCTGCGCCTGCGCCACGCCGGCCAGTTGTATCGCATCGACGGCCGCCCCATCGACGTGGACGGCCGCCGTATTGAACTGGAGGTGATGGTACATGAGTGGGTTTGATCTGGATGTAGGCCTGCAGGGCCACGACCAGGCCCTGCGCGAACTCTCCCAGCTGGAACGCCGCCTGCAAACGCGGGCGGTGCGCGCCGGCCTGGTGGAGTTTGTGCGGCCCATCAAGTCCGCCGCCCAGGCCATGGCGCCCAAGGATTCGGGCGACCTCGCCCGTGCCGTGGGCCACCGCTCCCTGCCCAATCGGCTGAAAGGCCGGCTCGGTATCGCCGCCCAAACGGTGGCGCTGCTGGTCGGCCCCAACCGCAAGGTCAAGGGCCGCTGGCAGGGGCGCAAGGGCCTGTGGCAGGAGCACGGCACCGAGCGCATGGAGGCCAGCCCCTTTATGGGCCCGGCGTTGGAGCAGGGCCGGGCCGGCGGTGAACAGCGATTTTACAAGGGGCTGAGCCAGTCCCTGGAGCGAATGCGATGAATAACACTATCAGTGCCGTCCTTGACGCCCTGGCCGGCGAAGCCATCGACGCCCAAGCCTCCAGCCAGGCCGACATCGGCGCCGTGGATATGGTGCCCCTGGTGCGCACCCTGGGCGACCAGGTCACGGCCGGGCACACCTACCCGCTGCGGCTGCCCCCGGATCTGGAGGTGGACCAGCACGGCGTGTACCAGCTCGCCGGCCGGCGCAACATCGAGGCCGACGGCTGGACCATTGCTCGCACCGACACCTGGCTGGTGAGCCTGCGCGCCGCCAGCTTCGACGCCCTGCGGCCCATGGCCGATGGCTTTGTGGATGCGGTGGCGGCCCACACCGGCCCGGTGGGGGCGGAGATCACCGACGCCGCCACCGACTACGAGTTTGACCAACGCCAGTTTCGCGCCCACTTCGAGCTGCAAACCACCGCCCTGGCCGGCGCCGTGGCACCCGCCGCCGCCTTTGTGCATGAGCTGGGCGCCTCGGCCCAGGGTAACGCCCTGGCCACCATGGCGGTGCGGCAGACGGTCACTGAACAGATGGCGGTGGTGCTGGTGGCGAATGCCCTGGAGCTGGAAGGCCTGCGCCTGGCGGCCCAATTCGCCCTGCTGGGCCTGGAGCTTGACGGCGCGGTCAGCCCCCTGGAGTACGGCGGTGGCAGCCAGCTCGGCGTGTTCGGCCACCAGGTGTTCTGGCGCGAAACCTACCAATACCAGCGGGTAATCCGCAGCCACTGACAGGAGACCTCCATGGCATCCGGCGGCAGCTATGTCATTGACGAAACCGGCCAGCGTGTGCTCAGGCAGCGCAGCGGCCACCGCATAACCTCCCCGCCGGCGGCGCCGGCCAAACAACAGAAGGCAAAACCTGATGCTGACACGCAAAAAAGCGCTGCTGATCGCGGCTGAACTCAGCTATGGGGTGCCGGCGGATATTGCCGACGCTACCCTGATCCAGCTGGCCGAACTGGAGAATGCCCCCTATGAGGGGGAGCGGCAACAGCGCACCAGGCTACGCCAGACCTTCGGCGCTAACGCCGATGTCAACGTGGGTCCCTATGCAACTGTGACCGCTACCGTTCCTCTGGCCGGCTCCGGAGTGGTGGGTACTCCGCCCAACTATGGCCTGCTGTTGCGCGCCTGTGGCGCGGCCGAAACCGTGGCCGCCGGCGTGTCCGTCACCTACAGCCCGGTCACCGATGATCACGAGTCGTTTACTGTTTGGTATGTGGAGGATGGCCAGCTGCAGCAACTGCCCGGGGTGCGCGGCACCTTGGAGCTGAGCGCGCCCGTCGGCCAGTTCCCCACCTACAAATTCACCCTGACCGGGCTCTACAAACGGCCGGTGGTCCATAACACCCAGCTGGCTCATGAGATCAGCAACATCGTGCCGGAGTTGCCGGTCAACAAACAGAATACGCCCGTGTTTTCGGTGCACGGTCATCAGGCCGTAGGCGAGTCGCTGACCATGACCATGGGCAACACCGTCACCTACCGCAACCAGATTGGCCATGAGGAGGTGAGCATTACCGACCGGGTCTCCACCTGTGCAGTACAAATCGAAGCGCCCGATCTCGGTACCAAGAACTACTTCCAGGCGTTGGAATCGCACCAGCAGGAAGTGGCGGCGCCCATTACCCTGCAGCACGGCACCGAGCCCGGCAACACCGTCGAATTTTCCGCACCCAAGGCGCAGCTGAGCAGCCTGTCCCGGGCGGATAAAAACGGCCTCGTCCACTACAACATGAACGTGCAGTTACTGCCCACCGTCGGTGACGACGAGTGGACCATCACCATCAAGTAAGGGCCTCAAATGCTGATTATTAAAGACGTGCAGACCATTACAGTGCCGGTCGATATCCTGGTGCCTGGCGACGAGGCGCCCAGCCGCGTTCAGGCCACCTGGAAGTTGTACGACTACACCCCGGCACAAGACCGATTGGCGGCCATCCGCGCCGGCGAGATCACCGACGAGCAGCTGCTGACCGAAGATCTGCTGGATTTGGCGCCGCTCAAGGATGCCGCCGGCAACTCGCTCAAATACACCCCTGAGCTGGGTCTGCAACTGCTGGAGAAGACCTATATCAGGATGCCGTTGATCCAAAGCTGGTTCCCGGCACAGGCGGGCCGCGCCGAGGCCGCCGCAAAAAACTGACCGACCTCGGCCGCGCCTGGGCCGGCGCAGGCCGGGGCGGTAAAAACGAGCTTGAATCGGACCTGGCGGTAATGGGCATCAGTCTGCCGGACCAGCCCGCCGAACCGGAAAGCATTGGCATCTGGCCCGAGCATATCGAGGCCTGGGAGGTGTTCCTGGCCAGCTCCGGCCAGTGGCGCATCGTCGCCGGCATGGCCGGGATGTTTTACCAGGGGCTGGATGCTGCAGCCCTGGCCGCCACCATGGCGATGCTGGGGGTCGAGGACCGCCGCCGCTGCTTGCAGCAGGTGCGGCAGATAGAAAGCGGGGCCCTAGAGATCCTTAACCGCATGTGACCGCCGAAAGGCGGTTTTTTTGTGCCTTAAAGAGGTGGCGATGGCATCGGAATATAAAACCGGCTTGGTGATCACCGGCGACGCCAGCGGTGGCGTGCGGGCCATCAATACCACCAAGACCGAGCTGGATAAACTCAACCAGGATTTTCGCAAGGGGCGCCTCCATGCCGGTGAGCTGGGCTCAGGCTTTGACCAGGCAGGGGGGAAGGCGTCGGCGTTTGCTCGTCAAATCCAGTCTGCCGGCAATGACCTGGGATGGATGGGGGATCAGGCTAAATCCGTGGCGGCGACCATGGGGGGGATTTTTGCTGGCTTCCAGACCGTCAGCCTGTTCGGGTCCGCTATAGCGGAAACGGAGCAGTTAGAAAGAAACCTGTTGCGTACTGAAGCCGTGATCAAGGCCACGGGTGGTGTGGCCGGGGTTACAGCGCAGGAGCTGCATCAGCAAGCGCGGGAGCTGGCCCTGTCCACGCTGCAGTCCACCGAAGGGGTGATGCATGCCCAGCAGATACTGCTGTCTTACAGCAATATCACTGGGGATGTGTTCACCAGGGCCATCGAAACGGCCACCGATCTCTCATCGCTGATCAATGGGCCGCTCAACGGCTCCCTCGAAATGTTGGCGAAGGTGTTGGATGACCCTATCCAGGGCATCAACGCCATGCGGCGTCAAGGTATCTATTTTGATGACGCCCAGCAAAAGGTCATCAAGACCCTGGTGGAGACAAACCGCTTGGCTGAGGCCCAGGGGCTTATCCTTGACGAACTGGCTGGTCAGTTCGGGGGGATTGCTCGGAAAGAGGCGGAAGGTTTTGGCGGAGCCCAGGATACCCTGGGGCAAGCCATTCAGGAGGCGAAGCTGGCCCTGGCCGAGCAACTGTCCCTGATTGAGACTGGTACCGAGATTTACAACCGAGCCGCTGAAGCGGTGTTCTACCTGCGTGACAACATGTCTGATGTTGTTGCCGTGGGGGAGATGGTGGCTGTTGTGCTGGGCGCAAAGCTAACCGGCGCCATTGCCGCTAAAACCGCCGCCACCGTCAAGTCCACCCTGGCGGATCGCGCTGCTGCCGCCCAGGCGGCCCAGTTGCAGCTGCAGGAGCAGCAGGTGGCTGCCATGGCCGCTCGCCGCACCGCCGGTGAGCAAACCGCTGCCGTTACCCGATCCCGGATTGCCCAGCAGCGGGCCCAGCAGGCCCAGGCCGAGGCAGCGCAGCAATTGCGTCAGATCCAACTGACCCAGCAACAACTGGCCGCCGAGCGGGCATTGGAAATGCAGCGGCTTCAGGCGCAGATCAGTGCCACCGGCCGGCAGCAGTCGCTGACCCGGCTGGCGGAAATTCGCCAGCAGGAACTGCGCATGGCCGCCCAGGCCACAGCCGCCCAGCGCACCCTGGCGGCGGCCGAGGCCACCACCACCGGCACCACCCGTGCGTTGACCCTGGCGGAAACCGAATTGGCCCGGGCCAATACCGTGGTCACCACCACCACGGCGGCCGCTGCGGCATCCACCCGCACTGCTTCCGTGGCCCAAGCGGCCATGACGGCCACCTCCCGAACCCTGGCAACCTCCATGGCGCTGCTGGGGGGACCTGCGGGCATAGCCATCATAGCCGCAGGATCGCTTTACATGTTCCGCGACGAGCTATTTCTGTCGGCTGGTCAGGCGGACAAGACCAAGGCGAGAGTGGCGGAGCTGACGGCTGGGGTGGACGACTTTAACCAAGCCGTTCTTGAAACCGAGGTGGCTCGGTTAACTCTGGAGCTCAGCAAGCTGGAGGATAAAGCCAAATCCGTCGCTGTTGAGGTTAAGGATGCAATGGCGGCCCCATCAGGTGCCAGCGGGTTCGGGAATATAACCCCGCTGGCCAAGGCGCTGGGTAAGCAACAAGAGATTACGGTAGAAACCAAGGCCCACAACGAAGCCTTGGAAGAAACAAAGAAAAAGCTTGCGAAAGTGGTGGAGCTCCAGGGCTTGCTCGGCAACCGGCCTGGCAGCACCGGCCTGCCCGGCGCCGACGACGATAAAAAAACCGCGTCGATGCGCGACCAGGCCCAAAAATGGCTGCTGGAGATGCAGCGTTTTAACGCCACCGAGCAGCAGCAGGTCGAGCACTGGCGGCAGGACAGTCTGGCCCAGACCGAGAGCTACTACCGCCAGGGGCTGGTCAGCCACCGGGATTATGAGTTCGCAAAGGTGGCGATCGCCGAGGAAGCGGCGCGCCGGCTGCAGGCTATTGAAGACGAGCGCTGGGGCAAGTTCCTGGGCGGTTCGCTGGCCGAGCTCGGCAAACTGCAGCAGGACGCCCAGGGTCTGGAGGGGCCCAAGGGGCAGCTGGTGCAGCGCGGTATCGGCCGGGAGATTAAGAGCAAAACATTTCAGGGTTTGCCTGAAATCAAGGGGTTGGATGCCCAGTTTTCCGGCCCGTTCGGCGAAGCCCAGCGCATGGAGCAAGAGCGCGAAAAAATGCGCGAGGCCTACGACCAGCGCATTGAGGATTACAAGCTCTATCGCGAGATGGAGATCGAAAACGCGGCGCTCTACGACGAGCAGATCACCGCCCTGGAAGACCGCCGCCGGCAGAACGAGCTGGCGGCGGAGCGGCAGATCCAGCAGGCCAAGCTGCAGGGGGTCGGCGAGACGTTCGGCAGTATGGCCGACCTGGCCAAAGTGTTCGCCGGCGAGCAGTCGGGCATCTACCGCACCATGTTTGCGGCGCAAAAGGCGTACAACCTGGCGTCGGTGTTGATGTCCAGCGTGGACGCGATCGGCAAGGCCTGGGCATCGGCCCCGTTCCCCTTCAACCTGCCGGCGGTGGCCACCACCACCGTGCAGACCGGGGTGCTGCAGGCCATGGTGCAGTCGGTGGCCATGCCCGTGGGCCAGGCCCACGATGGCATCGACTACCTGCCCAAATCGGGCACCTGGAACCTGGAGCGGGGCGAGCGAGTCACCGGCGCCGCGCTGAACCGCGACCTGACCCAGTTCCTGGATCGCGAGAACCGCCAGGGCGGCGCCCGGGGCGGAGCAGGGCCGATATCGGTATCGGTGGAGGTCATCAACCAGGGCCAGCCGGTGCAGGCCCGAACCCGAACCCGGCAGATCTCCGACCGGGAGTTTGTCGCCCAGGTGATCCTGGAAGAGGCTAGCAGCGGCCAGCCCACATCCGGATTTAGCCGGTTCGCGCAGGACCACGGCCTGACCATGAGGGGGTCCTAATGGCATTACCAGAGTACCCGTCCCAGCTGCCCATGCCAGACCTGCCGGGCTATGCCCTGCAGCCGGTGTCGCCGTTCCGGCGCACGCCCATGGCCAGCGGACGGGGCCGCCGCCGCCGGATGTTCACCTCGGTGCCGGTTCACACTCCGCTGACCATCACTATGACGCTGCCGCAGTTCCAGCTGTTCGAGGGCTGGTTCCGCTGGACGATATCTGACGGCGCCGATTGGTTTATGGGCTGGGCTAAAACCAGCCTGGGTGTCGGCCGCTACGAAATGGCCTTTGTCGATATATATCAAGCCATCCCCCTCAGCGCATGGGAATGGCAAGTATCGGCAACCATGGAAATACGAGAGCGGCAGACCATTGGCGAAATTGAATCACAATTCCCAGACATCATCATTAATCAATCACTGTTCGACCGGACCATGAATAAACACTGGCCGGAATCCTGATTTATCGAGGTACATGATGAACAGATTTAATACCGGCAACCCGCTGGATTCCGGTGATCTTCGCGATCTGGACGACAACGCGAAAAATTTAGACGTTGCATCCAATGACATGGAAAATAAAACCTTCACCGACCGATTTGGACGGGTGAGAAAAACTTATCACGCGATCGAAATCGAGGTTGAGGGCTTGCTGGTTGCCGGTGGCCAAATATTCGATGACGAGCCAGCTGGCCGAGCGGCGGTAGAGGATGGCCAGTATTTCTTTGTCGCCAACCCTGACCCAAATATCAGCAAGACACTACGTAAGCGCATCAGTGTGAGCGGATCTGTTTGGATTGCGGATGACCCGTCAGCTGAATTTTTGCAGGTAATTGCTGATGAACAAGTTGAGCAACGTGATGAAATAAAAGTTGCCGTTGATGTAGCATCTGACCCCATCAATATTGGGGCTGAATTCCACTCAAGTGCCAGTGAGAGTGGTGCGGTTGCAGTAGGCATGATTGATGAAGACGGGAATATTCTAAGTTCTTTCGATGAAGGCGGGTTTACAACTGATCTACTAAGGGCAGAGTTTCATTCTAGTAATGACAGAATATCATTAGCAACACTCGATGCAGAAGGAAATATAATATCTGCACATGATGAATATGGTTACCAGGTAAATGAAGCGAGGGCAGAATTCCACTCGGACGATTCACTGATTGAGAATGCAATTATAGATGAGGGTGGAAATCCACTAATAGCATGGGACGGTGATGGGAATCAAATATTTTCACACCAAGGTCCTGAGCCTGAGCCTGAAGCGCAAGCCCTCATCCCATACCTGTCCGGACAGGAACTGAGAGCCGTCGGTGAGAATGACGAATTGGCGGCGGAGCTGGGCGACTACACCGTGCTGGCCACTGCGCCGGGGAATGGCCAGTCGGTACGAGCGGTGATCGACCAGCCACTGATCGGTCAGACTCGCACAGTCAGCGCAGGTCAGGGCCTGCTCATCCCCGATGCCAGCAAGATCCTAAAGCTGCACATCGGAACAGGTCAATCGCTCAAAGTGGGCGCGACGTCAGCATCTACCATGGTCAGCATCGAGCCCGTTTTTCCAGATGAGGCGCTGATGTTTACGCGCTCGGATGGTCTGTCAGATGTCCGTATGGGGCTGGACACGGCTGATGGCGCAAACCCGCCATTGTTGGATCCTGATGTGCTGGTCGACTTTGAGCCACTGGTAGCCCGGGCAGGCCAAGGCGCCGGGTCTCGAGGACAGACACCCATGGAATCCTACGCGGACGAGCTCACTCGCCAGGCTCATGCCCTGGGCATACAGTACCGCTCCCTAAGTTTTGTATCCGGGATGGGCGGCACCGGTTACTCCGGCATGAAAAAGGGAACTCAGGTCTATAACAATATGATGCTGGCAGTGGCAAGAGCCAAAACACTCGCCGCAGCCCACGGATGGCAAGTTGTCGTCGAGGCCGTCACCATCAAGCACGGAGAGGCTGACCAGAACAACAGTAACTATTTCAACAACTTAATCGAATGGCAGCAGGACTTGGACGCCGACATCAAAGCCATTACCTCGCAGCTGGCCGACGTCCACATCCTTATGCACATGCCAAGTTCACACCTTGTTGACGCGCCGCAAGCGACCATAGCTATGCTCCGAGCTCATAACGAGAGCCCCTATCATCACCTGACTGGTGTCGACTATCCCTACCTCGAGTACTACAGCCCCGATTACATCCATTTCCAGGGGCCAGGTTATTACCTTATTGGCGAGGGAGACGCACGCGGGCACAGCCAGGCGCTGTGGAGCCACAAGCGAAAAACGGAAATTGTGCAAATAATCGATGTCGTCCGTGATGGTACCACCGTAATTGCATCTGTAAGTGCACCGGCGCCGCTGGTATTCGACATCGAGCATGTTCCGGAGCGTGATGCTAAGGGGTTTAGGTTCAGAGACAACACGGGAGATATCGCAATTAGCAGCATCGAAATTAACGATGATGGATCCAGCAGCGGAATAGCGACCATTACTGCTCAGCTGGAAAATATCCCGTCTGGCATAAACGAATCTCTTCTGTATGCCATCAGCCCGCAAAGCAGTCCTCGCACAGCGGGAAATGTCCCTCGCGGTAATTTGCGAGATAGCTCAACAAAAATCAGCAACTATGACGGTCGCCAACTTTATAACTGGGCAGTCCATCAAATTTTTCACTTGTAAGGGGTATCAATCATGATCGGTTATCAAATCGCTAGTGGATTCAGGTTGCGGAATGCTAATGGGCAAGGGGCAATGCAGCTTACACCCGAAGGGCGATCCATGGGTGCGATATATAAATTTATGCCTGATGGAAGTAAAAAAAATGCATGGAAATGCATGGCTGACCCAGACCATCTGGTTGATGGCGGGATTAAGAATAGAGCCATTGCAAACAATTCTCTTATTAGAAATACAGGGGTTGTTACAACTGGCACTATATCAGGACATCCATCAATCACCATGGAAACTATTATTCGTCCGTATGCAACCGATTTTGACTTTAACCCTGACGCATGGTCTTCATTTTTTGTCTTTAACACGGATTTAACTGAGGCTGTAGGTGGTCGTGAATTAATTCGACCACTCATTGTAAATACCCCAGGTTATGCACCACGGATAACAATCAGAACGGGTGGGCAGTTCGCGGTTTACGATAGCAATGGCAATGTTCGATTGGAAGCTGCTGGCGTGATACAGAATAACGTCACGATTTTAATGATGGCTACATTTTCAACTCGCAACGGTCTTAAAATCTTTGCTAACGGACATCAAGTCGCAATCAATTCGGCAGATAAAAACCCACTCGATAATCAATATCACGGGGGGCAATTTGAAATGTTCCGCAACAGCCCGACAACAAATACGCAACTGGGAATCTGCGGGGTGCTGGATATCGACCTCGGCTGGCCAGAGCACGCCGGCTACCGACGTGCCATCGAGCGGTTTTTGATGGATAAATACGGCATCACTGCGTAACCAGGGGGCATTATGACGATACTCAACGTCGTCTACGCATCCGCCCCCACCACCGAAGTGCTGATCCCCACCCTGGAAATTCTCAGTCCTAATCCGCGCCGACTGTGCGCTCAGTACGAAGACATCACGGCCACCCTGGAGACGGGGCAGGCCGTGACTTTTCGGGCTGTGGCCATGGATATCTCGCTGCCGGGGGCGGACGGCACCGGCCGCCAGGCGCTGCAGTTTTCGGTGGACGACATGTTCGGCGAGGCGGCGGCGGAGGTAGAAGCCGCGCTGGAAGCGGGGGTGGAGGTGCCGGTGATTTTCCGGACATTCCTGGCCTCGGATCTGTCGGCGCCGGCCTCGGCGCCGGTGCGCATGACCCTGGCCGGCGGCTCGTTCCAGGGCGTCCTGCTGCAGCTGCAGGCGGCTTATTACGACACCATGGCCACCGCCTGGCCCAGGCTGCGCTACACCCCAGACTGGGCCCCCGGGCTGAGGTATATCCGATGAGCATCGCGCGCTATCTGCAGTCCCGCTACCGCGACGGCGGGCGTGGTCCCTGGGTCTATGACTGCTGGGGGCTGGTGCGGGCCGGGCGGCATGAGCTCTACGGCCTGCCGCTGCTGCCGAGTTACGGGGCCATAGACCCGGACGACAAGCCCGGGCTGACTCGGGCCGCGCGGGCGGTGATGCGCGCCGGGTTCCGGCCGGTAGCGCCGGCACCTGGGGCCATAGCCACCTGCTGGCGGGGGCGGCTGTGCCTGCACGTCGGCCTGGTCATCGAGATCGAGGGCAGGCTGGAGGCGCTGGAAACTAATCGCAGCACCGGCCCGCGCCGGCAGCGGCTGGCGGATTTTGAGGCAAATCATTTACAGGTGGTCTACTACGATGATCGAGATCTACCCCAGCACCCTACCGGGTGAGCCCCTCGAACGGCACCAGGTGCAGGGCATTACCCTGCATGACTGGCTGACCGAGCATGTGCGCGAGTACCGGCTCGGGCCCGAGCAGCCCATCAGCGCCACGGTGGGCGGGCAACTGGTGCCACCGGAGCAGTGGGACCAACTGATGATCACCGCTGCTGCCCCGGTGCAACTGCGGGTGCAGCCAAAAGACGCGGTTACCGCAATCTTCGCTGCAGTTGGGGCTATTGCCGGCATGTTTTTGTCCCAGTCTATGGCCAAAAAACCACAGCTGACCCAAAACCAGGGCACCCAGGGCGAGAAAATGGCAGGTACTGCCGTGGGGGCTAACATCGCAAAAACTGGCGAGATAGTGCCGGAGCTCGCCGGCCGTCACCGGCGCTACCCGGATTATCTGTGCCAGCCCCGCAAATATTTTGTTGACCCCCGCACCCAGGCGGTGGACATGATGCTGTGCGTCGGCCCCGGGCGCTATCTGCTCCCGGACTCGCAGATCAAAATCGGCGAAACCCCGACCTCGGTGCTGGGCGAAAAATGGCAGCACAGTTTTTTTGAGCCGGGCGCGGATGTGTCCGGGCACCAGTCACACCGCAACTGGTACAACGCGCCGGAGGTGGGGGCCAGCACCGGATCGTCCGGCCTGCGGCTGACCGCCGGCAGCACAGTCACCCGCCATGCCCAGGCCAGCCGGTATGTGATCAGCGGCAATGCCATCATCATCCCGCCCAGCGCCGGCAGCGCGCCGCAGGACTGGGAGTCCGGCGGCATCGTCACCATCACCGACAACACCCGCACCATCGAGATCGTGGATGGCGGCGGGCACTGGAGCAGCCCCAACCGCGACCTGGTGCGCGGCAATTTTGCCGATCTCGGCCTGGCGGTGGGTGATGAGCTCGTGATCCGCGGCCTGTTGTCTATGCTGATACCGCTGCGGGTGCACAGCATCACTACCACGGTAGACGAGCCGGGCAGCGCCTCTACCATCACCGGCGTAAGAGTGGCGCCGCTGGAATATGAGCTGGGCCCGATCACGTTCGCGGTGGGCGTGTCGACCGTCACCTTAGATGACGATTATGCAACTCATGATGCCCTGGTGACTGCACTCAACGGCCAGCTGGCCGGGGTGCTGGCCAGCCATAGCGGCGGGGTCATTGCGTTTACGGAGCTAACGCCGTTCGCCGGCCAGCCGCTGCCGCTTTCGGGCTACTACGATCCACTGCTGGGCGCGTCACCGGCGCGGCACACCGGTGCCGAAACTCGCTCATACAGCGAGATGGAGCTGGATATCCGGCACATCGTCAACGGGGTTTCGGAGTGGCGGCCGGCGTCTACCCTGCCGGCCGGCACCCATCACCACGTCGGCATCAGCCGTGCCGCCGTGGCGGTACCGGGGCGGGATATCGATGTGTGGTCTACCCGCTACCGGATAGCGGGGCTGATCACCCAGGGCGAGCTGATCATCGGCTGGGAGTTCCAGCGGCTGAGGGCCGACGGCACCGACGACCCCGGTTGGAGCGGTTTCCCGACAGAGCTGGAGACGTCCCACGTCAGCATCGAGCACGACCAGTCGCAAGTGGCCGGCGGCTGGCTGGGGCCGTTCCTGGCCTGTCCGGAGGCGGAGACGACAGCGCTGATCGAATGGGACATTTTTGCCCCCGGTGGCCACGGCTGGATTTCCGACGATGGCACCGTGATCCCGTTCGGTACGCGGCGCGTGATAGAGCTGCAGTACCGGGACTATCACAGCAGCGGGGCCTGGATCTCGGTCACGCGCACCATCGACTGGGCCAGTCGTGACCAGCTCGGCGGCACTTTCAGCCAGGCGCTGCCGGCGGCCATCACCCCGGAGGTGCGGATGCGGCGCATCGTGGCCGAGAACGACAGCACCCAGGCGATGGATCGGCTGGAGTGGTACGGGCTCAAGTCGCTGCTGCCGGGGGCGAGCAGCTACGCGGACGTGACCACCATGGCGGTGACGCTGATCGGCAGCGACGTGATCGCCGAGCAGACCGAAAACCAGATCTCGCTCATAGCTACCCGCATCCTGCCGGTGCGCGCCGGCGGAGCCTGGCAGCCCCCGCAGCCGACGCGGGATATCGTGCCCTGGGTGTCCTACATCGCAAAGAGCATGGGACACACGGATGCGGAGCTGGATCTGGCCGAGCTGGACCGCCTGGGCGCGATCTGGCAGACAAGAGGCGACACTTTCGATCATATCATCACGTCGCCCAGCACGATGCGAGACAGCATCAACCAGGCGCTGATGCCGGGGTTCGCGGAGCTGACTATCGACCAGGGCCGCATCCGCCCGGTGCGGGACGAGCCGCGCACGGAGTTCGAGCACATGTACAGCACGCAAAACATGACGGTCGAGCTCAAGCGCGAGTTTTCGGTACCCAAGCCGGACGATCATGATGGGGTAGACGTGGAGTATCTGGACCCCAGCACCTGGACCACCGAGACCGTGGAGTGCCGGCTACCGGGCGACGAGGGCCGCAAAGTGGAGAAGATCGTGGCGGATGGGGTGCTGTCGCGTACCCGGGCCTGGCGTATTGGCATGCGCCGGCGCCGGGAGCTGAAATATCGCCGCTGGCGGTATTCCTGGAGCACCGAGCTGGACGCGCTCAACTCCCGTTTTATGTCCTACTGCGGCCTGGGCGCCGAGGTGCCCGGGCGCTGCCAGAGCGGGTGGATCCGCGCCGTGTCCGATGCCGGAGACGGTATAGCGCGGCTGTCGGTAAGCGAGCCCCTGCAGTGGGAGAACAGCGAGCATCTGCTATCATGGCGCCGCCCGGACGGCACCCTGGCAGGCCCTTACCAGGCCATCCGGGGCGCCGACGATTTTGAGGTGCTGGTGGACATGCCCCAGCCCTGGCCCGACCCGGCTGCCCGGCAGGAGTCACCGCATTTCCTGTTCGGGCAGCCGTACCCCGCCCTGGTCAGGCTTATCAGCCCCCAGGGCATGGAGCAGGTGCAGGTGCAGGCCGTTAACTACCACCCGCTGGTGTATGCGGATGATAACGGGAGCCCGCCGGTGTGACGTAGAGTGGGGCCACTGGCCCCACTCTCGGATACGAAGAAGTAGTTACTCGCGTGAAATTCTTTCCGCATCATAGCGACAGAGCTGGCAAAGAAAGTCCCCCTCAAGATAGCATCCCAACAATGTGTCATCATCGATAAATCCATTGCCCGTGCATGTCCCTTCACCGTATATACCGTCGCACGGCACATTCTCAAGGAGAGGGGATATGCATTGGTCATAGTGATGCCGTTGCTTCTGGGAGAGCGCGGCAAGGTTCCCATGTTGGGCCACTAATTGTCTTGCCACCCCTACAGATGCTGATGAGTCGAGGTTATGTTTCTGTGCTATATCTTCAATTAGTGACGGTTCATTACTTACAATGTGTTTGAGAACTTCGATGTTCATGATTCACTCCAAGTCAAAGAACTTACCATCCCAATGACCACATACAACTGAGTACGTGTTCGTTTGAATAGAGGTATATTGAATAGTCACATCTGATTAACCGTTATCATTTCACTGGTTCCCTGCTTCAGCAGATGGGGCAACTGCCCGGGTTGAGATCGGAACCAATAACCGAAATCTTCGGGTGCAACTAACAACGGCATTCGGTTATGGTACTGAGCGCATAGCTCTGTGGGTGTCGTCGTGAGTGTGACCAGTGCGGGAGTTACCTCATCTGTCTGCGGTGGGAACCAGATGCCGGCCATGTAAAGTTCACTGCCGTCTTTTGCGTGAAACAGGTACTTGGATTTCCGTGGACCGCCTTCGTCCCTCCACTCATACCAGCCGGACATCGGCACCAAGCAACGGCGTTCGGCGAACGCGAGGGAAAACGTCTTCTTGGTTGCTACCGTTTCGGCTTTGGCGTTGATCAACAGATGAGAGGCCCAATCAGGTTTGATGCCCCAGTGAGTATTCAACTGCTGTAACTGGCCATCGATCATTGCCACGGTGGCGACGGCGTTGGTAGGCCGCACATCGTCATTAGCCTGGGCATCAAAGGGGATCCCCAGACTGATTCTAACCCTTCCAGCCGTTTCCACATCCAAAGCAAACCTGCCGCACATACCATCCTCCTTCGCTTCCCCCCAGTATAGCCTGCGGCATAGGCTCCAATTGGTGATCTTGATGCCTCTGGCGATCTCAAATTATACTGTTCATACATACAGTAATATGGGACTTTTCCTATGTACGATGCAGTAACAGTACTTGGCCCCCACGAACAACGAACCCGATACCCGCTTCCGCTACTTCTGGAACACGCCCAGTGTGGATTTCCCAGCCCGGCGCAGGACTATGTAGAGCAGGCCATTGATCTGAACGATCTGTGCATCAAGCATCCGTCGGCAACATACCTAGTGCGGGCCGGTGGCCTGAGTATGACCGGGGCCGGCATTCAGCCCGGGGATTTGCTGGTGGTGGACAGGAGCCTTGAGGCCCGACATGGCGATGTTGTGATCGCTGCGGTCAACGGTGAGATGGTCTGCAAGTACCTGGAGCTGCGGCCCATAGTGCGCCTCGTGCCGGCCAACCCCACGTTTCATCCCATCAACCTCGACGATGGCGAAACCCTGGATGTGTTCGGAGTGGTGACCAACGTCATTCATTCGTTCCGTCGGTCATGACCACCTACGCCCTGGTTGACTGCAACAACTTCTATGCCAGCTGCGAGCGGCTGTTTCGACCGGATCTGCACGGGCGGCCGATCGTGGTGCTGTCCAACAACGATGGCTGTTTGGTTGCCCGTTCGGCAGAAGCAAAGGCCATGGGTCTCAAGATGGGCGCGCCGTACTTCCAGGTAATGGAAGCGTTCGAGCGCGCCGGGGGGATTGCCTTCTCGAGCAACTACGCGCTTTATGCCGACATTTCGAGCCGGGTGATGCGGGTGCTGGAAATGCTGGCGCCGGCGGTGGAGATCTACAGCATTGACGAGGCCTTTCTTGATCTGACCGGCGTGGCCACGGCCATGGAACTGACAGAGTTTGGTCAGCAGGTAAGGGTGACGGTAGAAAAATGGGTGGGCATTACGGTGGGGGTAGGGATAGGCCCGACCAAGACTCTGGCCAAGCTGGCGAACTATGCTGCGAAGAAATGGCCGGCTACCGGCGGAGTGGTGGACCTGACAGCCCGGGAACGGCAGCGCAAGCTGATGGCGATCACGCCGGTGGAAGAGGTGTGGGGTATCGGCAGGAAGCTGACCAAGCACCTGGGGGCCCAGGGCATCACCACCGCGCTAGACCTGGCCAGGCTGCCGCCCAAGTTGGCCCGCAAGCAGTACAGCGTGGTGCTCGAGCGCACGGTGATGGAGCTGAACGGCACTGCCTGCATCCCTTGGGAAGAAAGTCCGGCGCCGAAAAAGCAGATCATCAGCTCCCGCTCTTTCGGCGACCGTGTGACCGAGTACCAGCAGATGCGCGAGGCCGTGTGCCAGTATGCCGCCAGGGCCGCGGAGAAACTACGACGGGAGCGGCAGTACTGCCGGCTGGCGCAGGTGTTCATGAGGACAAGCCCGTTTGCCGAGAATGAGCCGCGCTACAGCAATCAGGCGTCGGTGCAACTGCTGCTGCCAACGGCGGATAGCCGGGACATTATCGCCGCCGTGGTGCGCGGGTTGGATGCGATTTGGAGGGACGGATACCGGTACCAGAAAGCCGGAGTAATGTTGGAAGACTTCTGGCCACCCAGTTGCTATCAGCCTGAGCTATTCGACCAGGTAGAGGAGCAGCCGCACAGCCAGGAACTGATGCAGGTGATGGATGCCATCAACCAGTCCGGCCGAGGCCGGCTGTTCCTGGCCGGGGAGGGGGTCAGTAAAGAGTGGCGGATGAAGCGAGCGAGGTTATCGCCGGCGTACACCACCAGGGTTAGTGACATCCCCGTTGTTTCATAAAGCACGCGTTTGGTGGCATAGGGCAGCCGCAGACCGGGGTAGATAGAGCGGTAGTAACCCGGAAAAACAAGGGATTAAGTGGCAATTATGTTCCCCAGAACCATCGTCAAATCCGCAATAACACAAGCTCTAAAGGGGGATTTAAATCCCCCGTGTCAGCCATCGGGGTAGGGAGTTTGCTCGGAAATCTGGTAATCTTTCCCCAAAACAACCCGTAAACTGTTGATTTAATTGATAGTATTTTTCGTTCGTTGGATGTGAAATTCTCTCCAAAAATGAGGGTTAAAGACTTGAAAAATAAGGAAAAAATTAGAGTCTTGTTCGTCTGCATGGGCAACATTTGTCGATCGCCCACGGCCGAGGCAGTGTTCCGCCACAAGGTGCGGGCGGCGGGGCTGGAGATCGGAATGGATTCAGCTGGAACTATTAGTTACCACAGCGGGGCGGCCCCGGACAGCCGTTCCAGGGCGGCGGGAGAGGCGAGGGGGTATGACTTCAGCGGGATCAGTGCGCGCAAGATACGGAGAGAGGATTTTATCGAGTTCGATCTTATCCTGGCTGCCGACCGCAGCAACCTGGCCGATCTGAAAACCGTCTGTCCGCCGGAGCACCATCACAAGGTCAAGCTGTTGCTGAGCTTTGCAGCCGAGCCGGAGCTGGAAGTACCGGATCCCTATTATGGTGGGGATCAGGGTTTTGAGCAGGTTTTGGACTTGATTGAATCAGCCTGTGACGGTCTGTTGAACCATTTCCATCGGCAGCGGGGATAACAAAAAAGGCTCCCATTAAGGGAGCCTTTTGAGTGTAGCCGAGCCGTTACTCGGGCTTGCTTGTAGGAGCCGAAGCGGTACTACGGGCCGCATCTGTGCCGGCACGCCGGCCGCTGGTCACAACGGCCTTGCGCTCCAATGGCGGATAGTCCGGTTTGACGTAAGGTACAACAGGTACTGCCGGTGGCTTGGCCATGGGGGCAGAGGCCTGGCGGGCGGCCTGGTAGAGGCCGGATACCTGCCGGGGCTTGCCATTCAGCGGAGCTGCTTCAGGTGCGGCGACCGGCTCGGGCACCGCCGTTTCCGGCTCGGCCTGGCGCTGAACGGGGGCTTCCGCCACGGGCGCAGTCTCGGGGCGTACGGGCTCGGCCTTCGGTTCGGTCACGACTGCGGGCTGTACGGGCTCGGCCTTCGGTTCGGTCACGACTGCGGGCTGTACGGGTTCGGCCTTCGGTTCGGTCACGGCTGCGGGCTGTACGGGTTCGGCCTTCGGTTCGGTCACGGCTGCGGGCTGTACGGGTTCGGCCTTCGGTTCGGTCACGACTGCGGGCTGTACGGGTTCGGCCTTCGGTTCGGTCACGGCTGCGGGCTGTACGGGTTCGGCCTTCGGTTCGAGTACGGCCTCGGGCTCGGCATGGACAGCTTCTTCCTCGGTAACCGGTATGGGTTGAACTTCCTGCTCGGCGGCTACCGGCGGCATGCTCTGGGTCTTCTCAACCGTAGAAGGGGATGGCTCGATATCCGCCACCGGGGTAGCCGCAGTTTCTTCCTGGGCGACCCATTTATCTTCACCGTGGGCGGCGATCAGGGCGGCAACGCTGTCCTGGCGGCGCTGGCGGCGGCTGTCTTCATTGATGCGCTTGCGCTTGGGCATGTTGTTGCCGCGCTGGTGGTGAGACGGCTGCTCGGTGGCTACCGCTTCCTCTTCCAACTGGGGCTTGGGTTGGCGACGTGAACGGCGCTCTGCCTTTTCCGGAGCCTGGGCATCGTCGGTCGGCACTGCTGCATCGGCGGGGGAGGTGTCACCCTGGCGGCCTTCCGCATCCATGCGTACTTTTTTACGCATCTGGCGACGCTGGCGACGCTCCGCCACCACCAGTTCCTTCTGCTCGTGCTCTACCAGCTCTGTTTCCTGAACGGGGACGGGAGCCTGCACCAGCGGCAGTTCGACCGCAGCGGTTTCTTTCTGTTGCGGTTTCTGTCGCTCCTGCTGAGGTTGCTCACGACGCGGCTTACGGCGCTCGCGGCGGGGTTTGTCGGTTTTCACCTCGGCGGATGGCTCGGCCTGGGCCGCAGGGGCCGGCCTGGGGGCACGCTCTTCGTCCCGCGGTCTGCGGTTGCGGTTGTTGCGGCGATCACCGCGCTCCCGACGCTCGTTATTGCGGGCGGACGGACGAGCAGGCTTCTCGCCGGGCTCCGGAGTGGCTTGCGTCGGCTCTGCCGAACCCTTGAACCAGCTGGACAGGGCGGAGAACAGGCGGCTCAGCAGACCGGGTTGGGCTGCCGGTGCGGATTCAACCTTGGCTGCCACGGGCACGGGGGCCGGTGCCGGAGCGGTAAAGCCTTGCAGGGCCGGTTGTTCGCTCTTGGGAGCGGCCTGGCTTTGCCGAGGGATGTAAGCCGGTTTTTCGATCGTGGTTTTCAGATCGAAGCTGGTGACGTCTTCCACATCGTTGGTGCGTACCCGTGCAACCTCGAAGTGAGGAGTCTCGAGCTGCTCGTTGGGGATAATATAAATGGTGACCTTGTAGCGGTTTTCCAGCCCGGCGATGGACTTGCGCTTTTCGTTGAGCAGGTAGGCGGCCACGTCGACCGGCACCTGGGCGTGAATTTGCCCGGTGTTGTCCTTCAGCGCTTCCTCTTCTATCAGGCGCAGTATGGCCAGCGCCAGGGATTCGTTGTCACGAATGGTGCCCTGGCCCAGGCAGCGGGGGCAGACGTGGGTGCTGGACTCGCCCAGCGACGGACGCAGCCGCTGGCGGGACATTTCCAGCAAGCCGAAACGGGAGATACGGCCCAGCTGGATGCGGGCCCGATCCTGGCGTACGGCATCGCGCAGGCGGTTTTCCACCTCGCGCTGGTGGCGCACCGGGGTCATGTCGATAAAGTCGATCACCACCAGGCCGCCCAGGTCGCGCAGGCGCAGCTGACGGGCGATCTCTTCCGCCGCTTCCAGGTTGGTCTGCAGCGCGGTTTCCTCAATATCACCGCCCTTGGTGGCGCGGGAAGAGTTGATGTCGATGCTGGTCAGCGCTTCGGTGGGGTCGATGACGATGCTGCCGCCGGAGGGCAGGCGCACCTCCCGCTGGAAGGCGGACTCAATCTGGCTCTCGATCTGGTAGTGGCTGAACATGGGCACTTCGCCTTCGTACAGCTTGACCCGGTTGATGAAGTCGGGACGCACCAGTTGGATATGCTGCTTGGCGCGTTCGAACACCACCGGGTTGTCGATCAGGATCTCGCCGATGTCACGGCGCAGGTAGTCACGTATGGCACGGACGATGACATTGCTTTCCTGATGGATCAGAAAAGGGGCGGAGCGGCTTTCGGCGGCTTCCTGGATGGCGGACCAGTGGGTTTGCAGCACGTGCAGGTCCCACTCCAGTTCTTCGCCGGACTTGCCGACCCCGGCGGTACGGACGATAAGGCCCATACCGTCGGGCAGCTTGAGGTGAGCCAGGGCTTCCTTCAGTTCGGTACGCTCGTCACCTTCGATTCGGCGGGAGATACCACCGGCGCGGGGGTTGTTGGGCATCAGCACCAGGTAGGAACCGGCCAGGCTGATAAAGGTAGTGAGGGCAGCCCCTTTGTTGCCGCGCTCTTCCTTGTCGATCTGAACGATGACTTCCTGACCTTCCTTGACCACTTCCTTGATATTGGGGCGGCCTTGGTAGCTGTACCCGGCGGGGAAGTAGTTACGGGCGATTTCCTTGAGCGGCAAAAAGCCGTGGCGTTCGGCGCCGTAGTCGACAAAGGCGGCTTCCAGGCTGGGTTCTACCCGGGTAATCTTGCCTTTATAGATGTTGGCTTTTTTCTGTTCGTGACCGGGGCTTTCGATATCCAGATCATAGAGTTTCTGCCCGTCTACCAGGGCTACACGCAACTCCTCTTCTTGGGTTGCGTTAATCAGCATTCTTTTCATTGAGTACTCTTTCTTATTAGGTTTTTACTGTTGTTACAGTGTTTGTATCCCCTGGTTGGCCATTGTATTCCGACCGGCACCGGCCTCGAGTCTGTTAGCGTAACGGATACAGCCTCCCGGCTGGGTACGCATGAGGCGCATTTTCAGGTGTCTTTCACGTCAGAGGGGGGAGCCCAAAGGCCGCGAATAAAACGGATAACCAAGGGTATTCAGGCTGTGCCGTCCGGTTGCGGAAAGCACGAAAAACGCATGCATTATCACACTTTACCCACAATCTTAGCAAGGCGCCTTTTTTACAGCAAAAGGCCTGTAGCTGATGTTAGAATGGCGGCCATGAAACAAGAACAGCAAAACGTGCGGCTGCTCACCATAGAGGCTGAGCATGAAGGGCAGCGCATCGACAACTTTTTACGGACTCAGCTTAAAGGCGTTCCCAAAAGCCTGATTTATCGAATTTTGCGCAAGGGTGAGGTTAGGGTTAACAAAAAGCGCATCAAACCGGAGTACAAACTGCTGGCCGGTGACGTGATCCGGGTGCCGCCGGTGCGGGTGGCGGAGCGGGAGCAGGCGCTGCCCTCGGCCAGGCTCGACAAGGTTCAGGCCCTGGACGCGGCTATCCTCTATGAAGACGATGCCCTCATCGTGCTGAACAAACCGGCGGGCACCGCCGTGCACGGCGGCAGCGGCCTGAGTTTCGGGGTGATCGAAGGCATGCGGGCCTTGCGGCCCGAGGCGCGCTTCCTCGAGCTGGTGCACCGCCTGGATCGGGATACCTCCGGCATATTGCTGATTGCCAAGAAGCGCAGCATGCTGAAAAGCCTGCATGAGCAGCTGCGCGACAAGACCATGGACAAACACTATTTTGCCCTGGTACGCGGCCAGTGGCAGGCGCATCAGAAGGCGGTGACGGCGCCGCTCAAGAAAAATGTGCTGGCGTCGGGCGAACGCGTGGTGCGGGTAGATAAGGAAGGAAAACCCTCGGAAACCCGTTTCCGCATCATCCGGCGCTATCGTGAGGCGACCCTGGTCGAAGCCAGTCCGGTCACCGGCCGTACCCACCAGATCCGGGTACATACCCTGCATGCGGGGCACCCCATTGCCGGCGACAACAAGTATGGCGATGCCCAGTTTGATGAAAGTATGCGCGAGCTGGGGCTCGGCCGGTTGTTCCTGCATGCCTGCCGTATTCGCTTCTACCACCCGCGGCTGGAGCAGACCATGACCCTGGAGGCACCGCTGGAACCGAGCCTGCAGCGGTTGCTCGACAAGCTGCCGCCGGCATGAAGTACCAGTTGGTGATTTTCGACTGGGACGGTACCCTGATGGACTCTGTCGCGCGTATCGTTTCGTCCATGCAGGCTGCGGCGTCCGAGTGCGGGCTGCCGATGCCCGAGGCCGCCGCGGTGCGCCATATCATCGGGCTTAGCCTCCAGCAGGCGTTTCCGCTGTTGTTCGGCCCTCTGCCGGCCGGGCAGGCCGATACCTTGCTTGCGGTTTACCGCCGGCATTATATGGAGCTGAACAGCACGCCCTCGCCACTGTTCGACGGCGTTGCCGATACCGTCATGGATCTGCACCGGGATGGCTACCGGCTGGCGGTGGCCACCGGCAAGGCGAGGGCAGGGCTGGATCGGGTGCTGGAGGAGACGGGGTTGGGCCGCTATTTTCATGCCCTGCGCGGAGCGGACCAGGCAAGGTCAAAGCCCCATCCGCTGATGCTGGAGCAGATCCTGAACGAACTGCAGCTGTCTCCCGGGCAGGCGGTGATGGTGGGGGATTCCAGCTACGATCTGGCCATGGCCGAAGCCATCGGCATGGATCGCATCGGGGTTACCTACGGGGTCCATGACCACGAAAAATTATGCCAACATACCCCATTAGCCCTGATCGATGATATCCGCCAGCTGCCGCACTGGCTGTAACCGTGGATAAGCGGCCCTGTTGCTCCGACACCCTCTGATGGTGGTGTCAGCAGGCGACACTGGAGAATAGGGAGGCCAAAGGGCACGACCCAGCCGACACGCTATGAATACATCCCTGTACGCTCTATGCCGCATCAAGCGTTAACTATAGACAGGCTTTCGGCTCAGGGAATGTCCACCCCGAAACGGGCCAGCAAGTCTACCAGCCCAATCAGCGGCAGGCCGACCAGGCTGTTGGGATCGCGCCCGTCCATGCGTTCGAACAGGCTGATGCCGAGCCCCTCGCACTTGAAGGCACCGGCACAGTCCAGCGCCGGCTCCCGGTCCAGATAGCGGTCTACCTGGGCTTCGTTCAGCACACGGAAATGCACCGCGAAGGGCTCGACCAGCGAGTGTAGCTCGCCGCTTGCCGCATCCAGCACGGCCAGGCCGGTATAAAAGGTGACGGTGTTACCGCTGGCGGCCAGCAACTGGGCCCGGGCCTGTTTCCGGGTGCCGGGTTTACCCAGTATCCGGCCCTGGTTGACACAGACCTGATCCGAGCCAATCACCAGGCCCCTGGGGTATAGCGCAGCCACCGCCCGGGCTTTCTGCTGCGCCAGGCGCAACACCAGCGCGTCGGCGTTTTCATCGGGCAGGGGCGACTCATCAATAGACGGACTATGACAGTGGAAATCCAACCCCAGCTTGCGCAGCAACTGCTGACGGTAGCGGGAGGAAGAAGCGAGGATAATATGGGCCATGATCACCTGGGTGCGTTACAGCAAAACCCGGATTGTAGTACCTTGCCGGGCCGTCGTCATGCTCGCGGCATCGCCCGGCCCACCTTTGGTCTGGTTATTGACTTGCAAGGCATTTTTCCCTTTGACTCCCGTGGCCGGTCGCTATAATATGCGCGCCTTATGGAAAAGGTAAAGTTGCCCATTAAGGTTGATCCCGCTCGCTGCGCGCTTAAACGTCTCGATTATCAAGGCGCTTATGCCCCAGCGCTGATGCCCAGACTGGCGGATTCAACCCAAGGTATCCATGGTGATATTGACGTCTCTCTGAGCTTTGGTACAGATGCCCAAGGGTTGCGTGTGATGTCGGGCCAGGCCCGTGCACAGGTAACGCTCCAGTGCCAACGTTGTAATGAGCTGTTTGATACCGCTATAGAGTCCGAGTTTACATACACGCCCCTGCGTGAAGACGCCGAGGCGCCGGAGTTGCCGGAAGCCTACGACACCTTTGAGGTGGATGAATTTGGTGAAATCAACCTGGTTCAGGTCATCGAGGATGAACTTATCCTCAACCTGCCACTGGTGCCGGTTCATGAGAATGAACACTGTGCCGAGGGCAAGTATGACATGAGCTTCGGGGATATTCCCACCACCGATGAGCGTCCGAATCCTTTCGCGATTCTGGAAGAATTGAAACGTAAGTAACTGATTTAGGAGTGAGGTCAAATGGCCGTACAACAGAACCGTAAAACCCGTTCCAGACGTGGTATGCGTCGTTCACACGATGCGCTGAGCACTGCCGCTCTGTCTGTGGATCAAACCACTGGTGAAATCCATCGTCGTCACCACGTGACCGCCGATGGTTTCTACCGTGGTAAAAAGGTAATCGCCAAGTAAGGGTTGCCTTTTGTCGCAGCTGATTGTTGCGTTAGATATGATGGGGGGCGATCATGGCCCCTCAGTCACAGTGCCTGCCGCCGCGCAGGCACTGTCGCTTCTGCCCAGTCTTCATCTGGTCCTCTTTGGTCCGGAAGCGGAACTCTCTCCCTGGCTAAGCCGATTTCATTTACAATCCCATGCCCGGGTACGCGTACATTTTTGCTCCCAGCAGGTGGGCAATGAGCACAAGGCTGCTTATGCCCTGCGGCATCTGACCGACTCTTCCATGCGCAGGGCGCTCGATGCCCTGGCCACCGGCCAGGCAGGTGCCTGTGTCAGCGCCGGCAATACCGGCGCCTTGATGGCGATGGCCATCAAGGTGCTCAATACCTTGCCCGGGGTAGACCGGCCGGCCCTGATCACCCGGCTGCCGCAAGCCGGTGGTGGTTATGCCTTGTTGCTGGATGTGGGGGCCAATGTCAGCTGTGACGCCGATCAACTGCTGCAGTTTGCATTGATGGGGGAGCAGGCGGCGCGCCATACCCAGGGCTTGTCTTGCCCTCGTATCGCCTTGTTGAACGTGGGCGCGGAAGCGAACAAGGGCAACGAGGCGGTGCGAGAGGCCGCCCAGCGGCTAGCAAAGGTCGAGGGATTGAATTACACGGGTTATGTGGAAGGGGACGATCTCTTTGCCGGCAAGGCCGATGTCATCGTGTGCGATGGCTTCGTCGGCAATGTGGCTCTGAAAGCCAGCGAGGGGGTGGCCCGGCTGTTGTTGGGATTGGGCCAGCATCGCGGCATTTTATGGAAAATGCTGACTTTTTGGTTGAAAAGGCGACTTTCCCATCTGAACCCCGACCAGTATAACGGCGCGAGTCTGATAGGATTACGCGCCAGTGTGGTCAAGAGCCATGGGAGTGCCGGCTCACCCGCCTTCTTAAATGCGATCTTGCAGGCCGTGGCCGAAATTGAACATGAGCTGCCGGCAAGCATCGCGCATCGTTTTGACACTGCCCCACGGGACAGTCACGCAAGATAACGCCTATGAACAGTAGAATATTGGGAACTGGCAGCTACCTGCCAGAGGCGGTACGTACCAATGCCGACCTGGAGCAAATGGTAGAGACCAGCAATGACTGGATCGTCGAGCGCACCGGCATTCGGGAGCGTCGCATCGCCGGGGCGGAGGAGACCATCGCCACCATGTCTTATGGCGCGGCGTTGCGTGCCCTGGACGCGGCCGGTATCGAGGCGCAGCAGCTGGACATGATAGTGCTGGCCACGACCAGCGCCGACAATGCCTTTCCGGCCGCGGCCTGCGAAGTGCAGGCCATGCTTGAAGTACCCGGTATCCCGGCCTTCGATATCGCCGCCGCCTGCGCCGGCTTCAGTTATGCCTTGAGTGTCGCCGATCAGTTTATCCGCGGCGGCCAGGCCCGTCATATCCTGGTGATCGGCGCCGATGCGCTGTCACGCATGTGCGCGCCGGACGATCGCTCGACAATTATCCTATTCGGTGACGGCGCCGGTGCCGTGGTACTCGGGGCCAGCGAAGAGCCCGGAATTTTGTCCACCCACCTGCATGCCGATGGCCGCTACGGTGAGTTGCTCAAGTTGCCCCAGCGTCAGCGGGGGGTGACCGGCAGCGAGATGGACGCTTACATGCACATGAAGGGCAACGAGGTGTTCAAGGTGGCGGTGTCGCGCCTGAGCGACATCGTGACCCAGACTCTGGAAGCCAACGGCATCGACAAGTCCGAGCTGGACTGGCTGGTGCCGCATCAGGCCAACTATCGCATCATCAATGCCACGGCCCGCAAGCTGAACATGCCGCTCGAGCGAGTCATCCTGACCCTCGACAAGCACGGCAACACCTCTGCCGCCAGCGTGCCCATCGCCCTGGACGAGGGGGTACGCGATGGTCGCATCCAGCGCGGTCACCTGGTACTGCTGGAGGCCTTCGGCGGCGGTTTTGCCTGGGGTTCGGCCCTGGTTCGTTTTTAAAGAAGGAAACATCATGACTTTTGCCATTACCTTTCCCGGACAGGGATCTCAGGCGGTGGGCATGCTCGCGGGCGTGCTGGCCGAGCATGACATCGTGAAACAGACTTTTACCGAGGCATCCACCGCGCTGGGCTATGATATGGCCGAGTTGGTGCTGAACGGTCCGGCGGAAGAACTGAACAAGACCTGGCGCACCCAGCCGGCACTGTTGACCGCGTCCGTCGCCCTGTGGCGGCTGTGGCAACAGCAAGGCGGGGCCGTACCGGCGGTGATGGCCGGCCACAGCCTGGGTGAGTATTCCGCCCTGGTGTGCGCCGGCGTGCTGTCCCTGGCCGACGGCGTCAAGCTGGTGGAGCTGCGCGGCCGATTGATGCAGGAGGCGGTGCCGGAAGGTACCGGTGCCATGTCTGCCATCATCGGCCTGGACAACGACACCATCGTTGCCAACTGTGCCAAGGCCGAGCAGGGCGAGGTGGTATCGGCGGTGAACTTCAACTCCCCGGGGCAGGTGGTCATTGCCGGTCACAAGGCGGCGGTGGAGCGAGCCAACGGTCTGATGAAGGAAAGCGGCGCCAAGCGCGCCCTGCCGCTGCCGGTCAGCGTGCCGTCCCACTGCGCCCTGATGCGTCCGGCCGCCGAGCAGCTGGCCGAGACCCTGGCCGGGATGAGCTTCAACGCACCTGCCGTGCCCGTGATCAACAACGTGGACGTCAGGGCCGAGACCGATCCCGCCGCCATCAAGGATGCCCTGGTGCGCCAGCTGTACAGCCCGGTACGCTGGACCGAAACCGTGGAAACCATGGCCGGGCAGGGCATCACCCTGGCGCTGGAGGTGGGACCCGGCAAGGTGCTGACCGGTCTGGCCAAGCGCATCGACAAGCGGGTCGAAGGCCTGGCGGTGAACGACGACGCCGGCCTGACGCAGGCGCTGGCCGCCGTCAAGGGTTAATGAGGAGCGGAGGCGGGCTTTCCCGGCTCCTGCAAGCGACGTAATGCGATAGGGGATGGCGGAGAGGAACTAAGCCGACCGTTGGCGCCATGGATGGCGCCGTCGAGCTCCCAGGGGCGGGATTCTACGGCGAGTCGGCGTGTTTTTCGCCACCTCCTCCCACGGTTTAAAGGAGTGATTATGAGTTTTTCCGGTAAAGTGGTGCTGGTCACCGGGGCCAGCCGGGGTATCGGCCGGGCCACCGCAGAATTGTTTGCCAGCCGCGGCGCCACCGTGATCGGCACCGCCACCAGCGACAAGGGCGCCGAGGCGATCAGCGCCTATCTGGGCGAGAAAGGCACCGGGCTGGTGCTGAACGTCACCGATGCGGAATCCATGAGCCAACTGCTCGATACCATCAAGCAGCGCTACGGCGACATCGATGTGCTGGTCAACAACGCCGGCATCACCCGCGACAACCTGATGATGCGGATGAAGGACGAGGAGTGGCAGGATATCCTGGACACCAACCTGACCTCGGTATTCCGCCTGTCCAAGGCGGTGCTGCGCGCCATGATGAAGAAACGCTTCGGCCGTATCATCACCATCGGCTCCGTGGTGGGCACCATGGGCAATGCGGGCCAGGCCAACTACGCGGCCGCCAAGGCCGGTTTGATCGGTTTCAGCAAGTCCCTGGGCCGGGAAGTGGCCTCCCGTGGCATCACCGTAAATGTGGTGGCGCCCGGATTTATTGAAACTGACATGACACGCGCATTGAATGACGAGCAAAGGGCCGCTATCTTGTCACAGGTTCCGGCACAACGTCTGGGTGAAGCCAAGGAAATTGCATCCGCCGTTGCCTTTCTGGCGTCGGAAGAGGCCGGTTATATCACCGGTGAAACGCTGCACGTTAACGGCGGCATGTACATGGTGTGATGAAAATCCCGGCAGTTAGACCCTGTTTGACGGAAATTGCTGCATTTTTAGCATGAATTCTGGTTAGACCAGCCTCAAATAGGCTTGCAAACTACGGTCAATTTAATACACTACCGCAACGACACGCACTTGCGTATTTCTAAAGGAAAATACTGGTCATGAGCAACATCGAAGAACGCGTAAAGAAAATCATTGTTGAGCAACTGGGCGTTAAGGAAGAAGAAGTAATACCCGCAGCCTCTTTCGTTGATGATCTGGGCGCTGATTCCCTGGACACAGTTGAGCTGGTAATGGCTCTGGAAGAAGAATTCGACACCGAGATTCCTGACGAAGAAGCGGAAAAGATCACTACCGTTCAAGCCGCGATTGATTACATCAACGCCAATCAGGAATAACAAACCTGTACCGGAGTGGCAGCCGCCGCTTCGGTTCTTTCCCCGTTTTAACCCCCATTCGGAGACGCTCCTGTGTCCAAACGCAGAGTCGTGGTGACTGGCCTCGGTATGCTCTCTCCTGTCGGAAACACGGTCGATGCCAGTTGGCAGGCCCTGCTGGCAGGTCAAAGCGGCATCACCAACATCGAGCACTTTGATACTACCGACTACAGCACCAAATTCGCTGGCCTGGTCAAGGACTTCGATCCCGAAGCACACGGCATCGCCAAGAAAGAAGCCCGCAAGATGGACTTGTTCATCCAGTACGGTGTGGCAGCCGGTTTGCAGGCAATGACCGACTCCGGTCTTGAAATTACCGACGCCAATGCGGATCGCGTTGGTGTCTCTGTGGGCTCCGGCATCGGTGGCCTGGGTCTTATCGAACAGAATCACAGCAACCTGATCGCCAGCGGTCCCCGCAAGCTCAGTCCTTTCTTCGTGCCGTCCACCATCATCAACATGGTATCCGGTCACCTGTCCATCATGAAAGGTTTGCGCGGCCCCAATATTGCGGCTACCACCGCCTGTACCACCGGTACCCACAGCATCGGCCTGGCTGCACGAATGATCGCCTACGGTGATGCGGATGCCATGCTGGCAGGCGGCACCGAGAAAGCCTCCACCCCCATGGGCATGGGTGGTTTTGCGGCGGCTCGCGCCCTCTCCACCCGTAACGACGCGCCTGAGCAGGCCAGTCGTCCCTGGGATAAAGAGCGGGACGGCTTCGTGCTGGGTGACGGCGCCGGCGTGATGATGCTCGAAGAGTACGAACATGCCAAGGCGCGCGGTGCCAGGATTTATGCCGAACTGGTTGGCTTCGGCATGAGTGGCGATGCCCATCATATGACGGCGCCGCCCGATGACGGCAGCGGCGCGGCCAGCGCCATGGCCAACGCCATCCGTGATGCGGGCATTGCTCCCGAGCTTATCGGTTACGTCAATGCCCATGGCACCTCCACCCCCCTGGGAGATGTGGCCGAGCTGCGTGGCGTAAAGAAAGTTTTCGGCGATCATGCCTACCGGCTGATGGTCAGTTCCACCAAGTCCATGACCGGCCACCTGCTGGGGGCCGCCGGCGCGGTGGAAGCCATTATTACCGTTCTGGCCCTGAGAGATCAGATAGCGCCGCCCACCATCAACCTGGACAACCCGGATGATGAGTGTGATCTGGACCTGGTGGCACAGTGTGCCAAGCCCGGACAGTTCGAGTATGCGCTGTCCAACTCCTTCGGTTTTGGCGGTACCAATGGCTCATTGATTTTCAAGCGCTTATAATGGCCTTTTGGCCAATACCAGCCCGGCCTCAGTGCCGGGCTTTTTTATTCGGTGACCATGCAGAACATCATCACATCCGGCGATCCACTCGCGGCGCTGGCCCGGGGTTGGCAACTGGGCGACGGGCACTTCAGCACCCTCCATGCGCAAGCCGGCAGGCTGCGCCATTGGCGTTACCATCAGGCACGGCTGCGTGATGGCTGCCGCCGGCTGCACATGGCCGAACCGAACTGGGTCTGGCTGCGGGAACAGGCCGACGCCGTGCTGGATGGCTCCGATCAGGTGCTGCGCATCAGCCTGCTGCGCAGCACCGGTGCCCGGGGTTACGGCATCGACGGCTGCGGCGAGCCTACCCTGGTGCTGAATACCTCTCCCTTTCCCATTCATTATTACGACTGGCGGGAGCGGGGACTGGCCATCGGCCTGTGCCATGGACGATTGGGCAGCAGCCCGCTGCTGGCAGGGCTGAAAACACTCAACCGCCTGGAACAGGTACTGCTCAAAGCGGAACTTGAACAGCGAGGCCTGGCCGAAGGGGTGGTGCTGGACGGCGCCGGGGTGGTGCGGGAGGCGGTAACCGCGAACCTGTTCTGGCGAAAAGGAGCGCGAGTATATACCCCGGATTTGTCGAATGGCGGCGTTTGCGGTACCGTGCGCGCCTGGAGTCAGGATTACCTGGGAGCGCGCCTGTCCATGGTCAGCGACGGGCTGCCAGGTTTACTGGCGGCGGACGAGATCTGGCTGACCAATGCCCTGATGGGGGTGGTGCCGGTGACCCTGGTTGAGGAACAATGGGAATCATCTTCTTTTTCAATGGCAAGAGAATTACAGCGAGCGTATGAACAAACTGATTAAATGGCTGGGACGGCTGATGCTGACTCTGACCCTGGCTCTGGTGGGCGTCGGGATCTATGGCTTCAGCCAGTGGCAGAAGCTGGAGCAGATGGTGATTGCCGAGCAGTCCGATCCCTTGTTCGTGGTGGCGCGGGGAGAAACGACCTTTCATCTTATCAACCGGCTGAGCCCGGAGCCCCTGTCCGAGCTGCACCGCCGCTTGTGGTTGCGTTTTCACCCCGAACTGGCGGCCGTACGCCAGGGGACCTACAAGCTGGCTCCCGGTACTTCCTTGCGTGATGCACTGATGACTTTTGTCAACGGCGACATCTATCACCTGAGGGTAACCCTGGTGGAGGGGCTGCGTCTGATCGACTGGCAGAAGCGGCTGGCGGAGGCGGAATACCTCAAGGTGGAACTCGACGGCCTGACCGAACCCGAACTGGCCGAGCGACTGGGGGTAGAGCAACAGAAACTGGAAGGGCTGTTCTTGCCCGAAACCTACAGCTATACCCCGGGTGACAGCGATGTTTCGATTTTGCAGCGGGCTTACCAGGAAATGCAGCGTTTTCTGGATGAAGCCTGGGAGGCGCGCATGGAAGGGCTGCCAATAGCTTCACCCTACGAAGCCTTGATCCTCGCATCCATCATCGAAAAGGAAACCGGTATTGCCGAAGAACGTCCGCTGATCGCCTCGGTGTTTGTCAATCGCCTGCGTCTCGGCATGCGGTTGCAGACCGATCCGACCGTGATCTACGGCATGGGCGAGCTCTTCGACGGTAATATCCGCAAACGGGATCTGCAAACCCACACCCCCTATAACACCTACATGATCGACGGCCTGCCGCCGACGCCCATCGCCATGCCAAGCAAGGAAGCCATCCTGGCCACCTTGCAGCCGGACGAGAGCGACTATTACTATTTTGTGGCCATGGGGGAGGGGCGGCATTATTTCTCCAGAACCCTGCGCGAGCACAATAGCGCCGTGCGCCGTTATATTCTGAAAAGGTAACAGATGAGTCAGTTTATTGTGATCGAAGGATTGGAGGGGGCCGGCAAGAGCACGGTGCAACGCCATGTGGTCGACTGGCTTGAGGCCCGGGGCCTCGGGGTGATGACCACCCGGGAGCCGGGTGGCACCCCGCTGGCGGAAAAAATGCGAGCCCTGGTCAAGGAAGTACACGACGAGCCCTTGACCATGGAAGCCGAACTGCTGCTGATGTATGCGGCCCGGGTGCAACTGGTCAAAACCCGGATCCTGCCGGCGCTGGCCGTTGGCACCTGGGTGGTGGGGGATCGCCATGATTTATCTTCCCTGGCTTACCAGGGCGGAGGGCGCGGTATCGATCTGGGCCTTATCCGCCAGATCAAGGCGGCGGTTCTGGGCGATTTCGGGCCCGATCTCACCCTTTACCTGGATATCGCTCCGGCCGTCGGGCTGCAGCGGGCCCGGGCCCGGGGCGAACTGGATCGGATCGAGCGGGAGCAGCTCGGCTTTTTCGAGCGTACCCGCGCCTGTTACCTGGATCTGGTACGTGGCGATCCTCGCTGTGAATTGCTCGACGCCAGCGGCACTGAAGCCGAAGTGAAAGCCGCTGTGCTGGCCTGCCTGGAGCGCCGCCTGTGTATCCCTGGCTAGTCTCCCACCGGCAGCAACTGCGTGCCCTGGTGCGGCGCGGCCAACTGGGCCATGCCTTGCTGCTGAAGGGCATGGCCGGGATGGGTAAGCATGAGCTGGCCAGGGATCTGGCACAGACGCTGTTATGCCAACATGCAACTGCCGCTCCCTGTGGAAACTGTCACTCCTGTCAGCTCAATGCCGCCGCCAGCCACCCGGATCACCATGTGATCAGCGGTAGGGAACGCAGCATCGGTATCGATGCCATCCGCCAGCTGAGTCAGGTCCTGAACGAAAGTGCCCGTCTCGGCCATGGCAAGGTGGCGGTGATCATGCAAGCCGAAAAAATGACGGAGGCCGCCGCCAACGCCTTGCTGAAGACCCTGGAGGAGCCGGCGGGGGAGGCGACACTTATCCTGACCAGTGCTCACCCGGAGCAGTTGCTGCCGACCGTCCGCAGTCGATGCCAGCAGTGGCCGCTGCCGATACCGGACAGCGACTCGGTGCTGGCATGGTTATCCGCAGAAGGACAGGACGCCAGCCTCACCGCGCTGAATGTGAATCAGGGCTCTCCACTGAATACCCGTGATTACCTGGCGGCAGGTGCCGATCGGCAACGTCGACAGTTACTGCAGCAGTTTGCCGAACTGGCTTATCACCGTCACTCCCTGCCGACGCTGCAGCAGGGATTACTGGCCCAACCGAGATATTTGCAGTGGTTGCAGCTGCTACTGCAGGATGCCTTGCAGCTGGCTCTCGGGGTGAATACCTCCTTACGGCTGGTTGACAGCGAACCACTGTGTCGGCAACTGAGCCGGCTTGGAACGGCGAGACTCAATCAGGCGCTGACGGAACTGATCCAGCTACGTCGGATGTTGCAGCCCACCACCGGCCGACCGGTCAATGTCGCTCTGCAACTGGGACAGTGGCTCAACCGTTGGACCCAGCTTTCGTCCGCCGCCAGCAGCGGTGGACGGCTTCCCCATTAACATTTTCATCAGGAGACGGTTGTGCTGGTTGATTCCCACTGCCATCTGGACAAGCTCGATTACGACAACAAGCATGCCAACATGGCCGAGGCCATCGACAAGGCCGCCCGACGTGGCGTCGACCATATGCTGTGCATCGGTGTCGGCCTGTCGTCCTTTCCCGCCATGCTCGAGGCCATAGCGCCTTTTCCTCAGGTGTTTGCCTCCTGCGGCGTACACCCCCTGCATCAGCAGGACGAGCTGAATGACCCGGCCCTGCTGCGCCGCCTGGCCGCGCATCCCGCCGTGGTGGCCATCGGCGAGACCGGGCTTGACTACTTCTACGCACCGGAAACCGCCAGCCTGCAGCGGCAGGCATTCGAGCAGCATGTAGCGATCGCAGTGGAGCTGGACAAACCGCTGGTGATCCATACCCGTAATGCCCAGGATGACACCCTGGCAATCCTGCGCCAGGGTGGAGGCGACAAGGTCGGCGGTGTGCTGCATTGCTTTACCGAGTCGCTGGCCATGGCCGAGGCTGCCATCGAACTCGGGTTTTATATTTCCATTTCCGGCATCGTCACCTTTCGCAGCGCCGATGCCCTGCGCGAGGTGGTGAAGGCGCTGCCACTGGAGCGGCTGCTGGTGGAAACCGACTCGCCCTGGCTGGCCCCGGTGCCGTTTCGCGGTGAGGAAAACGAACCCGCTTATACCCGTACCGTGGCGGAATATATTGCTCGCCTGAAAGGCGTCACTCTGGAGCAGGTGGCGGAGCAGACGACCGCCAACTTTTTTGAGCTGTTTAAACTGGCCAAGCGTTGAGTGCCTGATCGGGCCGGCGGCACCGGTCCGATTTCCTTTCTGCCCCGCCGTCCTCTATAGTAACGCTGTGTTTCGTTTGTATCCTGTTCCGGAGGTCGCCCTTGCTCGCCTGGCATTTATGGCTGATTGCCGCCCTGTTGTTGTTGCTGCTGGAATTACTGGGCACCGGTTTTTTCGCCTTCGCCATGGGGATAGCGGCGCTGGCGGCCATGGTGGCGGCACTGTTTGACGCCAGCACGACCTCACAATGGTTTACCTTCGCCATCGCCGCCGCCCTGCTGGCCCCCCTGCTGAAGCGGCTTTTTCGCCGTTATGCCCCTTCCCGGCGCACCAGCTTCCTCGCCGGCGAGAGCCGCCGGCAGCAGGGAGAGTTGGTTCGATTGCCTTCCGGTGAGTTCCGGTTAAAGCTTGAAGGCGATTTGTTTCTGGTCCGCAGCGAGTCGGGGGCCCCCTTGACCGCCGGCGCCCGAGTCTGCATTCGCCGTTTCGATGGCATCACCGCCATCATTGATTAGAGAGGAAGCTCCAATGGATGCCATGTTAATCATTGCCCTGGTCTTTACCGTCGTCATACTGGCCCTGATCGTCAAGGGCCTGATGATAGTGCAGCAATCGGAAGCTGTCGTGATCGAACGTCTCGGCAGCTATCAGAAAACCCTGGCCCCGGGAATCAACTGGATCATCCCCTTCGTGGACAAGCCCCGTTCGATCAAGGTACGGCGCTACCAGGCCATCGGTGGGGAGAATGTCCCCATAGTCCAGGAAGAAACCCGTATCGATCGGCGTGAAACCGTGCTCGATTTCCCCGGCCAGTCGGTAATCACCGCCGACAATGTCAGCGTCACCGTCAATGGCGCCCTCTATTTTCAGGTCATCGATCCGGAACGGGCCGTCTACCAAACCGAAAACCTGATCCAGGCCATCGAGATCCTGGCCAAGACGTCACTGCGTTCGGAAGTCGGCAAGATGGAGCTGGACAAGCTGTTCGAATCCCGCCAGGAAATCAACGACAAACTGCAGATAGTGATGGACGAAGCCGGCAACAAGTGGGGAGTCAAGGTGACACGGGTCGAGATCCAGGACATCACCATTCCCGCCGAGGTGGAAGATGCCATGCGCAAACAGATGGCCGCCGAGCGGGAACGGCGGGCGCTGGTGCTGCGGGCCAGCGGCGAACGGGAAGCCGCCATCGCCAAGGCGGAAGGGGAGAAGCGCTCCAACATCCTGGTGGCGGAAGGGGAGAAAGAAGCGGCCATCCTGATGGCCGAGGGCCAACGGCAGGCCATCGACAAGGTTCTCGCCGCCGGCAATGAAAAGCTGGATCCACAGCTGGTGATCGGTTATCTGCTGGGCTTGGAATATCTGAAAACCCTGCCCGAGATCGGCAAGCAGGGGGATCGCATCTTCCTGCCCTATGAAGCCAGCAGCGTACTCGGCGCCGTCGGCAGTATCGAAGCCTTGCTGAGAAATACGCCCAAGTAAGGCCGGACGACAGAGGAGCCAACGAGCTCCTCTGTTCATTTGGCCATATTTTACATAATCTTCCTCGGCGCGAACCGGGGTCATTGCTGCCAGGCAGAAGCCTCTCGAGCAGGGCAGATTTCATGACACCGCCCCCAAAAAAAGCCAGGTACAAAATCCGTGTACCTGGCCTAGGGGAATGGCTCATATGCTGAGCCGTGCGCTAGTGAGAAGGCACCAAAGGTGCGCTTCAACCTAAACTATTGGCCAGAATCCCACAGCCTGCCAGCCGCAGGCCAAAAAAGTTGCCCGGTTCCCGATGATTGAGCCGTTTTACTGCCCCGATACCGGTTGTCGCCCAGAAGGGACTTGCAACCGGCCCCGCATCATATTACTGTATTTATATACAGATATGGGAGTCAGTTATGGCAGTCACGATACAGTACCTGGTAGTCAGAAACGGAATCGAAAAAATGACCTTCACCAATAAGAAAGACGCGGATGCCTACGACCGCCTGCTTGAATTGGCCGAACACCTCGACGCACTGCTGGCTTCGGGCCCGGTGGCCCTGGGCGAGGAAGATCGTGAGGCTCTGGCCCTGTTTCTGGCCCAACATCAGGACCGGTTGAGCGGGCCCAAGAAAACACCAGCCAAAAAAGCGGCCAAGCCGACCGCCGAGATCAAAGTCGTTGCCTGAGGACAGGTTCAGTAATACAGGGTACGGTACAGCCCGGGCCGCTCCAGCAGTTCGTGGTGGGTACCGGACTGGCTGATTTTTCCGTCTTCAAACACCAGCACCCGATCCGCCTGGCGCACCGAACTGAGCCGGTGCGCCACTATCAGCGTCGTGCGGCCCCGCAGAAAACTCGCCAGCGCCTGGTGCAGCTTCTGCTCGGTTTCCGTATCCAGCGCCGAGGTGGCTTCATCCAGAATGACGATGGCCGGGTTCTTCAACACCATGCGGGCAATGGCCATGCGTTGCTGCTGACCGCCCGACAGCCGTACGCCCCGTCGTCCGATTTCCGTGTCCAGCCCCTGCTCCATGGCGGCAACCACCTGGTCCAGCTGCGCCACCCGCAGCGCCTGCCACAGGGCGGTATCATCGTGTCGGTCGCCCATGCTTAAATTGGCCCTGATGGTATCGTTGAACAATAGCGGTTGTTGCAGCACGGTGGCGACATGTTCACGGATGGTGGCAAAACCGATATCACCGCTGGGGACACCACCAAAGCGGATATCACCACTGTCGGCCGGGTAGAGGCCGAGCAGCAGCTGAATAAACGTCGATTTGCCGCCACCGCTGACCCCGACCAACGCCACCTTTTCCCCGGCCCGGATATGCAGGCTGACATCATCCAGCACCTTGCGCTCGCCGTTGTAGGAAAAACTGAGTCCCTTGACCTCTATCGGCAGGGTAGTCGCATCTTCGAAGGGATTGACATGCCCATGGGATTCGGGTTCTCCCCCCAGGGCCAGCATCCGGTTGATACGTTTGAGTGCCGCGCTGGCGGCATAAAAGGAATACTGCATATTGAGCAGATCCTGCACCGGCCCCATCATGAACCACAGGTAACTGAACACGGCAAAGATCTGGCCCACGGTCAGATCCGTATAGAGCACCATGATCATGCCGACCGCCCGGAACAGCTCCACCCCGGACAAGAACAACAGAAAACTGGCCCGTCCAGCCGCTTCGCTTTTCCAGGCATAGTCGATGGCGGTATCCCTTACTCCCCGGGCCTTGTCGATAACCCGCAACAGATAGTGCCGTTCCCGGTTGGCCGAGCGGATCTCATGAATGCCGTCCAGGGTTTCCACCAGCGCCTGCTGGAACACCTCAAAGGCGCTGTTTTCGTTACGCTTGAGGTACTTGACCTTGGCGCCCAGGCGGCTGGAGAAGTAGACCACCACCGGATTGAGCAGCAGAATAAAGAGCCCGAGCTGCCAGTTGATCAGCAGCAGTACCACCGCCGTACCCACCACGCTCAGCAAGCTGATCAGCAACCGGCTCAGGGTCTCACCGAGAAATTTGTCCAGGGTTTCCACATCGGTGACGTAATGGGAGCTGACACTGCCGGCACCAATGGACTCAAAGGCACGCAGTGGCGTTTTCATCAGTTGCCGGGCCAGCCGACGGCGGATCTGAAAGGTCAGGTGTTTGGCCACCCGGGCGAATTGCTTGCCTTGAATGATATTGAACACCAGCGCCAGGGTACGCAGCACCAGGGTGATCACCAGTATTGCCAGAATGTAGCCGACGCCCTGTTGCCAGGCCGCTGGCAGCAAGTGATCCAGTCCGGCCAGCAGGGTGCCGGGGCTGTCCAGTAGCACCTCGTCTACCAGCAACGGCATCAACAGCGGTACCGGTACTGCCAGCAGGGTGCCGATCAGGGCAAACAGGTGGGCATAAATCAACAGGGTGCGATGGCGCTTCATCATATGGATAAGGTCCGGCCACTGCAAAACCGGGGTCTTCAGGTTTTTTTTATCCATCAATCACCATCATCGGGTTTTCATTTGGAGAAAGGGCAGGTAAGTTAGGCAAAAATAAACGGTGTTTTCTCTTTTATGTCTGAAAAATCTGCATTTTATCAAAGCCTCACCGCGCAGGCACTGGCTCTGTGCGAAGGGGAATCCAACCGCATTGCCAAGCTAGCCAATTTGTCCGCTCTGCTCAACCTGGCGCTGAACGATATCAACTGGGTCGGTTTCTATCTGCGTGAGCAGGAGACCCTGGTGCTCGGACCTTTCCAGGGCAAACCGGCCTGTGTGCGCATTCCGCTGGGTAAAGGCGTCTGCGGTACCGCCGCAGCCACAGCCGAAGTGCAGCGTGTAGCCAATGTACATGAATTTGCCGGCCATATCGCCTGTGATGGAGCCAGCAATGCGGAAATCGTGCTGCCCCTGGGGCAGGGGGATGACATCTGGGCCGTACTGGATATTGACAGCCCGGTGTTCGGGCGTTTCGATGAAGAGGATGAAGCTGGTTTGAGGCTATTTGTGGCCGCAGTGCTGCCTTTGCTGTAACGCCGGGGTCGCTTTTGTCAGCGTGCCCTTTATAATGTGATTGTTTCAATGGGCGGTGCGCCCTTAGGTCTTAACCCAAGGTATTTCATGGAAAACTCGGAAAAACTAAAAAACAGTAAAGAAGTCATCGCCTACCTGGCGGAGAACTTCCCCCAGTGCTTTGTTGCGGCCGGTGAAGCCAAGCCACTGAAAATCGGCATTTTTCAGGATTTGGCCGAACGTCTGGCCGAAGATCCCAAGGTGTCCAAGACGCTGCTGCGTACCGCTCTGCGTCAGTACACCTCCAGTTGGCGTTATCTGCATGGCCTCAAGGCCGGCATGAGCCGGGTCGATCTGGATGGCAACCCCTGTGGTGAGCTGACCCAGGAGCATATTGATCACGCCAAGGGTGCGCTCAAGGAAAGCAAGGACAAGGTCTTCGGTGCCCGAAAAGAGAAACCCGCCGCCAAGAAACCACGCCCCAAGGCCCGCAAGGTCGATCCGGCGAACTTGTCCGTGGAACAGAGTGTCAAAGTATTGCTGGGCAAGTCTCCGGTTCCCGCTACCATTAAAGAAGTAACCCGGGACGATGTCCAGGTGGAGCTCAAAACCGGTCTGTCGGTGCGCGTCAAGTTTGATCATCTTATCCTCTAAGGAGTAGGGTTTGACCAGTCACGGAATTCGTTTGTCTCTGGTGGCCGCCGGTATCATGGCTGCGGGGATAGCCTGGGCGGTGCCTCCGGCCATCGACGCCTCGGCGATTCCCGTTTTAGCACCGGAAAGTCAGCATGCGGCCGCCAGCAAGCGGATTACCGCGCTGTTCACCCGCTCCCATTATCAGCAGTTTCAGCTGGATGATGCCTTTTCGGCGGAAATTTTCGATCGCTTTATCGAAAGCCTGGACTTCGGCAAGAACATCTTTACCCGGGATGATATCGCCCAATTCGAACGGCACCGTCACAGCTTTGATGATTTGCTCAGGGCCGGTCGCCTCGATACGGCTTTCGAGATGTACAACGAAAGCCTGCAACGCCGCTACGAACGCTTGGCGTATGCACTGTCATTGCTCGACACGCCGATGACGTTCGATGGTGACGAGCAATATCAGTTCGATCGCACCAAGGCCGACTGGCCCAGGGATGGCCGTGAACTGGACGAGCTGTGGCGTCAACGGGTCAAGTTCGACGCCCTGAGTCTGGCCCTGGCCGACAAGGACTGGGATGAGATCAAGGACACGCTGGCCAAACGTTACAACAATGCCATCAAGCGCCTGGCTCAGAGCGAAAACGAAGATGCATTTCAGAGTTTTGCCAATGCCTTTGCCCGTGCCATCGAGCCTCATACCAGCTATCTCAGCCCGCGCAATGCCGAACGCTTTGAAACCGAGATGAACCTCTCGCTCGAAGGCATCGGTGCCGTCCTGCAGGCCGAAGACGACTACACGGTGATCCGCTCGCTGGTGCCGGGCGGCCCGGCCGCCAAGTCCAACGAGCTGCAGCCCGATGATCGTATCATCGGGGTCGGCCAGAGTGCCGAGCAGATCACCGATGTCATCGGTTGGCGGCTGGACGAAGTCGTGGACCTGATCAAGGGCCGCAAAGGCACCAAGGTCTGGCTGCAGATCCAGCGTGGCCAGGCGGTCACGACCACCCCGAGGATCATCGAGCTGATCCGCGATACGGTGCGGCTGGAAGACAGGGCCGCCAGCGGCAAGGTGCTGCAGGTCGACGGCGAGGCGATCGGAGTGGTCAGTATTCCGAGTTTCTACGTCAACCTGAGCGTGGATGTGGCCAAGGAAATCGACAAGCTCAAACAGCAGAATATCAAGGGCCTGGTGATCGATCTGCGGACCAATGGCGGCGGCGCCCTGACCGAAGCCTCGGCCCTCACCGGGCTGTTTATCCAGGGCGGTCCCGTGGTGCAAATCCGCGACGGCCTGGGTCGGATCTCGGTCAATGGCGATGAGGACAACCAGTTGGCCTACGATGGTCCCATGGCGGTATTGGTCGATCGTTATTCGGCCTCAGCCTCCGAGATCTTCGCCGCGGCCATGAAGGATTATGGTCGGGCCGTCATCCTGGGCGAGAATACCTTCGGCAAAGGTACGGTACAACAGCATCGCAGCCTGTCACGCATTTACGACCTGTATGAAAACCCCATGGGATTTGTCCAGTTCACTATCGCCAAGTTCTACCGGATCAACGGCGGCAGTACCCAGAACAGGGGCGTAAAACCGGATATCCCGTTCCCGACCGCCATTGAAGCCGAGGGAACCGGTGAAAGCATGGAGAAAAACGCGCTGCCCTGGGATCAAATCTCCAGTCTCGAGTTTGACCGACTCCATGATCTGACGCCCCTGCTGGGCAAGCTCCGTCAGCGTCATCAGTCCAGGATCGAGCAGGATCCGGAGTTCACCTACATCTTTGAAGACATCAAGGAATACCAGAGGCTGAAAGACAAAAGCGCGGTTTCGCTCAATCTGGCCGAGCGCAAGGCCGAGCTGGATGAGCAGGATGCCAAATCCCTGGCACGACTGAACGACAGGTTGCGCCGGGCAGGAAGGGATACCGTTGACTCGCTCGACAACGCACCAGGTGACTTCGAGCCCGACGACAGCTACCTGAAAGAAGCGGCACGCATTACCGCCGATCTGGCCAAGCTGCTTGGCTGACTGCCTGCCCGGCCCGGTTTTCCGGCGCCGGGCTTTCTTATTAAAGCCCCTCAGATGACTTTAACGAGATCCCCGCTATGACCCAAACAAAACCTCAAGTGCAATATCGCGAAGATTATCAGCCACCCCATTACTGGATTGACACCCTGGATCTGGATGTCCAACTGCACGACAGTGCCACCGAGGTGGTCGCCATCAGCCGTATCCGGCGCAACGGTGAGCACAGCGAGCCCCTGGAGCTGGACGGCGAGCAACTCGAATTGCTGCAGGTAGCCATCAACGGGGTGGAAACCTCTCAGTTCCAGCAAACCGGGAGCGGGCTGGTGTTGAGCCAGGTGCCGCAGGAATTCGTGCTGACCATCAGGACCCGCATCAATCCGGCCGCCAATACCGCACTGGAAGGACTGTACAAGTCGGGCAATGCCTTTTGTACCCAGTGTGAAGCCCAGGGCTTTCGGCGCATCACCTACTATCTGGACCGACCCGACGTGCTGGCCCGTTTCAGTACCCGCATCACCGCCGATGCCGATATTTATCCCTATCTGTTGTCCAACGGCAATCGGGTGGGGCAGGGCAGGCTCGACGATGGTCGCCACTGGGTGCAATGGCAGGATCCTTTCCCCAAACCGGCCTACCTGTTCGCTCTGGTGGCGGGAGACTTTGATGTGTTGCGTGACAGCTTCACCACTCACAGCGGCAGGGAGGTGGCACTGGAGATCTATGTAGACAAGGGGAATCTGCATCGGGCCGGGCATGCCATGAATAGCCTCAAGGCTTCCATGTCCTGGGATGAGCAGCGCTGCCACCTGGAATACGATCTCGACGTCTACATGATAGTGGCGGTGGATTTCTTCAACATGGGGGCCATGGAAAACAAGGGCCTGAACGTCTTCAACGCCAAGTTCGTGCTGGCCGATGCGCACACCGCCACCGATAACGATTACCTGGATATCGAACGGGTGATCGGGCATGAATACTTCCATAACTGGACCGGTAACAGGGTTACCTGCCGCGACTGGTTCCAGCTGTCCCTGAAGGAAGGGCTGACGGTATTCCGTGATCAGGAGTTTTCTTCGGATCTGGGGTCGCGCACGGTCAACCGCATCCGCAACGTGCGTATCATTCGTGGCCCGCAATTTGCCGAAGATGCCGGCCCCATGGCCCATCCCATCCGCCCGGATGCGGTGATCGAGATGAACAACTTCTATACCCTCACCGTGTACGAAAAGGGCTCGGAAGTGATCCGCATGTTGCATACCCTGCTGGGGGAGCAGGCTTTCCAGCGCGGACTGGCCCTGTACCTGCAGCGTCACGATGGCGAGGCCGCCACCTGCGATGATTTCGTGGCGGCCATGAGCGAGGCCAGCGGACGGGATCTGACCCGCTTCAAACGCTGGTACAGCCAGTCAGGCACCCCGGTGCTGACGGTAACCGACGACTATGACGCCACCCGGGAGCGCTATACCCTGACCGTGCGCCAGCATACCCCGTCCACCCTGGATCAGCAGGAAAAACTGCCGCTGCATATTCCGCTCAGCCTGGCGTTGTACACCGCCCAGGGCGAACCGCTCACGCTAATGGCCGAAGGTTGCTCGGTGGGGCCGGTACTGGATGTTATGGAGGCGGAGCAGCAGTTTGTATTCGACCAGGTTCCCTCCCGGCCGACCCCGGCCCTGCTGCAGGGGTTTTCCGCCCCGGTCAAGCTGAACTACGGCTACACCGATGAGCAATTGGCATTGCTCGCGCGTTGCTGCCTCGATGAGTTCGTCCGCTGGGATGCGGTACAGATGCTGATCAACAAGACCGTCCTGGCAAACCTGGCCCGGACGACGCAATGCCCAGACACACCGACGCTGCCTCGCGCTCTGGTAGAGGTGTTTCGTTCTATCCTGGAAGATGCCGCGCTGGACCGGGCATTGAAGGCCGAAATGCTGACCCTGCCCGATCTGGGCAGCCTGCTGGAGTTGTTCGAGCAGGTCGATATCGATCGGCTGGCCCGGGTGCATGACAGCCTGCAACAGGGGCTGGCCGAAGCGCTTCATCCCCTGTGGCAACAGGCCTACGAGGACAACCTGACCCCCGCATATCGCATCGAGCATCAGGACATGGCCCGCCGTGCCCTGAAGCACGTGGCCCTGGGCTATCTGGCGCTGACCGGGGACGAGACCCTGGTACAACAGCAGTATCAGCAGGCCGACAATATGACCGATACGCTGGCGGCCATGAAAGGGGCGGTGCGGGCCGGGCTGGACTGCGGGAAGGCCATGCTGGCCGATTTTGAAAACAAATGGCGCCATGATGGGTTGGTACTGGACAACTGGTTCCGGCTGCAGGCCACTGCGCCGGGAGAGGGGACGCTCGAACGGGTAAAAGACCTGATGCGGCACCCGACCTTCAGCTTGAGCAATCCCAACCGGGTGCGAGCCCTGATCGGGGCTTTCGCCAGTGCCAACCCGGTACAGTTCCATCGCCGCGACGGGGCCGGTTATGATCTGCTGGTATCGGTGCTGGAGCAGCTCAACCACAGCAATCCCCAGGTGGCATCGCGGCTGGTCACTCCGCTCATCCAGTTTGCACGGCTGGATGATACCCGGCAGGGCATGATCAGGTCCCGGCTGCAACGGCTGATGGCCTTGCCGGAGCTGTCCCGGGATCTGTTTGAAAAGATAAGCAAGGCCCTGGCCTGATGCAACGGTTGCGCTTTCGTCTGGCTATTTCCAAGGCGCAACTGCTGCGTTATTACCAGGGGCAGATCGCCGCCCTGTCGGTCAATACCGAGCAAGGGCTGCGGCTGCAGGTGGCCTTGCATCATTTTCGCAGCTTCGTGGGACACGACGGTTTGAACGGTTATTTCGAAATCGAACTGAATGATCAAAACCAACTGCACCGGTTGAGCCGGCTGCCATAAGTACCCATGCCATTGCATATAAAAAGCCCTGGATGCGGGCTTTTTATCCTATTTACTCGGCAATTGCTGATAATTAATAAGCTCTCCGCCTAACTATTCAAAATTAGATTGAAACAATTCATTTACCTTTAGCGGATTCTGTTGTGAAAGTATTTTCATGCATTGTATATATTCCGCTCACAAGTGACCTGGTCGATATTTTCAGACCTTTTTTAACTGCTTCGCTCGCATTCCAGATAGGCCAGGCTTAAACTGGGCCGGTCCCGTTGGGGCTCCACTCCCCATGGTTATTGCCTGTACCCGAGGAACACTACGCCATGACATTCAAAGACGCAGCAACATCCGTTTTGCTTGAAAACGTCAATCAATTGGTAGAAGACAAATTTGCCGATCATACCGCACCACTGGTGAATACTTTCGTCAGCAAGCTCTACGGCAGTATGACCCACGATGACCTGAACCACCGTAATGACAGTGACTTGTATGGTGCCGCCATCAGCCTGTGGAACGCGTTTGAAAACCGCGTCGATCAAACGCCCTATGTTCGGGTATACAATCCCGAGCTCTCTCGCCATGGCTGGCAGTCTCCTCATACCATTGTCGAGCTGATTATCAAGGACGCCCCTTTTCTGGTGGACTCCATTCGCATGGCGCTGACCCGGCTGGGTATTACCTCGCACCTGATGCTACACCAGCCCATGCACCTGATCCGTAATGAGCAGGGAAAACTGCAGCGGATCCTCGGCCGCCAGGAGCAGGAACAGCAAAACCGTGTGGAAACCGCTTTCCTGATCGAAATCGATCGCCAGCCCCAGGCCGAAGCCAGGGAACAGTTGCGCGATGAACTGCTGTCGGTGGTAGAAGAAGTCACGATGGCGGTGGTCGACTGGCAACCGATGGTGAACCGGCTCGGTGACATCATCAAGAGCCTGCCCAAGCAAGCGAAGGAAGCCAACCCGGATGATCTGAAAGAAACGCTGGCCTTCCTCAGTTGGGTAGCGGATCACAACTTCACCCTGATGGGCTACCGCCGTTACAACGTATCCGCCATCGAAGGCGACTACGAGCTGGTGCCCGAACTCGAATCCAGCCTGGGATTGATGCGCAAGGCCCAGCAGACCGACGGCCTCAGGCTCAGCAGCCTGACCGCCACCGCCCGGGAGGCCGCGCTCAGCAAGGATATTCTGGTACTGACCAAAACCAATCACAAGTCCCGGGTGCACAGACCGGCCTATATCGACTACATCGGCGTCAAACGTTTCGATAATAAAGGCAAGGTCATCGGTGAAGACCGTTTTATCGGCCTCTATGCTTCCAGCATCTACAACACCAGCGCCATGCAGATACCGCTGATTGGCGCCAAGCTCAAGCGCATCATCGACGCGTCCGGCCTCGAGCGTGGCTCCCATGCCTACAAGGCGTTGCTCAATATTCTGGAAACCTACCCACGGGATGAGTTAATCCAGGCGACCGAGAAAGAGCTGCTCGATATCGGCATGGGCGTGCTCGCCATGCAGGAACGGGACATGACCCGGCTGTTCGTGCGGCGGGATCTGTTCGGCCGCTTCTTTTCCTGCATGGTGTACGTCACCAAGGAACGTTACAACACCGCCCTGCGGGAAAAGACCCAGCATATCTTCCAGCGTTATTTCGGCTCGGAAGAGGAAGTAGAGTTCACCACCTATTTCTCCGAAGGCGTACTGGCCCGCACCCATTATCTGATCCGGGTGCAGAATAACTCTATGGATATTGATGTGAACGAAATCCAGGCAAACCTGATTGAAGCCGCCCGCAGCTGGGAAGATAAACTCGAGCAGGCCCTGTCCGCCAGCTTCGGCGAGGCCGAGGGTAACCGGCTGAAAAACAAATACCGCAACGCCTTCCCGCGTTCTTATACCGAAGAAGTGATGCCGGGTTCGGCGGTGGCCGACATCGAGAAACTGGAAGCGCTGAACGACAATCATAAGCTGGGCATGCTGTTCTACCGTGCCCAGGAAGAAGAGCGCGATTCAAACCGGGTACGCCTCAAACTCTACCATCGTGCCGAGCCCATCCACCTGTCCGACGTGCTGCCCATGCTGGAAAACATGGGGCTGCGAGTTATTGGTGAGACTCCCTATGAAATAGACTGCGCCGGTGAAACTTTCTGGATCCTCGATTTTTCCATGCTCTACACCGGTGGTCCGCTCGATCTGGATGCCAGCCAGGAGCGATTCCAGAAAGCCTTTGCCCAGGTATGGAGCAACGAACTGGAAAGTGACGGCTTCAACCGCCTGGTACTGGCGGCCGGCCTTTCCGGTCGTGAGGTCAGCGTGCTGCGCGCCTATGCCAAGTACATGCGCCAGACCGGAGTCAGCTTCAGCCAGAGCTATATTGAAGAAACCCTGTCCCGTTATCCGGAACTGGCCGGGCTGCTGTTCACCCTGTTCCAACGCCGCCTGTCACCCAAACTCAAGCAGGATCCCAAGCAGATCCAGAAACTGCATCAGCAACTGATCGAAGGGCTGGACAAGGTCGCCAACCTGGATGACGACCGTATCATCCGCCGTTATATGGAAATGATTGAGGCCACCCTGCGGACCAACTTCTACCAGCCGGCGGCAGACGGCAGTGACAAGCCTTATATCTCCTTCAAGATGGCGCCGGAATCCATCAGCGAGATGCCGCAGCCCCTGCCCAAGTTCGAGATTTTCGTGTACTCGCCGCGAGTGGAAGGGGTGCACCTGCGCTGGGGCAAGGTTGCCCGCGGCGGCCTGCGCTGGTCCGACCGTCGGGAAGATTTCCGTACCGAGGTACTCGGTCTGGTCAAGGCCCAACAGGTGAAGAACACCGTGATCGTGCCGGTGGGTGCCAAGGGCGGTTTCGTGTGCAAACAGCTGCCGACAGGCGACCGCGCGGCCTTCCTGAAAGAAGGGCAGGCCTGCTACCGCCTGTTCATCCGCGGCCTGCTGGACGTGACCGACAATATCATCCAGGGCGAGGTGATACCGCCGAAAAGCGTGGTGCGCCACGATGAAGACGATTACTACCTGGTGGTAGCGGCCGACAAGGGCACGGCCACCTTCTCCGATATCGCCAACGAAATCAGCGCCGAATACGGCCACTGGCTGGGTGATGCCTTCGCCTCCGGCGGCTCGGTGGGCTACGATCACAAGAAAATGGGCATCACCGCCCGCGGCGCCTGGGAATCGGTGAAGCGCCACTTCCGTGAAATCGGCATCGACTGCCAGCAAACCGACTTTACCTGCGTCGGCGTCGGCGACATGGCCGGCGACGTATTCGGCAACGGCATGCTGCTGTCACCCCATACCCGCCTGGTGGGCGCCTTCAACCACCTGCATATCTTTATCGATCCCGAACCGGACGCCGCCAGCACCTTCAAGGAGCGTGAGCGTCTGTTCCACCTGCCCGGATCGAGCTGGGAAGACTACGACGCTTCCCTGATCTCCGAAGGCGGCGGTATCTTCCTGCGCTCGGCCAAGTCCATCAAGCTGAGCCCGCAGATGAAAAAACTGCTGGGCACCCAGAAGGCCAGCCTGACCCCGACCGAGGTGATCCGTCACCTGCTGATGGCCGAGGTGGATCTGCTGTGGAACGGCGGTATCGGCACCTATATCAAATCACGCCGGGAAACCGACGCCGACGTGGGCGATCGCGCCAACGATGCGGTACGGCTCAACGGCGAAGAGGTACGCGCCCGGATCGTGGGCGAGGGCGGCAACCTGGGCTGTACCCAGTTGGGCCGGATCGAATATGCCAACCGTGGCGGCCGGATCAACACCGATTTTACCGACAACGTGGGTGGAGTGGATTGCTCCGACAACGAGGTCAACATCAAGATCCTGCTCAACGCCCTGGTCGACAAGGGCGAGCTGACCAAGAAACATCGGGATCAGATGCTGTACGACATGACTCAGGACGTGGCCGGCATCGTGCTGACCAACGCCTATCGTCAGTCCCAGACCATCTCCATTACCGAGCACCGTGGTGCCAGCCCGCTCAAGGAACATCAGCGCTTTATGCAATGGCTGGAGCGGGACGGCAAGCTCGACCGAAACCTGGAATATCTGCCCAACGACGAAGAGCTGGCCGAACGCATGGCCGCCGGCAAGGGCCTGACCCGTCCCGAACTGGCCATCCTGGTGGCTTACGGCAAGATGGTGCTGAAAGAGCTGCTCAATGTGCCCGAGCTGACCGACAATGCCTATATCGCCCGCCTGCTGCCGACCAGCATGCCGGCCCAGCTGGTGGAACGGTTCGGTGAGGCCCTGATGGACCATCCGCTGCGGGGCGAGATCATCGCCACTCGCCTAGCCAACATCATGGTCAACGACATGGGCTTCAACTTCGCCAACCGGATGCAGGATGAGACCGGCGCCAGCATGAGCGACATCGCCATCAGTTTCATGATTGCCCGGGAAGTGCTCGGCATGGACGAGCTGCTGCGAGACATCGAGGCCCTGGACAACCAGGTGCCGGCCGAGGCTCAACTCGATATGTTCTACCAGGTACGGCGCATGGTACGCCGGGCCACTCGCTGGTTCCTGCGCAGCCGCAACCGCAACCTGGGTATCGAGGAAACCATTGCCCAGTTCAAGCCGGCTTACACCACCCTGGCGGAGCACCTCTATACCGTGATGATCGAGGCGGAAGTGAGCGAGCATCAGGCCGCGGTTGCCCGCCTGGAAGAGCAGGGGATTCCGCGCTCGGTGGCACAGCGAGTGTCCCACATGAGCAGCCTGTTCTCCGCGCTGGACCTGGCCCAGGTGGCCGCCGAGCAAGAACGGGACATCCGGGTGGTGGCCGAGCTGTATTTCCACCTCGGTGCCGAGCTGGAGCTGCACTGGTTCCTGGATCAGATCAACCAGCAGGCGGTGGGTAACCACTGGCAGGCCCTGGCCCGTGCGGCTTTCCGCGAGGATCTGGATTACCAGCAACGCAGCCTGACCTCGGTCGTGCTGAAAAACTGTAAAGCGCAGGATGAATGCGCTAGTATGCTCGACCAGTGGCTTAATGAGCATGAGCAGCTGCTGAATCGCTGGCGTCACCTGTTGGCCGATTTCAAGACCTCCGGCAGTCATGAATTCGCCAAGTTCTCGGTCGCCCTGCGCGAGCTGAACCTGCTTCATCTCAACTGTATGAATGCCGTATAACGGTGTACAACGCAAAAGCCCCGGCCATGACCGGGGTTTTTTTATGAGGAAAACAACGTGTATTCACTGGCTAAATCCCTGCTTTTTCAATGCGACCCCGAGCATGCCCATGAATTGACCATCAAGGGGTTGGCCAAGACCCAGCATACCCCGCTGGCGACCCTGTACCGCCGGCCATTGATCCAGAACCCGGTTCAACTGATGGGCCTGACTTTTACCAATCCGGTGGGGCTGGCGGCGGGCCTGGATAAAAACGGCGAATGCATCGACGCTTTCGCCGCCATGGGATTCGGTTTTATCGAGGTGGGCACCGTGACTCCGCGCCCCCAGGAGGGTAACGAAAAACCCCGGCTGTTCCGGGTAAAACCGGCGGAAGGCATTATCAATCGCATGGGGTTCAACAATAAGGGTATCGATTACTTAATCGAAAACGTGAAGCAATCCCGTTACCAGGGTGTGTTGGGTATTAATATCGGCAAAAACAAAGACACTCCCATTGAGCAGGGCAAGGATGATTATCTGTTCTGCATGGAAAGAGCCTATGCCCATGCCGGCTATATCGCGGTCAATATTTCCTCGCCCAATACACCGGATCTCCGTTCCTTGCAGTATGGCGATGCCCTCGATGATTTGTTGTCTTCGCTCAAACAAAAGCAACGGCAATTAGCCGAGCAGCATCATAAACAGGTGCCGCTGCTGGTCAAGATCGCGCCGGATCTGACACCGGAGGAAATAGAACAGATTGCCGACAGCCTGGTGCGCTTTGAAATAGACGGCGTCATCGCCACCAATACCACGCTGGATCGTTCCTTGATCTTCGATCTTCCCCATGCCTACGAGGCGGGGGGGCTGAGCGGCCGACCGGTCCAGGCCAAGAGCACCCAGGTGATTGCCGAGCTGGCCCGCCGCCTGAATGGTCGCCTGCCCATTATCGGGGTGGGGGGAGTCGACTCGCTGACCTCGGCCCGGGAAAAAATGGCCGCCGGGGCCAGTCTGGTACAGGTTTATTCCGGCTTTATCTATCACGGGCCGGGCTTGATCCATCGTCTGGCAAAGCATCTTTAATTGTACCTTGTCAATGAAAGTTTGCCCCCGGCACTAAAATACAATATATATTAGAGTGTTGGGGGATAAACTTTTTTTTCACAAGGTGTAATCCGGATGCTGCTACAACCAAACGACAGCTGGCGCTGGTTTCTCGGAGAAGAGCGGCGCCTGATGCTGGATTTAGGGGAGGAAATGTTATTCGCCACCCCTTATCTGCAAAAACAGCTGGTATGCCCCGAAGGCATGAACCAGTGTTTTTCGGTGGAGGATACCGGCCTTTACTATAGCTTTATCGATAAGCTGAGTACTGTTTCCGCACCTGCCCAGCGGGTTCAGGCTGCCCTGAACGGGGTTGCCGTAACCCGCTTTTATAAGCCATTAATGCCACAGAGCTGGTTTTTCACTCAGCAGGCGGATTATCACCATCCCCAGCTGGGCGAGCTGATAGGGCTCGATGTCCTCGGCGAACGTCTGACCATGATGACGGTGGAAACTTCTGCTTCCGCATCGGTATGTATTTCACTGTCGGCGCCGGTGCTGTTGAATGACAGCAAACAGTTGCCAACCTTCGGTGCCATCAAAGTAATGAACGATCGAATTATCAGTCTTGAAGAAGTCAGTCAGGAAAAAGATATCAGAAGGGTAGGGTAGCCGCCAAAAACAGCCAAAAAAATGGGTGCGAATCAATCCGGTAAAACAGGGGAGGGTATTGCAATTGTGCCGTTCGCTAAGTTGGTTGCGGGAGCCGGATTTGAACCGACGACCTTCGGGTTATGAGCCCGACGAGCTACCAGGCTGCTCCATCCCGCGTCCGATACTTGACGTATTGCCGTGTTCTTCATCAAGTTGGTTGCGGGAGCCGGATTTGAACCGACGACCTTCGGGTTATGAGCCCGACGAGCTACCAGGCTGCTCCATCCCGCGTCCGATACTTGACGTATTGCCGTGTTCTTCATCAAGTTGGTTGCGGGAGCCGGATTTGAACCGACGACCTTCGGGTTATGAGCCCGACGAGCTACCAGGCTGCTCCATCCCGCGTCCGATACTTGACGTATTGCCGTGTTCTTCATCAAGTTGGTTGCGGGAGCCGGATTTGAACCGACGACCTTCGGGTTATGAGCCCGACGAGCTACCAGGCTGCTCCATCCCGCGTCCGATACTTGACGTATTGCCGTGTTCTTCATCAAGTTGGTTGCGGGAGCCGGATTTGAACCGACGACCTTCGGGTTATGAGCCCGACGAGCTACCAGGCTGCTCCATCCCGCGTCCGATACTTGACGTATTACACCTTACTGGTATTGCTTTCCGAGAACTGGTTGCGGGAGCCGGATTTGAACCGACGACCTTCGGGTTATGAGCCCGACGAGCTACCAGGCTGCTCCATCCCGCGTCCTCAGGCTGCGTATACTAGTGATCTGCATCACTGAACGCAAGGGCTTTGCCAGGACTTTATTCCGGTTGCGTAATAATGCCGCTATATGTCTATCTTCCACGCAACCTGGCGGCAATTTTTACAGACCGACCAAGGTTTAAGGTATAATACCGCCTTCTTTTATCAGACAAGCCTGACTATGCTGCCGTTTTTTGCTACCTGCCCCAAGGGCCTGGAATCCTTACTCACCGACGAACTGCACAATCTGGGAGCCACCGAGCTTCAGGAAACCGTGGCCGGCGTGGCCTTCAAGGGTGAACTGGCCACCGCCTATCGTGCCTGTATGTGGTCCCGGCTGGCCTCGCGCATCATGCTGCAACTGGCCGACTTCGCCATGCGCGACGACATGGACCTCTACCTGGGGGCGGCCAATATCGAGTGGGAGCAGCATATTCAACCGGGCCAGACCTTTGCGGTGGACTTCTCCGGCGGCAACAATGCCATCACCAATACCCAATACGGTGCGCTCAAGATCAAGGACGCCATCGTCGACCGGCTCACCAAGCGGCGAGGCGAGCGACCGAGCGTCGACAAGCGGGCACCGGATATCCGTATCCTGGCTCACCTCAAGCGCAATCAGCTCAGTATCACCCTGGACCTGTCCGGCCCGGCCCTGCACCAGCGAGGCTATCGCCAGCAGGCCGGGGAGGCGCCGCTCAAGGAAAATCTGGCCGCGGCCATCCTGCTGCGCAGCGGCTGGGATAAAAGCTCCCCATTGGTCGATCCCATGTGCGGTTCCGGCACGCTATTAATAGAAGCGGCGCTGATGGCCGCCGATCAGGCCCCGGGTTTGCTGCGCCCGCGCTTTGGCTTTATGGCCTGGTCCGGCCATGACGATGCCCTGTGGCAGCAAGTCAAGGCCGAAGCCACGGTGCGCGCGACCCGGGGGCTGAAACAGGCGATACCGCATTTATATGGCTTCGACCAGGACCAGCGAGTACTGGGGTTTGCTCGTGACAACGCCGAGGCGGCCGGCATCGGGCCGCTTATCCAGTTCGAGCAGGGCAGCGCCGAAACGCTGACCAATCCCGCCGAACAGCCGGGCTGGCTGATCTCCAACCCGCCTTACGGTGAGCGCCTGAGCGAATTTCCCTCCTTATTAGGGTTGCATCAGCGTCTGGGTGACACACTGCGTGACCAGTTCAAGGGCTGGCAGGTGAGCCTGATTTCCAGCTCGCCCGAGCTGCTGAGCTGCCTGCGGTTGCGGCACGAAAAAACCTACAAGCTGTTCAACGGCGCCCTGGCCTGTGAACTGCGCAACTACCGCATCGCCGAAGATGCCAGGGCCGCCCGCCCGTTGGCGGAAGACTTTGCCAACCGTCTGAGCAAGAACATCAAGGCGCTGGAAAAGTGGGCCAGAAGCGAACAGATCGACTGCTACCGGCTGTACGATGCCGACCTGCCCGAGTACAACGCCGCCATCGACCGTTACCGGGATCACCTGGTAATCCAGGAATATGCTGCCCCCAAGACCATTCCCGAACACAAGGCTCGCGCCCGCTTTTTCGATCTGGTGCAGGCCACCATGGCGGTGACCGGTGTCGGCGGCGGCAAGGTGGTATTGAAAGTCCGCTCGCGCCAGCAGGGCAAGGAACAGTATGAAAAGCTGGATCGGCGCGAACAATGGATGGAAGTGCAGGAGCATAACGCCCGCTTGTTGGTGAACCTGTACGATTATCTGGATACCGGACTCTTTCTGGATCACAGGCCGATCCGCAAGCGGCTGGGGGAACTGGCCCGGGGCAAGGACTTTCTCAACCTGTTCGCCTATACCGGTACCGCCACCGTGCACGCCGGCCTGGGCGGCGCCAAATCCACCACCACGGTGGACATGTCCAGGACCTATCTGGCCTGGGCCGAGCGCAATATGCAACTCAATGGCCTGCGCGGGCGGGCGCACCAGTTCATCCAGGCCGACTGCTTGAGCTGGCTGAGTCAAGCCGGGACCAGCCAGTCCGGCGCCGATTACGATCTGATCTTCGTCGATCCGCCGACCTTCTCCAATTCGAAGCGGATGGAGGACAGCTTCGACGTACAGCGCGATCATATCGAGTTGCTGCACCTGCTGAGCAAGCGGCTGCGCCCCGATGGTCTGCTGATCTTCTCCAACAACAAGCGCAATTTCAAAATGGATCTGGATGCCCTGGCCGAGCTGGGCCTGAGCGCCACCAACATCAGCAAGGCCAGCCTGCCCAAGGACTTTGCCCGCCACCCGCAGATCCACAACTGCTGGGAAATCCGCTGGAGCCCGCAAGCATGATGACGCTGTTTTCCACCAACGGTTGCCACCTGTGCGAACAGGCCTGGGCCCTGCTGGAGCAAACCGGCCTGGCCAACGGCACCGAGCAGAAAGACATTATGGACCACGAACAGTGGCTGGCGGCCTATGCTGTCCGTATTCCGGTATTGCACCGGCAAGACGGTGCCGAGCTGGACTGGCCCTTTACCGCTGCCGATATCATCGAATTTAGCCGAGTAGAATCATGAGTTTGCTAACCCTGCAAAACGCCCAACTGGCGTTTGGTGATGCCCCCTTGCTGGACGGGGTGGAATTGAATATTCAGGCCGGTGAGCGGCTCTGTATCGTTGGCCGCAACGGCGCCGGCAAGTCGACCCTGATGAAGGTGATCGCGGGCGACATTCAGCTGGACGACGGCCGCCGTCAGTTGCAGCAAGGCATCAATATCGCCCGCCTGGAGCAGGATCCCCCCAAGGTCGACGACGATCAAACCGTGTTCGACTATGTGGCCGGTGGTCTGGCGGAACTCGGCGAGCTGCTGGCCGCCTACCACCATCAGTTGGAGCGGGTCAGCCACGACAGCTCCGACAAGGCCATGAACGAGCTGATGCGGTTGCAGGAACAGGTGGAGCACGCCAACGGCTGGCAGTTCGATACCCGTATCAACCAGAGCCTGACCCTGCTGGGCCTGAACGGCGACACCCGGCTCAACGACCTGTCCGGCGGCTGGCTGCGCAAGGTGGCCCTGGCCCGGGCGCTGGCCAACGATCCGGACATCCTGCTGCTGGACGAGCCCACCAACCACCTGGACATCGATGCCATCGCCTGGCTGGAAAGCTTCCTGATCGATTTTCGCGGCGCCATCGTCTTTATCAGCCACGATCGGGCCTTTATCCGCAAAATGGCCACCCGTATCCTGGATCTGGACAGGGGCCAGCTCTCCAGCTGGCCGGGCAATTACGACGACTACCTGGCCAACAAGGAAGAAGCGCTACGGGTAGAAGCGGAGCAGAACGCCCTGTTCGACAAGCGCCTGGCCCAGGAAGAAGCCTGGATCCGCCAGGGCATCAAGGCCCGCCGCACCCGTAACGAAGGCCGGGTACGGGCACTGAAGGCACTGCGCAACGAGCGCAGCCAGCGCCGGGAAAGCCTGGGCAAGGTCAGCGTCACCCTGGACGACGTACGCCGCTCCGGCAAAATCGTGTTCGAGGCCGAGCAGTTGGGCTTCGCCTACGAAGGCAAGCCGCTGCTTAAAGACTTTTCCGCCCTGGTGCAGCGCGGCGACAAGATTGCCCTGGTCGGTCCCAACGGTTGCGGCAAGAGTACCCTGATCAAGCTGCTGCTCGGCAAGCTCGAGGCTCAGCACGGCAGCCTTAAATGCGGCACCAAGCTGGACACGGCCTACTTCGATCAGTACCGGGAACAGCTGGATCCGGAGCGCTCGGTGATGGACAACCTGGCCGACGGCAAGCAGGAAGTGGAAGTCGGCGGGCGCAGCCGCCATGTGCTGGGGTATCTGCAGGATTTCCTGTTCGAACCCAAACGTGCTCGTACCCCGGTGAAGGCGCTGTCCGGCGGAGAGAAAAACCGGCTGCTGCTGGCCCGGCTGTTCCTCAAGCCCAGCAACCTGCTGGTACTGGATGAACCGACCAACGATCTGGACGTGGAAACCCTGGAGCTGCTGGAAGAACTGCTCGCCGACTATCAGGGCACCCTGCTGCTGGTCAGCCACGACCGGGACTTTATCGACAACACCGCCACCCATTGCTGGCTGTTCGAAGGTGAAGGCAAAGTCAGTGAATATGTCGGCGGTTACCAGGATATGCAGTTCCAGCGGGCACGCCAGGCCGAAGCGGCGGCGCCAGCCAGGGAGAAGACGGAAAAGCCCGCTGCCAAGGCGGAGAAACCTGCGCTCAAATCCGGCAAGAAGCTGTCGTACAAACTACAGCAGGAGCTGGACGGACTGCCCGTCCGCCTGGAGCAGCTGGAGCAGCAGATCGCCACCCTGCAGGAAGAAATCAACGCACCGGACTTTTTCAGCCGGGCGGAAACCGAAACCCAGCTCAAATTGCAGCAGCTGGCCGAGACGGAAACCGAACTGGAACTGGCTTTCGCCCGCTGGGAAGAGCTGGAGGAAATGGCGGCCGGCTAAGCCGCCTGTTTTGAAGCGGTTCCCCAAGGCGCTATGCCGTTGGTTTTGGCATGGGGTCAGGCGGGGGCCGCATTTTCATCCAGCGGCGACGGGAGCACGGCACCAGTGAGCCACCTCACATTTCCGGCTTTTTCCCTTTCATCAAAACTTCATAAATATCAGTCGCTAATCCGCTAAACTGGACTATGATCAGAAATTACTCTTGATCTTGCCTCTCTACTCAACTATTCATAGGGGGCGGTGGTCGCAACGCCACCGTGCACTTTTTGTTGATTAAATGAGGGTTATACCTATGAAGAGACAAAAACGTGACCGTTTGGAAAGAGCGCGTACCCGCGGTTACCAAGCTGGAGTCAGTGGTCGTTCTAAAGAGCAGTGCCCCTACAACGATTTCGATGCCAAAGGTTATTGGCTAGGGGGCTGGCGAGACGCAATGGAAGACAAAGGCTCTGGCCTCTTCATGAAGTAAACAGTTTTCTCCTCCAACAAAAAAGGCCCCGATATTCGGGGCCTTAACGTATCCGTTGTTTGTTCAGAAGCTGGAGGTATCGGTGAAAAGACCGACCTTCAGATCCTTGGCTTCATAGATCACCCGGCCATCCACTTCCACGATGCCGTCGGCGATACCCATGATCAGCTTGCGCCAGATCACCCGTTTCATGGTGATCTTGTAGGTCACTTTCTTGGCGGTGGGCAGGATCTGGCCGGTGAACTTCACTTCACCCACACCCAGGGCACGGCCCTTGCCCGGACCGCCTTTCCAGCCCAGGAAAAAGCCGACCAACTGCCACATGGCGTCCAGCCCCAGGCAACCGGGCATCACGGGATCACCGGGGAAATGACAGTCGAAGAACCACAGGTCGGGGGTGATATCCAGCTCGGCCAGGATCTCGCCCTTGCCGTGTTCGCCGCCCTCGTCGCTGATGTGGGCGACCCGATCCATCATTAGCATGTTGGGGGCGGGCAGTTGGCTGTTGCCCGGGCCGAACAGTTCACCACGGCTACAGGCCAGCAGTTCGTCTTTGGTAAAGGCGTGCTTGCCCAGTTCTTTCTGTGAAGGCATTTCACTCTTCCTGATTCGAGCAGACCACAATGGCCTAGTTATAAAATTGGCGTCACTTTAGCGAACAGTTGTTAGCCAGACAAGTCCGATCTCTAATTCCGGCGGAACAAACGCCGCAAAAACCCGCTTTCCATGGTATGGCCGTTGAGTTCGTCCAGTCGTTCACGGATACGGCCGAACAGGGTCTCGGGCCTGTCCACATCCCCCGCCGGACAGCCGGTGAGCAGCTCTATGGCCTGCTCGACATGGGCCACCGGGTAGATATGGAACCGGCCGGCGGCGATGGCGGCACAGACCTCGTCGGACAGGTTGAGCTGCAGCCGGTTGCTGGCCGGGATCAGCACGCCCTGCTCGCCGCTGAGCCCCTGGATCTGGCACAGCCGGAAAAAGCCCTCGATCTTCTCGTTGACGCCGCCCACCGGCTGTACGTTGCCGAACTGGTCCACCGCGCCGGTAATGGCGAAGTGCTGGTAAATCGGCTCCCGGGCCAGGGCCGAGAGCAAGGCGCACAGCCCGGCGAGGGACGCGCTGTCGCCGTCGATTTCGTGGTAGGACTGTTCGAATACCAGATTGGCGGAGAGCGGGGAGGGGTGCTCGGAGCCAAACAGGTTGGCCAGGTAGCCGTGGATGATCATCATCGCCTTGGCATGAATATGGCCGGCCAGCTCCGCCTTGCGCTCGATGTCGGAAATGTCGCCGTCTCCCAGGTGCACGGTGGCGGTTAGCCGCACCGGCTCGCCGAAGTCGTAGGGATGGCCCACTATCTGGATCACCGACAAGCCGTTGATCTGACCGATTTCCCGGCCCTGGGTCTGCAACAGGAACTGGCCGTCGCGCACCCCCAAATCCGAGTGTTCCACCAGGAAGCTCAGCCGATAATCCTGCTCCTGCTGGGCCAGTATCACATGGGCTTCGGTAATGAGGTCGCTCTGTTCGCGTTTGGCGATGACATCGGCCAACTGCATCAGGGCGAGCAGTTGGGCTTCCACCAGCGACAACCGGTGCTGGTGTTCGGTGAGCCGGCTGCCGTAGCGGCACAGGCGCAGCATGGCGCCTCCATCCATGTCCAGCAGGTCGTGCTTGCGGCGCAGATGGGCCAGGAAACCGATATAGGAGGGCAGATCCTGCTGGGCATCCCATTCCGGGATGATGTCGGCCCGCAGGAAGGCGAGGGTATCCAGCTCCCGGTCCAGCATATAGAGTTCGGCCACGGCCATGCGATCCCCCACCAGGATCAGGTGGATGTCCAGGGGCGGTGGCTCGGGCTGAAAGTAAAAGGCCGCCATTTCCGCCGGCCGGCTCCATTCCACCCGGCGGGTGACCAGGGCATTCTTGAGGCGGAACCAGAGGTTGGGCTGATCCAGCAACTCTTCGATCGGCACTATCAGGTAGCCGCCGTTGGCCTGGTGGATGAGGCCCGGCTCCAGCAGGTGATGGTGGCTGAACACCGAGCCCTGCTCGGTCTGGAAGTGGATAGCCCCGAACAGCTGCTCGGGGCTGAACTGGCGGGCATAGACGATGGGAATGGTGCTGTCGTGGCGGTGCACCATCAGGTTGATAAGAATGGGGTGGCTGAAGCCCTCGCCGGCGGCCACATGCTGGGACAGCAGCGACAGGTAATCGGCAATTTTTTCGTCCTGGCCCTGCTTTCTCAGGATCCGCTCGACAATATGTTCCGCTTCCAGGTGGCGGGAAGACAGCTCCAGCAATTGGCCGACCAGCTCGCAGAACTCGATGCCGGTACCGGCCTTGAGCCTGAGCCAGATCGGTTTTTGCGGGTGGTGCAGGTTTTCCGCGTAGCAGAGGTCGAACAGGTCCGCATGATTGGCATGTTTTCTGACCAGATCCTGCACCAGCTCTTCGTAATCCACCCCCGGGAAGCCGTTCAGCAGCAGCACCGGGTTGGCGGCATTCAGCCCCGACAGGGTGGCGAAGGCAGAGTCGGCCCGGGCTTGCAGCGCGCTGAACGGCAGGGGAGTGGCGGCATTCAGGGTAGTGAGCTCAGGCAGGGCGAAAGCAGGATTCAATTCGGCAGGACTCAGTGGTTGCACTCGAAAACTCATCAACTTAGGTAAATTGCAGCCAGTATACTTGAGCCGGCCGGCAGGTCGAGTCTCTGTGTAAAAATCTGTGCTTCGCTGTCGTGTAATCGTCATCCACCGGTCACCACCCCGTCATCTTCACCCTCGACCATGGGCCGAGCAGGGAGGAAAGCCCATGGTACTGGATTCATTGACCCGCCTCGATCACCGGCTGTTCCGTAAAACCCAGGCCAGCCGCTACTGGCAGCAACGGGCCTGGCTGGCCCGCTGGATTTCGCGAACCGGCGACGGCCCGCCCTATGTGTTGCTGGGGCTGTTTTTCTGGCTGAGCCAGGAGGCCCCCTTGCAGGCCTATGTGGCGGATCTGTTGCTGGCCTTCGCCCTGGAGCTGCCGCTCTACCTCACCCTGAAAAACGGCTGCCGGCGGCGCCGGCCGGCGCTGGCCCTGCCGGACGCCCGGGCCTATATCGCGCCCTCCGACCGCTTCAGCCTGCCGTCGGGCCATACCGCCGCCGCCATGCTGGTGGCCACCCTGACCCTGCTGCATTTCGGCGCCGCCGTCTGGCCGGTACTGCCCTGGGCGCTGCTGGTAGGCTGGTCCCGGGTCTGGCTGGGGGTCCATTTCCCCTCCGACATCCTCGCCGGCCTGCTATTGGGCGGCCTGGTGGCGGTGTTGGTCTTTTAAACAAGGAGTTCAATGCGCATTCTTTACGGAGTACAGGGGACCGGCAACGGCCATATCACCCGAGCCAGGGCCATGGGCGCGGCGCTGCACCGGCGCGGGCTGGGGGTGGACTTTCTGTTCAGCGGCCGCCCGCCGGAAGACTATTTCGACATGGCGGAATTCGGCCACTACCAGAGCCGCACCGGAGTCACCTTCGCAACCCGCCGGGGACGCATAGCCCCCCTGGCCAGCCTGGGCCGGTGCCGCCCGCTGCAACTGCTGGGGGATATCCGCGCGCTGCCGGTAAAGGACTACGATCTGGTACTGACCGACTTCGAGCCGGTGACCGCCTGGGCCGCCCGAAGGGCAGGGGTGCCCTGCGTGGGCATCAGCCACCAGGCCGCCTTTCTGAGCGCCATCCCCAAACAGGGGGAAAGCTGGCTGAATCGCCGGCTTGTCCGCCATTTCGCGCCCGCCGGCTGCCAGTTGGGCCTGCACTGGCACCATTTCGGGCAAAAGGTGCTGCCGCCGCTGATAGAGCCGGCCCCGCCGGCCACCGCCATCCGGCCCGACAAGGTGCTGGTGTACCTGCCGTTCGAGGAGCAGGGTGATATCGCGGCCCTGCTCGAGGGCTTCGGCGATATCCACTTCTACTGCTATCACCCCCGGGCCGAGCACCGGGATCAGGGTCATTTGCACTGGCGTGCGCCATCGCGCCCGGGATTCCAGCGGGATCTGGCCGACGCCGCCGGCGTTATCGCCAACGGCGGCTTCGAACTGTCTTCGGAGGCTCTGAGCCTGGGCAAGAAACTGTTGGTCAAACCGGTCGGGGGGCAGTTCGAACAGTTGTCCAATGCGCTGGCCCTGGAGCGGCTGAACCTGGGGAGCCAGATGCGGCGGCTGGAAAAAAGCGTCGTGGCCGCCTGGCTGGCCCGGCCCGCCGCCGAGCCGGTACGCTATCCGGATGTGGCGGACCACCTGGTCGACTGGCTGTTGGTCGGCGACTGGCGGGATCCCGCCCCCCTGTGCGACGCCCTCTGGCGACAGGTGCACTTTCCCGATTACTGCACCCTGCCCGGACATTAACCGCGGCGTCGAAAATCGGCCAGCCGTACCACATTGTTGCGGGCCGGCCGGTCCGAATAGGGGCAGGGGAAATCCCCCACCGGGGTGTCGGGGTAGCTGGTCGCCGCCAGCCCCCGGCCGAAACGGAACAGGGCATCGTCCAGCAGGCGGATCACCGGCCGGAAGGGTTGACTCCGGTTGCCACCGACCCGCTTGTACTGCTGATTGATATGCAGGCCCAGGCCGTAGCAGTGGTTGTCGTCCAGATGATCCATTCCTTCATGGGCCAGGGTACTTTTCAGCCACTGGGCGGCATCGGTGACATGGCCGTTGATACTGGGATCGCTGTTGTTGACCCAGTGTATTTCCCAGGCTTCGCCGAAGAAACGCTCCACCATCAGCGGCAGCTCGTCGTCGCTGACGGCACCGCTTTCCAGGGCCAGATGCAGCGCCTCGTTGCCCCAGCGTTCCAGCAGTATCGACTCCAGCTCCGCCGGATCGGGCGGGGCCTCGAAGGGCAGCAGCAGGGCGTAACGGCTGTGGGCTTCCACCGCGATCACCGTATGGTGGCGCCGAAGCGGCAGGCGGCCGTGCTCCACCAGATGGCATTGCCAGGATACCCGACTAAAGCCCGTGGTCAGCGGCTGGGTGCCAATCCGCTTGCCGTCCGGGCTGGGCAGACGGAGCAGATCCAGCCGTAGCCATTTGGCCAGGGCATTGCTGGCCGCGATGGTAATCTCCATGGTTTTCCTTGTTATCCCGCCGGTCATGCCGCCATGGTAGCGGGTCGGGACCGGCGGCACCAGGGTAGGGCAGCGGCAAAACGGGTGAGCCGAATAGGGGACTTAATCGGCTTGATATATGAGCCGAATATAAGGTTTAATCGGCTCATGGCAAGCAGAGAGAGATGCCCCCAATGACGACACCTCGCTGGATATGGCAGCAACCGGACTGGCCGCGCTTTACCTGGCGGGAAGCCGAGCTGCAGCCCAGGCTGCGGGCATTGCGCCTGACCCTGGGCATTCTTATCGGCAAGGCGGCGGCGACCGGTGCCGACCGGGAGCGGCCCCTCGATACCCTGCTGGCGAACATAGTGGCCTCTTCCGCCATCGAAAGCGAAGCGCTCAACGTGGCCTCGGTCCGTTCGTCCCTGGCGCGCCGGCTGGGGGTGAGCGAAACACAACCCTATCCGGTTTCCGAGCGCTCCGAAGGCGTGGCGGCCATGATGCTGGACGCCATCGACACGGCCCTGCCGGTTCTGGATCTGGAACGATTGTTCCGCTGGCATCGCTGGCTGTTTCCCGAGGAAGCAGGCGGCTGGACCACGGCCCGGGTGCGGCCGGGCCAGTTGCGCGGCGATGAGCCCATGCAGGTGGTGTCCGGACGGCTGGACCGGCCCCGGGTGCATTTCGAGGCCCCGCCGCGGTCCGGTCTTGAGCCGGAACTGGCGCGTTTTATCGACTGGTTCAACCAGAGCCGGGAAGACGCGACCCTGGATCCCGTCATCCGTGCCGCCGTCGGCCACCTGTGGCTGGTGACCCTGCATCCCTTCGACGACGGCAATGGCCGCATCAGCCGCGCCCTGACCGACATGGCCCTGGCCCAGGGCGACAGCCAGGGCATCCGGCTCTATGCCATGTCGGTGGCCATTCTCGAACGTCGGGCCGACTACTACCAGGCGCTGGAGCAGACCCAGCGGGGAGGGCTGGACATCACCCCCTGGCTGCTGTGGTTTATGGATACCCTGGCTGCCACCCTGCAGCAGGCATTGGCGCAGATAGAACGCACCCTGGTGAAGGGGCGTTTCTGGCGGCACTACCAGGACGCCGGCCTGGGGCCGGAGCAGGCCAAGGTGCTGAACCGGTTGCTGGATGGCGGTGACAAGGGCTTCGAGCAGGGGATCAGCGCGGCCCAGTATCAGAAGGTGGCCAGGGTCAGCAAGGCCACCGCCACCCGGCACCTGGCCGATCTGCTCGGCAAGGGCTGCCTGGAGAAACTGCCGGGCGGGGGCCGTAGCACCCGCTATCGGATAAGAAAGCCATAAATGCGCAACCGATGATGTTATGTTAAATATATGACGGCTCCGGCGCATTTCTTGCCAGACTGGAGAAGTAAGGCCCGTCTTTTTCCGAAAGGAGCCATGCAGTACCGGTCCGCTCTGGTGGTGATGTTCTTTCCGGTGCTGGAGCGGGACAGCGGCCGTTTGCAGTCGCTGCGCCTGGTGCTGGTGTCGCTGCAACTGAACCGGTTCCGGCTGTACCGGGCCCAGCCCGAAGACGCGGCCTGGTGGCGCAGCGAATGAACCGGGAAGGCAAAGGCACCGGCACTTCATTCTGCCTCCAGTCGGACGGCAGCCTGACGCTGAACCTGGGCTAAAGACGGGCTAGGCGTCGTGTATTGGTGCTTCCCGCCGCAGCCGGTGAAAGCCCTGGCTAGCCGCCCAGCTTTTGTTGCACGCTGGCGACCTTGTCGGCCATGGTCTGCTCCCGGTCGTTGCGGGTGCCCAGCTTGATATGGCTGGTAATGCGCACGGCGCCGGCATCGTGCAGCACCTCGTGGCAGCGCTTGACCGCCGCCATCACCTCATCCCATTCGCCTTCCACATTGGTGCCGTAGCCATGCATGCTGTAGGTGAGGCCTGCTTCTTCAAAAATTTTCTGGCACATGGCCACATAAGGGGAAACGGAAATACCCACGCCGCCGGGTGATACCATGATATCCATCAGTGCATACATTGCGTTTTTCCTCGGTGATAGGTGTTTTTCTGCGGTATTCGACCTCGTTTGCCACCACGGATAAAGAGCCAGTTCCGGGCGCCGGGTTACGCCAGCCGACCGTTTCGCTTTGTGGCCCTTGGCCCGAACGGCCTTCGTATCGGTTATATTCAGGCTCCCTCGATGAACCTTATCCCTTGATCGAACTGGCCGGCGGCTACCGGCAACGGACCCGCAGAAACCTGCAGGAGGCCGATGGCACCGTCATTTTTTACCGCGGCATGCCAACCGGCGGCACGGCGCTGACCCTGGCGTTGTGCATCCGCGAGCAAAAGCCGTTCCGGCTTATCGACATGGAGCTGGTGTCGGTTGAGCAGGCGGGGACCTATGGCTACAGCTTTTGCGTACTGACGGAGATGATCAGGGCATCGATGCCATCGAACACTGGCCAGATGCCTCGGCTGAGGATCTCCGGGAATGACGAAACCGAGCAGGGTACTGGACACAGCGGGCCAAGTAACGGTACCGATAAATCTTTAAAACCGGGCGGTAGAACCAGGGAGTACTGAACCTTATAATTTCTTATTTAACATAATATACATTATGCGAAGTATTGTATTTGAAAGGAAAGGCCGCACTGGCGGCCTTGTTCGATGATCACGACTGCCGTTCCAGCCGGCTGTGCCGAAAGTACAAATACAGCAAGCCCAGCGGCGCAACGAAAATGGCAAAAAACCAGCACAACATCATGGTGAGCAGTTTTACGAACAGCATCATGATGGCGTTGACGACGAACATATTATCTCCCATCACGAAGTCCATGATGCTCTCGTAAGCAAAACGGGAGTACGGATACAGCAACGAGCTGACCACCATCAAAGCGATCATCCCGGCGGACACTCCGGCTCCGCTGTTGAAGCCCATAAAGATCATGATGGCTGGGAATATCAAACCAAAAATGAACTGCCTGACATAGTAAGCCATTGATAGCCCACCAAAGGTTTTGGCGATGATTGGGTGCATTTTTATCTCCGTGTATTGTTTTTATTGAACGCAAAAGCTTATCCCAATTGGAGCCAGCATTTAAGCCTGATAACGTCCCAAAAGATGGACTCCAGGCCAACATCGGTGCCTGCTACCGCGCGCATCCGGCCCGGCAGTCCGGCGTGAAAACGGCAATAGCCGCTAATCCCGTTGGTTGCCGCACTGGCTCCACCGCCAAGGCCAGGCCCAGACTCTCGACCATGGTTGACCCAACACTCCAGCGCAGCATCCATCTGCATCCGGTGCGGATCGCACTGTATGCTTGAAGTGTCTCCTTAAGCAGACATTAAATCAGGCTGCCGGGGCAACTGATTGATTTTGCTGACTTTGTTCTGTCGCCAGTGAGAGACAGCCTCTCCAACGATCCCAGCAGCCGCTTGAGATTCACTTTTTCTCCTTATATTTCACAGACAGCCGAAGCAACTGATTGATTTTACTGCCCCTGCTCTGTCGCCAGTGAGAGACAGTCTCTCCAGCGATCCCTACAGCCGTTGGCGCCGGCCAGGTTCCGCCGAACGTTGCCCGTAGCAATCCGGAATGAAAGAAGTTATTCCAATATAATCAATTAATTAAACATTGATCGCCAGAGTATTTCTGGATTTGGCGGTACGTATTCCTGGCCCGCTGGTACGATTTTCGCTTGATACCAGTCGAGTAACCTTGGCTGTCGACTGCCCTGGGCAGTGACACAAACCAACCCCACCAGGAGGATGCTATGAAACGCCAATTTCAGACCACACTGCTGGCTGCCGCTATGGCCTCCGTTATGGCCCTGCCAGGTTGGGCCGCCGATACGACCGATCCCGAACCGGTTCAGATGACCGATCCGCAGCTCGGTACCGGTAGCGACGACCTGACCCCGATGGAGCCGGCCCAGGCTCCGGCTGAGCAATCTCCGGAGATGGACAGCGAGGAGCCGCAGCTGGTATCCGGTGATAACCCCGTCTACGACCTGACGCCAGCCGAACTGAAACAAATGGACGTTGTGGATCCGACGGGACATAAGGTCGGTAAGGTAACAGCCATTGTCCGCAGCAAGGAAGATGCCAATATCCAGGTGGTAATCTCGTCGGGCGGCATACTGGGCATCGGTGCCAAGGAGGTCGCAGTGCTGGTCGACGAGCTGGAACTGAACGAAGACCGTTTGCAGATCGGTTCCTCTCAGGAGGAACTGGAAACACGGGAGGATTATACGCCTGAATCCTTCATCGAACTCGAACCGGCAGACCGGTCCCTTAGCGAATTATCCGCCTTCGAGTCGATACCGGAAGAACCGCCGGTTGAGGATCCGATGACCCAGTCGGAGGAGGCACGGCCGGGCGAGCCACCGATGACACAGCCGCCGGAAGGTGCACCCGACAGCGGGGATTCGTACTGATCAGCGGACCCGCAACAATATAGTTGTTCATCTAGCCCGGACAGCGGGGCCTGTTCCCCGCTCCGGGCAAAAGCAAACTCACCATAACGCTCTAACTGGATCCGCCGACGTTTCATTTTGAAAAAAGGAAATGCCGATAAACTGCATTATCGGCATTAAACCATCTAATAATAAGCAACATAATGAGATTCTTATGATGAGCGTCGGGCTGTTGTTCACCCCGGTATCGGTCTTGACGAAACACCAACGACTCCAGCTTGGGCCACACACGTTCCTTCTGGTTGCCCTATCCTCGGGTCCCTATCTAGATACCAAACCGGCCGGGCTCCGGCTTGGCCCACCGCCATGCCGGAGTCGTTGCTGCTAGATGATCTCCACCCTGAACACATAGTTCTTGGCCAGCACCTTGTCCACCTGGGTATCCTTCAGCGGTAACATGGCAATATCCTGCGGGGCCGTAATAGACCAATAGCTCCCCTGCCCTGTTCAGGCTGGCGGTACCAGGCTCCACCTGAGCGGATTGCAACCGGGAAGATGCCCCACCCCGGAGTTGGCTGACGTCAAGCATGGGTTGATGAGGTTCAGTGTGGACGGAACCACCTGATCGCGCAGCGTCCGTATGGTGACAATGGCTTCAATGCCGCCCGCGGCCCCCGGCGGATGGCCGGTACTGGATTGGGTCGAAGTAATCGCGGCCTCCGCTCCAGCCCCTATTACACTCTAGCCTGGCCGCGACCTGGGAGGATCTCAGGCGAGTCCGAATGTTTTTCTCAAGCCTGCATCGACGGGGCCGGCGGGCATGAAGCGGCGCAGTTTGCGCAGAAGGGAGGCCTCGCCTTTGGGCGTGCGCCGCATTTTCCACGTCCCCAAAGCGGCATCGACAACGGTGGTGGCGACCCCATCGGGATCCGGCGCTTTATGGACATTTTTTTGAATGGCCTGGGAAACGACACCGCGCTCGGTGTCGTAGGCCGGGATCTTGGCGGCCGCCTGGGGCGCATTGATATCCAGGTTGGTGTTGGTGAAGGAAGGTTCGACCAGCGCTATACGAACACCGAATTTGCGCACCTCGTGATCCAGGGTCTCGGACAGTCCCTCCACCGCATGCTTGGACGCCGAATAGAGCCCCATGTACGGCGCCGGAAGAAAGCCCAGCACCGAGCTGATGTTGACGATGCGACCAGAACCTTGCTCGCGCATGTGCGGCAGTACCGCCTGTGTGGTGCGCAAGATACCAAAAACGTTGGTATCGAACAGCGATGCCGCTTCGGCAATCGACGTTTCTTCCGTCGCGCCGAGCAGGGTCACGCCTGCACTGTTGACCAGCACGTCGATACGCTTGGCCTGAGCCATGATGGCCTGGATCCCATCTTGAACCGACGCTTCGTCACGGATATCCATCTCGACCAGCTCAACTCCGACTATTGGCTGTGCTGTTGCCCTGTTGCGCACTGTGCCGAATACCCGGCAACTCTGGGCGGCAAACTTCACTGCGGCGGCTCGTCCGATACCTGATGATACACCGGTAACAACAACAACTTTTGAGTTCGACATAACAACCTCTCTTTAATAAAACGGTAAATAATAAACAGGTAAACGGAATAACACGCAGCTCAGGCACCGTCGCCGGGCCTGATCCTGAACCAGATGGAATACATGGCCGGCAGAAACACCAACGTAAGCACAGTCCCGGCAAAGGTGCCGCCGATCAGCGTATAGGCCAAGGCCCCCCAGAACACCGACTGGGTCAGCGGAATGAAGGCCAGGATCGCCGCCAATGCGGTCAGGATCACCGGCCGGGCGCGCTGCACTGTGGCCTCGACCACCGACCGGAACGGGTTCAGTCCCTCCTGCTTGTTGTGCTCGATCTGCCCGATCAGGATCAGGGTGTTGCGCATCAGGATCCCGGCCAGTGCTATCAGGCCGACCAGCGCATTGATGCCGAACGGCTGCTGGAACAGCAACAGGGTGGGCACCACGCCGATCAGCCCCAGGGGCGCGGTCAGGAACACCATGGCCATAGCGGCGTTCGAGCGCACCTGAAGGATGATGATGAGCAGGGTGATCGCCAGCATGATCGGGAACAGCGGCAGCATGGCGCTCATCGCTTTGCCCGATTCCTCGATAGAGCCGGCTTCTTCGATGCGATAACCGCCCGGCAGTTTGTCCATAATGGGCCGGAGCTGACGGGTGATGACGGCAGACACATCCGGCGGCTGCAAATTTTCGGCGATGTCGCCGCGCACGGTAATCGTTGGCATGCGATCGCGCCGGCGCATAACCGGTTCTTCCATGCGCACCTCGACCTCCCCTACCTGCGACAGCGGGATGCGTTGGCCATTGGCGCCGGCCAGGGTAAAGTCGGTAATTCTGGCCGGGTCGAACCGGGTGTCACCGGCAGAACGCGCGACCACCTGCACGGTGCGAATATCCTCGCGCACGGCGGTGACCGGCACCCCGGTCAGCAGGAATTGCAGCTGCTGCGCCACGGCGCTGGAGGTCAGCCCCACGGCCTGCAGCCGATCCTGCTGCAAGGTAAAGTGCAGCGTGGGCGTGCGTGTGCCCCAGTCGGTGTTGACCGTGCGCATCATCGGGCTGGCATTCAGGACCTGCTGCACCTCGGCGGCGATGTCGCGCAGGGTGTCCGGGTTCGGGCCGGTGACCCGATAGGCGACCGGAAACGGCGAGTAGGGGCCAAACACCAGTTGGGTGACGCGCACCTGCGCCTCGGGGGCCAGGCCATCGGCGATCGCCCGGCGCAACCGGTGTTTCAAGGCTTCTCGCGCATCCTGGCTGTCGGTGCGGATCACTATTTTGGCGAACGACGGATCGGGCATCTCCGGCCCCATCGCCAGGAAGAAGCGAGGCGCGCCCTGGCCGATGTAGGCGGTGACGATCTCGGCCTCTTCCTGTTCGGCCAGCCAGGCTTCCACCTTGGCCGTGGCGGCGCTGGTCTGCGCAATCGAAGAGCCATAGGGCAGCTGTACCTCGACCAGCACCTCGGGACGGTCGGAGATCGGGAAGAATTGCTTCTTGACGACGTCCATGCCGAGGATGGCCAGGACGAAAAGGCCCACCACCGAGCCGGCGACCAGCCACTTGCGGGCGATAATACGGGTCAGCAACTGGCGCAGGCGGTTGTAGCGCGGCGTGTCGTAGAGCGCAGCGTGGCCACCCTCGACCTGTTTGAAGTCGGGCAGCAGTTTGACGCCCAGGTAGGGCGTGAACACCACGGCCACCACCCAGGACGCGATCAGGGCGATGCCGACGATCCAGAACATGTTGCTGGTGTATTCGCCCGCGGTGGAGCGGGCAAAACCGTTGGGCATGAAGCCGACGGCCGTCACCAGCGTGCCCGACAGCATCGGTGCGGCGGTATGGCTCCAGGCATAGGCGGCGGCGGCGGCGCGACTGAAGCCCTCTTCCATCTTCACCACCATCATCTCGATGGCGATGATGGCGTCGTCCACCAGCAGGCCCAGCGCCAGGATAAGGGAGCCCAGAGTGATGCGATCGAAGTTCTTGCCGGTGGCGAGCATCACCAGAAAGACCACCGCCAGAGTCAGCGGTACGGCCGCGGCGACCACCAGGCCCGCGCGCCAACCCATGCTCAAGAAGCTCACCAGCATCACCACCAGCAGCGCGGCGAAAAACTTGACCATGAACTCATCGACCGAGGCGCTGATGTTGACCGCCTGATCCGTGACCTTGGTCAGGCTCATGCCCAGCGGCAGCTCGGCGTTGACTGCTGTGACTTCGGCATCCAGCGCCTTGCCCAGGTCGAGCCCGTTCCAGCCTTCGCGCATGATAATGCCCAGCAGCAGGGCCGGTTCGCCGCCGTTGCGGACCAGGAAAGTCGACGGGTCTTCATAGCCGCGCTTGACGGTGGCGATATCCGACAACGTCAGGGTGCGGCCTTGCGCCACCACCGGCGTATCACGGATCTGTTGCAATTCGTCGAAAGCGCCGTCCAGGCGGATAAACACCTGCGGCCCCCGGGTTTCCACCGAACCGGCCGGGGTCAGGGCATTCTGGTTATTGAGCGCGGCAAACACCTCCTGCGGGCTGACGCCCAGGGTTGCCAGGCGCTCATGGGAGAACTCCACATAAATGCGCTCGGACTGCTCGCCGACGATATTGACCTTCTTCACCCCCGGCACGTGCAGCAGCCGCTGGCGCAGCGTCTCCGCGTCGCGTACCAGCAGGCGCTGCGGCTCGCCGTTGGCCTTGAGCGCAAACAATGCAAAGGTGACGTCCGCGTATTCGTCGTTGACCATGGGCCCGATCACGCCCGCCGGAAGGTTGATGGCCTCGTCGCCGACTTTCTTGCGGGCCTGGTAGAACTGCTCTTGAACTTCCGAACGCGGCGTACTGTCGAGCAGGGTCAAGGTGGTAAAGGCCAGACCGGGTCTGGTGTAGGTTTCGGTCCGGTCATACCAGCGCAGCTCCTGCAGGCGCTTTTCGATCTTCTCGGCGACCTGGTCCTGCATTTCTTGTGCGGTCGCGCCGGGCCAAGCGGTCACTATGGTCATTACCTTGATGGTAAAGGCCGGGTCTTCCGCCCTCCCCAACTTGAAGAACGAAACAACGCCAGCCAATGAGATCAGGCAGATCAGGAACAGACTGATGGCGCGCTCGCGTACCGCGAGCGCCGACAGGTTGAAACGGCCCTCGCTCATGGGTGTACTCCTGCGGTCGCAACGGCCGCGGCCTGGCCGGCCACCCGCACCTGCTCGCCTTCGCGCAACAGGTGGGCGCCGAGCGCGACGATCCGGTCGCCGTCCTCGAGTTCGCCGGCGATGAGGGCGCCATCCTCATCCAGGCGCTGGACCCTGACCGGACGCCAGGAAACCGTTGCCGGCTCGCCCTCTATAACCCAGACTCCCGGCCCCTTGCCCGGGTCGAATAAGGCGCCGATCGGCACCTGCAGGCCATGCTGTGCGGACGGATGTTCATCCGGGATCTGGATGGTGACGGTGGTGCCCAACGGCGCCTTGGCCAGTTCCCCCTCCAGCACATAGCGCGCCTCGAAGGTACGGGTCAGTCGGTCCGCCGTATCCGAGAGCTGCCTGAGTTGGGTAGGAACACTACGACTTTCTGTGCCGAAGAGCTTGGCCTGCCCGCTCGAGCCGACCGCGGGACGCAGGGTTTCCGGCAACTGGATGACGGCTTCGCGCGGTCCGGCATGGGCCAGGCGCACCACGGCCTGGCCGGCGCCCACGACCTGGCCGGGTTCGACCAGCGTTTCCATGACCACGCCATCGGCATCGGCCACCAGCTCGGCATAGCGGGTCGCGTTGAGGGCCACTTCGGCTTGGGCCTCGGCCGCCTTGAGTTGCGCCCTGGCGGCGTCCGCCGCCGCCTTGGCCTGGTCGTAGGCCGAAGCCGATATGGCGCCGGTGCCACGAAGGTTGCGGTAGCGGGCTTCATCCTCGGCCGTTTGTGTCGCCAGGGCGCGCGCGGCGGCAACCGCTTCCTGCTGGGCATGGGCCGCGAGCTTCAGATCGACGGGGTCGATGCGCATCAGTGGCTGGCCGCGCCGGACGCTCTGCCCGGTATCCACCAGCCGCTCCAGCACCTTGCCGGAAACGCGAAAACCCAGGTTGCTCTGGACCCGGGCGGCTACGGTCCCGGTGAAAGAGCGTGATGCGGAGGTGGCTTGCTGGACGGAGGCGGCACGAACCAGTGGCGCTTCGGTGCGCGGATCCGGCGGCGCTTTTTCGCCGCAGGCGGCCAAGGCAAGCGGTAATGCACAGATGGCGGTGGATGAAATGAAACGGCGACGAAGCATGGGAGTCCCCTTGGTAAACCAGTCAGGGCTCCCACTATGATACCAGTGACCAAATTAGTCAATAGTCACAAATCACCTTGGTGTATCATGGCGACAGGCTGCGCAGCACCAGGCCGGACAACTGGGCCGGCGCGTCGTCGGTATGATCGAAGCTGTGCTGCAGGAGCAGCGGGTTGAGGTAGGGTCGCATGACCAGGTAGATCGACATCGTGACTTCATCGAGGGGGGTCTTGCGCTCGAAGTCCCCCGTCTGCCGCCCTTCCTGCAGGATGTCCTGCAGCAACTGCTGTATACGTTCCTCATAGACACGCGCGGCCGGCCAGCGGTCGGTGGCCGCCGCGGCTGCGATTTCGTAGAGATTGCGATCCTGGAAAAACAGGCGAAGGCTCGCTTCGACGATGGCCTTGAACATCCGCCGTAGCTTCTCCGGCGGCCGATCGGCCTCGTCGACGGCCGCCCTGATCTCGGTTTCGATCTCGCGCAGGCAGTTCGCGCAAATCATCTCGCCGATGGCCTGCTTGGACACGAAGAACTTGTAGATGTAGGCCTTGGAAAAGCCGATGGCTTTGGCGAGATCGGAGACGGTCGTCTTCTCGTAGCCATAGCGACGGAAGTGCTCGGTGGCGGCGGCCACGATCTGATCTCGAACGTCGTGAGTCATCGGGCCGCGGGCCGAAACGGGATAAGTGTTTGTTTTGCTCATGGTTTGGAGTTTACCGCCAGTTTTGGAGATTGACAACAAGTGACCATGTTGTATTTTAGTCACAAAACTCAGGATCCACATCTTTTATTCCGGAACATATTATGCTGCCAAAACACCCCCTTGCCATGCTTATCATTGCCGGCCTTTCTGCCGGTTGCACCGTCGGCCCCGATTACGTCAGGCCCGACATGCCCATGCCGGAACGGTATCTGGGTCAGACGGCAGTGGAGCAACGGCACACCGGCGCCGGTACCGACATGCTGGCATGGTGGACGGGCTTCGGCGATCCGCAACTGACCCGATTCGTGACGCTGGCGCTGGCGCAGAATCTCGATCTCGCGCAGGCGTCCGCCCGCGTCGCACAGGCCCGCGCCGGACTCGGAGCGGCGAATGCCGACTTGCTGCCTTCCGGCAACGTCAGCGGCCAGGCAGCCAGAGCCTATCAATCCGTAGAAACCCCCTTGGGACAAGTCTTGAACTCGGCGCCCGATGCCGACCGCTACGGCAATACTTACGAGGCCAATCTCGGCGCGAGCTGGGAGCTGGATCTGTTCGGTGGCCTGCGTCGCGGGCGGGAGGCGGCCCTGGCCGAGTACCAGGCGTCGGAAGCCGGCGCGGCCGCGACACGGCTGGCGGTGGCGGCGCAAACCGCCGACATCTACCTCGGCATCCGCGGGCTGCAAACCCGCCTCGACGTTGCACGCTGGCAGGTGCAAACGCAGCAGGAACTGCTGTCAACCATCAACCTTCTGTATGGCGAGGGGCTGGCCGCCGAACTGCAAGTCCGGCAGGTCGAAGGCGCGCTTGCCCGGGTCCGGGCCTCGGTCCCGGCCCTCGAAGCGGGTTTGGACGCGGCCATGAACGCCCTGGACCTGATGCTGGGCACGCCGCCCGGGACGCACCGGGCAGAGCTGGCAGATGTCCATCCCATTCCGGCGGCGCCGGAGATCGCCGCGGTGGAAACGCCGGGCGATCTACTCAGACGCCGACCCGACCTGATCGTGGCCGAGCGGCGCCTGGCCGCGGCGAACGCCCATATCGGCGGTGCCATCGCCGAGTATTACCCCAAGCTATCCCTGAGCGGACTGCTCGGCAGCGCGACCTCGGTGTCAGGCGGCAACCTGTTCACCGGCGATGCCGGCCAGGCCGCCGGCATACTGGGCCTGCGCTGGCGCCTGTTTGATTTCGGCCGCATCAACGCGCAGATCGACCAGGCCAGGGGCCTGGAAGCCGAATTGCTGGCAGCCTACCGCCTGGCCGTGCTGCAGGCCACCGAGGAGGTGGAAAACGCCCTTTCGGCCCTGGTCAACCGGGAAGAGCAGGCCGCCGTACTCGCGCAAGGCGTGGACTCGCTCGGCCGCGCGCGGGAGGCTTCCTTTGCGGCATACCAGCAAGGCCTCGTCAGCCTGATTGAAGTCCTGCAAGCCGATGAAAACCTGCTGCGCGCCGCCGATGGGCAGGCGCAGGCGCAAACCGGAGCCGCGCGCGCAGCGGTCGCCGCCTTCAAGGCGCTCGGTGGCGGTTGGCAGCCCGATACGGAGCCGATGTGATGACCGAGTCATCGTCGCTCGCACATCGAAATATAACGCCGACGACAATCCTCTCATCCTGCACCCTAAAGAGACGATGTTGATGCCGGATCATCCTATGGTCGAGCGGTGCCGCATGATCACCCAAAGAGGGGGAGCTCGCCGGGCTCTATAAGCAGCGCGGCGTTCGCCGGGCCTTGGGTCTTTCTGTGAACGGGCTTAATCTGCCAGCAGCGCATCCAGGCTGATGTTCTGCACGTCCAGGTACGATGCCAGGGCCCGGACGATAAGCTCGTGGTCGTCCCGTGCCGGCAGGCCCGATACGGTGATCACCGCGACGACGCCGACACCCCCTACCCGCACCGGAAAGCTGCCGCCATGGGCGGCGTAGTCCATCGGATCCAACCCCATGTCGGGCCCGACTTCCTTGCCTTTCGCCGCCAACCGTTCGCCGCATAGCAGTGACGAACACTGCTTGCGCAACGCCATGTTGCCCTTGCGGCGTGCCCATTCATCGTTGTCCGGCGCCGAACCCGGCAGCGCCGCAAAATACAGCCGGCGGTTGGCGGTGCGGATATCGATCACCACCGGTGCCCTGTCCACCGCCGCCAGTTCGCGCAGCACGGTGCCCAGCCGATAGGCCGTCTCTTCATCGAAACTGCTGAATGCCAGGGCCCGCTCCTGCTGTTCGAGTGCGCCGATCAGATTGGTCATGTTCACCTCTTCTTCCTGTTCCGGATTACTGAATAGTGGCAGCTTGCTCTTCATTAAACACCACGCCTATCTGCCTTCTCACTTTATCCATGTAAGGATCCCGCGCCCGGCTTGCTTCCTTCTGTCACTTCCCAGGACCCTATTTCAGGGCTTCAGCCGGTCCAGCCGCTTGTTGGCGGCGCTTTCATGGCGCTCGACCTTGCCGGTGTGCAGGTACTGGGAAGTGGTGTCGATGCTGTCGTGGCCGGCATCGGCCTGCACGTGAGACAGCGGCCGACCGTTGTAGTTGATGTCGTGGGTGATGCCGGTATGGCGGATGCTGTGCACCCTGAGGCTGCGCATCTCGGCGGCATCCTGGTCGAAACCGTCGTCGGCGGCGGCATCGGCGGCAACGGCCATCAGTTCGTCGAGCAGCTCACGTAGCTGGCGGATACCCAGGTTGGCGTTGAGCAGGCCCTGCTCCCTCCCCCGGCCGGCGGCCCGGTGGCGCACGAACAGCGGCGTGTTTTCGTTGGGCGCCGGCAAGGGGGGCAGTTTCAGGTAATTCCGGTAGCGTTTCAGCGCCTCCAGCAGCTCCCGGGATACCGCCACCGTCCGCCGTTTGCCGCCCTTGCTCATCGGGATGTGGAAGCTCCAGATCCCGGTCTTGCCGTCCCGGCGGAACTGGCTCATCACCGGTGAAAAACCGGGCCGGGCCGCAGCCTCGGAAATACGCAGGTAGCAGCCGTACATCAGCGACACCAGGAACAGGGTGCGCTCGTGCCGTTCGGGCTGTTCGCCGGCCAGGCTCGCGGCGGTATCCATCACATAGGACCACTGCAGATCGCTGAATACCCGGATCTCTTCTTCCTCGCCCAAGGGGCCGGCCGGTGCCGGGCCGGTGCCGAACCGGCTGTGGCGCATCCACATCACCGCCGGATTGCGCTCGGTCACTTCCTCATTGATGAGATAGGCATAAAAGGACGACAGCACCGCCATCTTGGTCTTGAGCGCCTTGTCGCTCAGCCGGTATGGCTGTGGCACACCATCCACTTTTTTGCCCAGGAACGGCCGCCACTGGGGATTGGGCCGGCGTTCGCCCCATTCCCTGTCCAGTACGAACTGGGCCACGTTACGGTAGGCTGTCAAGGCTGCCGGAGGCGCCAGGCAGTAGTCCACGTACCGCTGGATGCCGCGCCGGTTCAGGATCACCGGTGACAGCTGCTCCACGTCGAAGCACCAGTGCAGAAAGGTGGTCAGCTCGCTGCGGTAGGTCTTGTAGTTGTTCTCGCTGTAGCGGCTCTCCAGCAGCCAGTCCATGGCGTGCTCGTAGACAAAGGCGGCGTCCGCCACCCGGTTCAGGGTGATCTCGGCGATGTGTTGGTTGACCAGGCTGTTGCCCTCTTCCAGGTGCTGGGGCGCGTCGAACAGCGGAATAACGGGAGGAAGCTCGGGCATGGTGGCTTAGGGTGGCGTAAAGAAAGGGAAATAGTGTACCAAAAACAAAAGGTTACCACATCCCCATAAATCCGGTTGCCGGCGATGACGGCCCTTGCCCGGCGGGCTGCTCCCCGACAGGGGCCACCGCGGCGGCCAACGGCTATAGTTGGTAGAGGATGGACTCGGATGCCACGGCGACCCGGTGCAAGACGAAGACGACAGATCCCAACAAGACGACTCCCGCGCGCAAAGGCTGCTCGAGCTGGTCGACCATACCCTGCGCGATCTGCAGCCGGAAGCACCGGCGATGCCGCCTGCCCGGCTCGACAGCTCCCTCGACCGGGATCTCGCCCTCGACAGCCTGGCCCGTATGGAGCTGTTGCTGCGCGTCGAGCGCGCTTTCGGGATCAGCCTGCCGGCAGAAACCCTGCAGCGGGCCGAAACGGTACGGGATCTGTTGCTCGCCATCGAGCAGGCACCGAACGCCTCGGCGGAGCGGGTTCGGCCGGAGCCGGCCACGGCGACCGGCCCCACTCCGCCGAGCGGCGATGAAGAGGCGCAAGCCAGCGCCCTGGCCACCGCCACTACCCTGCTGGAGGTACTCGACTGGCATGTACAGGCACATCCGCAACAGCTACAGGGCATACTGATCACCGAAGAGTCCGAGCAACAGCTCAATTACGGGGAACTGGCATCCGGCAGCCGGGCGGTGGCGGCCGCGCTGCAACAGGCGGACATCGAACCGGGTCAGGCCGTGGCCATCATGCTGCCCACCTCCCTCGCCTACTTTCATTGTTACTTCGGCATCCTGGTGATGGGCGCCATTCCGGTACCCATCTACCCGCCGGCGCGGGCATCCCAGCTCGAAGACCATGTGTTGCGCCATGCCGGCATCCTCGCCAATGCCGAGGCCGTGCTGCTGATCACCGTGCCCGAGGCCATGGTGGTGGGCCGCCTGCTGCAGGCCCGGGTGCCGGGGCTGCGCCGGCTGGCGACCCCCGAGCAGTTGCTCGCCCCGGCGGATTCCCTGCGTCCGGTCGACATCCGGGGCGAGGACACCGCTTTTATCCAGTACACCTCGGGCAGCACCGGCAACCCCAAGGGGGTGGTGCTGAGCCATGCCAACCTGCTCGCCAACATCCGCGCCATGCAGCAGGTGCTGGCGGCCAGCCCGCGCGACGTCTTCGTCAGCTGGCTGCCGCTCTACCACGACATGGGCCTGATCGGCGCCTTTCTCGGTAGCCTCTATGTGGGCCTGCCCCTGGTGGCGATGTCGCCCCTCACTTTTCTGGCCAAGCCCGAGCGCTGGCTGTGGGCCATCCATCGCTATCGCGGCACCATCTCGGCGGCCCCCAACTTCGCCTACGAGCTCTGCCTGAAGCGCATCGAGCCGGCGGCGCTGGAAGGGCTCGAGCTCGGCAGTTGGCGGCTGGCCTGCAACGGCGCCGAGGCGGTCAGCCCCGACACCCTGCAGCGTTTCGCCGCACGTTTCGCGCCCTACGGCCTCAAACCGGAAGCCATCACCCCCGTCTACGGCCTGGCCGAGGCCTCGGTCGGCCTGCTGTTTCCCCCGCTCGGGCGCGGCCCGCTGATCGATTGCATACGGCGCGAGCCCCTGGCACTCGAGCACCGTGCCCTGCCTGCCGGCGAGGGGGATGCTAGCGCCCAGCGCTTCGTGTCCTGCGGGGCGCCTTTGCCCGGCTACGCCATCCGCATCGTCGACGAGGCGGGCCAGGAGGTGGACGAACGCACCGAGGGCCGGCTGGAGTTCAAGGGACCCTCGGCCACCCGGGGCTACTTCCGCAACAACGCGGCCACTGCCAAGCTGTTCCACGACGGTTGGCTCGACACCGGCGATCGTGCCTATGTCGCCGCCGGCGAGGTGTATCTCACCGGGCGGGTGAAGGACATGGTGATCCGCGGCGGGCGCAACCTCTACCCCCAGGAAATCGAGGACAGGGTCGCCGCCGTGGAAGGGGTCCGCAAGGGCGGGGTGGCGGTGTTCGGCAGCCCGGATCCGGCCACCGGCACCGAGCGTCTGGTGGTGCTGGCCGAAACCCGCCTCGATGACGGCAGCGCCCTCGACCGCCTGCGCCAGAAGGTGGTGAACGCCGTACTGGCCGTGCTGGGCGAGCCGCCCGACGAGGTGGTGCTGGCCCCCCCCCATACGGTACTCAAGACCTCCAGCGGCAAGGTGCGCCGCGCCGCCTGCCGCAGCCTCTACCAACAGGGACGCATCGGCAAATCGGCTCCCACGGCCTGGGTCCAGTTGCTGCGCTTAGGGTTAGGCACCGCTGCGCTCTGGTGGCAAAGCCTCGGCGGGAAACTGGCCCGCGCCGCCTTCGCCCTGCACGCCATCCTGATGCTCGGGCTGCTGGTTCCCCCGACCTGGCTGGCAACGCTCGCCACGAGGGAGCCCGCCGCCGCCTGGCGCCTGGGCGGACGGGCGGCCCGGCTGCTACTGCGCCTGACCTGCATTCCCTTCAGGGTGGAAGGACTGGAGCGACTACCTACGGGCCCCTGCGTGCTGGTGTGCAACCATGCCAGCTACCTGGATGGCCTGTTACTGGTGGCGGCCCTGCCCCGGCCCTACGCCTTCGTCGCCAAGCGGGAGCTGCGCGCCCAGTTCGTTGCGGGTCACTACCTGAAGAAACTGGGGGTGGAGTTTGTCGAACGCTTCGAGCTGCGGCGCAGCGTGGAGGACGCCAACCACATGGCCGAGCTGGTCAAGGGCGGCCGCTCCCTGCTGGTGTTCCCGGAGGGCACCTTCGTCGCCCGCCCGGGGCTGTTGCCCTTCCACCTGGGCGGTTTTCTCGCCGCCGCCGGCGCGTCCGTGCCCGTGGTGCCGGTCGCCATCCGCGGCAGCCGCTCGGTACTGCCCGCGCAATGCTGGTGGCCCCGGCACGGCGCGCTCGAGGTGGAAGTGGGTCCCCCCCTGCCGTCACGGCGGGAGGACGAGGACGTATTCGCGGCGGCGGTGCGGCTCAGGCAGGCGGCCCGCGCCTGCATCGCGCAGCAGCTGGCGACAACCGAGCAGGAAGAAGGGGCATAAGGGAGTAAAAAACGACCCGCCGGAGCGGGTCAGAAGCTCAGTAGTAAATATCTTCCGGGTTGTGCACCTGGGGGTCATCCAGAATATCATCCACATCCACGTCGAACTCCCGCTCTTCCCCCTGGGCCTTCATATGCAAGCTATGGTGTTCGGCATCGATCGACATTATCCAACCCGGGCCTTTTCGGGTGGCACAGAGCATGCCGCTGTGCAGCCGTGACAGTTCCATGATGGTTACCTCCTCCGCAGTACCTCTCTTCTTAAGTATTAACCCTGTGGCCCATACCCCCAAGCCGGCGGGTCTACACTGGGAGTGACGCGACATCAAAGGGAGACGACATCATGAAGGCAATGGCCATTCCCCTGCTGCTGGTGCTGGGCGCCTCCGCCCAGGCCGCCGTGGTTACCGAAGAGATCCGCTACCGGCTCGACGGGCAGTCCTACCTGGGCTACCTCGCCTACGACGACAGCCTGCCCTCGCCCCTGCCCGGGGTGCTGGTGGTGCACGAGTGGTGGGGGCACAACGACTATGCGCGCCAACGGGCCGAAATGCTGGCCGAGCTGGGGTATGCCGCCCTGGCCCTGGATATGTACGGGGACGGCAAGCACACCGAACACCCGTCCGAGGCGGGCGAGTTCGCCAAGGCGTCCCTCGCCTCTCTGCCCCTGGCGGAACAGCGCTTCAACGCCGCCCGGGACTGGCTGGCCGCCCAAGAACGGGTCGACGACGGCCGTATTGCCGCCATCGGCTACTGCTACGGCGGCGGCGTGGTGCTGCACATGGCCCGCGCCGGCGCCGAGCTGAAGGCGGTGGCCAGCTTCCACGGCTCGCTCACCCCCCTGGCGGATCCCCTGCCCGCCGGCAGCCCGGTGCGCATCGCGGTGTTCAACGGCGCCGCCGATCCCCTGGTGCCGGCGGAGCAGGTGGCCGCCTTCCGCCAGGAAATGGACGCCGCCGGCGCCGACTACCTGCTGGTGGACTACCCGGGTGCCCTGCATGCCTTCACCAACCCCAAGGCGGACAGCGTGGCCGCCGAGTTCAATATGCCGCTCGGCTACGACGCGGAAGCGGACAAGGACTCCTGGCTGCAGTTGCAGGAATTTCTGCGGGAGAGCCTGGAATAAGCCAAGCCAGCCCGGCGGCCGATAAACCTTATGACCGGCCTAAACACGCAGCACTTATGCCAAAAGGAGGCCAAAGGGAGCTGCTCCGCCGACCGTCACATGCCAGGGATGGCGTACAAGGATGTATTCACAGCGTGTCGGCGGACTGGGCCCTTTGGCCGAGGTCCCCGAGATGATCAGACGGCCTTTGTCAGCGGTTCGGCCCGGCGGCCGGCTCAAACGGTACTATTTCTCCGGCATGCGCGGATCCCAGAGTCCGCGCTCCAGCCCCTGCTCGTAGGCCATGCCGCCGGGGGCGCTCACCAGCTCCAGCTGCAGGCCCCAGGGCGCCAGGAAGTAGACCCAGGTCAGCCCCGCCGCCGGTCCCTCGGTGAAGGTGCTGGGTTCGCCCAGCACCCGCACGCCCCGCTCTTGCAGGTAGGCCACGGCGGCGGCCATGTCGTCCACATAAAACGCCAGGTGGTGGCCGCCGATGTCGCTGTTGCGTGGCCCGCGCCGGTTCTGATCCGGGGCGCTGTACTCGAACACCTCCAGGTTGGTGCCGTTGCCACAGCGCACCATCTGGAAGTCGCGGATGCGGGCACGCGGGTGCACGTTCAGGTGGCGCGCCATCCAGTCGTCTTCGAAGCTGAACTCGCCGAAGGTGAAAAAGGGCTCGCAGCCGAGCACCTGCTCGAAGAAATCGACCGCCTCCTCCAGTTGGGGCACGGTAACGCCGATGTGCTGCAGGCCCTTCATGCCCGGCATGGGATCGGCGGCGGCCGAAAAATGGGTGGCCAGGGCGGCCCCGATCAGGGTGCCGGTCAGTCCGTGTTTCATCATCTTTGCTTCCTTTCTGGTTAAGGGCGGGATCAGAGTTCCCGCCGGTTCATGGCGTTGGCGATATATTCGGCCTGGCGCACCGCCAGCGCGACGATGGTCAGGGTCGGGTTGGCGGCGGAGCTGGAAGTGAACTGGCTGCCGTCGGAGATAAAGAGGTTGGCCACGTCGTGGCTCTGGCCCCACTTGTTGACCACCCCGTCCCGGGCCCGGGCGCTCATGCGGTTGGTGCCCATGTTATGGCTGGCCGGATAGGGCGGCATGTCGACAACCCGGGTCGCCCCCACCGCCTCCGACACCTTGCGCCACTGGGCCAGGCCGTGGCGGCGCATGATGGCATCGTTGGTGTGATCGGTCTTGGTGACCACGGGCACCGGCAGGCCGTACTGATCCTTTTCGCTGGCATGCAGGCTGATGCCGTTTTCTTCCTGGGGCATGTCCTCGCCACAGACCCATACGCAGCTCATGTGGTCGTACTGCTCCAGGGCCGAAGTCACTTCCCGGCCCCAGCCGCCCGGCTTCATGAAGGCGGCGGTAAAGGGCAGGTGCAGGGCCAGGCCTTCCAGGTGGTAGCCGCCGAGGAAGCCCCGCTCCGGCTTGAGCTCGGCCTCGTCCGAGATCACCGCGGCGATGTCGAAGCCCCGGTACATGCGCACCGGCCCCTTGTGGATGGCCACCGCCGCCGCCGTGGTGTGGGTCATGTAGTTGCGGCCCACCTGGCCGGAGGAGTTGGCCAGGCCGTCGGGGAACAGGCTGGAGGCGGAGTTGAGCAGCAGCCGGGGCGATTCGATGGAATTGCCCGCCACGCACACCACCCGCGCCTTCTGCAGTTGCAGCTTGCCGTCCTTGTCGGCGTAGAGCACGCCACTGGCCTTGCCCTGGGCGTCGTGCTCGATGCGCAGCACCATGCTCTGGGGCCGCAGCTCGGCGAGGCCGGTCTTGAGCGCCCGGGGGATCTCGGCGTAGAGGGTTGACCACTTGGCGCCTATCTTGCAGCCCTGCATGCAAAAGCCGATCTGCTGGCAGGCGGGGCGGCCGTCGTTGGGCCGGGTGTTGGAGGCCACCGGCCGGCTGATGTCCTTGTAGCCCACCTTGCGGGCGCCGGCGGCGATCACCTGGTAGTGGTTGTTGGGCGGCATCTCCGGCAGGCCGCTGGCCTGGGTACCCGCCACCCCCATCTTGCGCTCGGCGATGTCGTAGTAGGGGGCCAGCTCGTCGTAGCCAATGGGCCAGTCCAGCACATTGGCACCCCTGACCTCGCCGTAGACGCTGCGGGTCTCGAAGTCGTGGGGCAAGAAGCGCAGGGCCAGGCCGGAGAAGTGCATGGTCGAGCCCCCCACCCCTTTCACTATCCAGGCCGGCAGGTTGGGGTAGGTTTCGGCGTGGTGCCAGCCGCCGGCGGAAATGCGCTTGTCCAGCCAGGAAATCTTGTGAAACATGGCCCATTCGTCGTTTTCGAAGTCGGCCTGGGTGTAGTGCCTGCCCGCTTCGAGGATCACTACCTTGACGCCTTTTTGGGTCAGTTCATCGGCCAGGGTGCCGCCACCGGCGCCGGAGCCGATGATGACCACGACGCTGTCGTCGTCCAGTGAGAAGGTCGCGCTCATAGTGTTCTCCTTGAGATGGTTGTTGGCCGGGGCCGCCCGCTCAGGCGTCCTGCTCCAGCCAGTCGATGTCGTTGAAGCCCCGGTTGAGGTAGCCGCCCTGCTCCCAGGACGAGCCCTCGTAGCCGAACAGGGGCCAGACTTCCTTGTTGTCGTAGAAACCGGTGACCAGGTGACCTTTCAGCCGCTGGAAAAAGGCACCGTGCTCGATCAGGTAGAGCAGCACCAGGCGATCACTCTCCCGCTCGATGGCGGCGTAGGGCCGCTGGAAGCGGGCCCTGGCCAGCTCATCCAGGGCGGTCGTGCCCTCGGCCAGCAGTTGCCTGAGCTCGGCGTCGGCGGCGGCCTGGGCCTCGAGCGGCGCCAGGGCCTGCAGGTAGTAGCGATCCTCGATATGGTCGTGGGGAAAAATGTCCCGGGCCAGCACCAGCAGGGTGTTGCCCGCCTCGGCGCCCAGCAGGGTGAACTCCCGGGCCAGGGTTTCCCGGTCCGAGGCTTCGAGGCCGCTGGCCGACAAGGCGCCCATCCCCAGGGCCACCATGCTGCCCGCGGCCAGAAAGCGCCGCCGGCTCAGGCCAGGAGTGGCCTCCACCTCGGCCACCGGTATCCGTTCATGCTTGTCCTTCATCTTGATTCCTCCGTGAAAGATGCTGCTGCAGGGTGCGGCCCAGCAGCGCCATGGCGCTGTGGCCGCGGCCCAGCTCCAGCAGGCGGGAGACGGTCACGTGCCGGTCTTCCCGTACCCGCCGGGGTTGCCGGCAGTAGCGGTAAAAGTCGTTGGTCAACCGGCACAGCTCGCCCTCGTCCTCGTCGCAGAGGATGGCGGCATGGGCCAGCACCGCCTGGGCCTCCCGCCCCTGCACCTTGCGCCACCGTTGGGCGGTGCCGGCGAGCTTGCGGCCGTCCACCACCAGGTTGTAGTCGCCGTCGCAGAAAGCCCCGGGCACGGCACCGCAGTAGGCGTCGATGCCCATCTCGGCCAGGGCCGCGAGCAGCGGCCGGCAGAAGCGCCGGTAGGCCTGGCCGATGGCCCCGGGAGCCGGGGTGACGGTGAACACCATGGCCACGTTGAGCAGGTGCGGGCTCTGCACCGTGAGATCGCCCCCGGTCTGGCGCTGCACCAGGGGCCAGCCGCGCCGGGCCAGACGCTGGCCGGCGAGTTCGAAGCCCGGCAGCCGGCTTAAGGCGCCGGGCACCACCAGGGCGCGGCGGCTGCGCCAGAGCAGGAAGCCGTAGTCCCGCCCGCCGCGCACCACCTCCTCCAGCAGTTGCTGCTCCCGGGCCAGCCCCTGCTCCGGGCTCAGCAGCGGCGGCAGGCCGCCGGGCAGGGCATCAGGGTTGGGCAGGCTCATCGGGTTCTCCTTCCAGCAACCGGCACAGGGTGTCGAAGAAGGCGGCGGCCGGGCCGCCGTCCACCGCCCTGTGGTCGAAGGTGAGCGACAACCCCATCAGGGAGCGCAGCCGGGTTTCGCCGTCGGCACCGACCACCGGCGCCCGCCGGGTCTCGCCGATACCGAGGATGGCCAACTGCGGCAGGTTGACAACCGGGGTGAAGAAGCGCACCCGTGAGCGGCCCAGGTTGGTGAGGGTGAAGGTGCCGCCGGTCATTTCGCTCACCGACAGCCGGCCGGCCCGGGCCCGCGCCACCAGCGCCTTGCGTGCCGCCGCCAGCTCGGTCAGGCTCAGGCGCTCGGCGTCGAACAGCGCCGGGGCCACCAGTTGGGTCTCACTCAGGGCCATGGCAAAGCTCAGATGCACCGCGTCGTAATGCAGGATCTCGTTGCCCTCCAGCCGGCCGTTAAGCAACGGATGCCGCCGCAGCGCCCGGATCAGGCCGTGGGCCAGCAGATCCTCCAGCGACACCCGGATGCCCGCCTCGGCCAGGGCCGCCTTGTGCTCCAGCAGGGCGGTGACGTCGCACTCCCCCTGGTGGCTGAGCTGGGCCGCCTCGTCCAGGCTCTTGCGCATGGCGCCGGCGATCATGGCGCGCATGCCCCTGAGCGGGGTGCGGCGGATGCCGGAAAGCGCGGTCGTGGTCATAATGCGTCCTCCAGTGCGGCAATCTGTTCGCCCTTGGCGACCACTTCGTCCGCGTCCTTCAGGATACGCAGGCGGCCGGCCGCCGGGGCCAGGATGTCGTGCTGTATTTTCTGCACCATGATCTCGGCCACCACCTGGCCGGCCTCGACCGCGTCGCCGTCGGACGACAACCAGGCGGTGATCACGGCGTCGTCGGCTTCTTCCCAGAGATCATGGGGGATGATAATGGCGTGGCTCATGCTTGCTGCTCCTGCATCAGTTGCCGACAGGCCTGGACGACCTTGTCCGCGTTGGGCAGGGCCCATTGCTCCATCGGCGGGGTAAAGGGAATGGGTATGTCGGGAAAGGCCACCCGTTTGGGCGGGGCCTTCAGGGCCAGCCCCCGCTCGGCGACGGAGGCGATGATCTCGCCGCTCAGCCCGAAGCTGTGGTAATCCTCGTCCACCACCACCAGCCGGCCGGTCTTGGCCACCGAGGCCAGCACCGTCGCCCTGTCCAGCGGTACCAGGGCGCGCAGATCCACCACTTCGGCGCTGATGCCCTCCTCCGCCAGGACGCGGGCCGCCTTCAGGCCGTGGTGCACCCCGGAGGTGATGCCGACGATGGTGATATCGCTGCCTTCGCGCACCACCGCCGCCTGGCCGATGGGCAACTGGTAGGCCTCTTCCGGCACGTGGACGATGGCGTCCTTCTCGGTGCCGAGCCAGCCCATGCCCTGCAGCGCCTTGTGGAACAGGAACACCACCGGGTTGTTGTCGCGGATGGCGGCGATCATCAGCCCCTTGGCGTCGTAAGCGTTGGAGGGGGCCACCACCTTCATGCCCGGCAGGTGGGCGAAGGTGGCGTGCAGGCACTGGGAATGCTGGCCGGCGTCGCTGTAGCCGCCGCCGGTGGAGGCCATCAGTACCATGGGCACCGGGATCTTTCCGCCGGAGAAGTAGGTGTTCTTGGCCATCAGGTTGTAGATGGCGTCCATGCAGACCCCGAAGAAGTCGACGAACATCAGCTCGACGATGGGCCGCATGCCGTCGGAGGCCGCCCCCACGGCGGCGCCGATAAAGGCGGTTTCCGAGATGGGGGTGTCGCGCACCCGCTCCGGGCCGAATTCGTCGTAGAGGCCGCGGGTGTTGCCGAACACCCCGCCGAGCGGGCCGATGTCCTCGCCCATTACGAACACGGTGGGATCGGTGCGCATCTCCTGGGCGATGGCCTCGGCCATGGCCCGGGCGATGGTCAGTTTGCGTTCCTTGGTGGTGGCGGTCATGATGCGGCTCCTTCTGTGGCGTGGGCCCGGCCGGGGCTCACGATGATCTTCACGTTGCGATCCTTGTTGTGTACCAGCTCTTCGAAGCCCTGCTCGATGATGTGGTCGAGCGGTATGCGCCCGGTGATCAGCGGCGTCACGTCCATCCGCCCCTGATCGATGAGGGCGATGACCTCGGCGAATTCGCCGCTGTAGGCCAGGGCGCCGACCACCTGCTTCTCGGTGGCGACGATGTCGAAGAAATTGAACTCGCTCGGCTCCTCGAAAATGCCGACCAGCACGCAGCGGCCGGCCTTGCGCAGCACGTCGATGGCGAGCTTGGCGGTCTGCTTGTGGCCGATGCACTCGATGGACAGCTCGGCGCCGTCACCGCCGGTCAGTGCCTTCACCTCGGCCACCGCATCGCAGTGGGCGGGATCCAGCACCAGGCTGGCGCCCACCTCCAGCGCCTTCTGCTTGCGCGCCGGCGACATCTCCAGGGCGATGATGCGGCCGACGCCGGCGGCCCGGGCGCACATGATGGTGCACAGCCCTATGGTGCCGGCACCCACCACCACCAGGGTCTTGCCGGTGATGTCGCCGGCCTGACGGACCGCGTGCATGCCCACCGCCAGCGGCTCTATCAGGGCACCCGCCTCGAGCGGAAACCCTTCGGGCAGTCGGTACAGCAGGTTGGCGGGCACGTTGACGTATTCGGCGAAGGCGCCGTCGTTCATCAGGCCGGTGAAGGCCAGCCGCTCGCACAGGTTGATCTTGCCTTCCCGGCAATAGCGGCATTCGCCGCAGTGCTGGCAGGCATCGGCGGTGACCCGGTCGCCGGCGGCAAAATCCGCGACGCCCTCGCCCAGGGCCACTATCTCGCCGCAGAACTCGTGGCCGAGGATGCACTGCCCCTTGAGGCCGGTGAGCGGGTGAGGCTCATCGACGGGAATAAATACCGGCCCGGCCAGGTATTCATGCAGATCGGAGCCGCAGATGCCGCACCAGTGCACCTTGATCTGGGCCCAGCCCGGCGCCGGCGCCGCCGGACGCGGTACCCGCTCCAGGCGGATGTCCTGGCGGCCGTGCCAGACGGCGGCGCTCATGGTGGTTGCTTGGTTCATGATGAGCTCCTCGTGCATCAGACGAATACCTTTTCCAGGGCGGCTTCCGGCGCCGGGTAGGCACTGTCCCGGGCAAAACGGATGGCGGCGTCCACCCGCTCGTGGGCGGCCTGCACCAGGCGTTGGTCTTCCGCCTCGGTCAGGGCGCCCTCTTCGAGCAGCAAGGTACGGAAGGCGGGAATGGGATCCCTGGCCTGCAACGCCTCCTTCTCGCCCTTGGGGCGGTAGCCCTCGGCGTCGCCCATGAAGTGGCCGGCCAGGCGGTAGGTTTCGATTTCGATCAGGCTGGGTCCCTCGCCCCGGCGGGCCCGGTCGATGGCCTCGCCCGCCGCCGCGAAGATGGCGACGGGGTCGTTGCCGGGCACGAAGGTGCCGGGCATACCGTAGGCGGCGGCACGGCCGTCGTTACGCTCCACGGCGGTGGACTGACGCTTGGCCACCGAGATGCCCCAGGCGTTGTCCTCGATCACGAACACCACCGGCAGCTGCCATACCGCCGCCAGGTTCAGGGTTTCGTGAAAGGCGCCCTGGTTGGCCGCGCCTTCACCGAGAAAGGCCACCGCCACCCCGGGCTTGCCCTGCAGCTTGCGCGACAGGGCCGCGCCCACCGCCGGCCCCATGCCCTGGGCGATGATGCCGGAGCAGGAAAAATTCACCCGGCCGTCGAACAGGTGCATGTGCCCGCCGCGGCCGCCGCTCAGGCCCGTTTCCTTGCCGAAGATCTCCGCCGCCATCTCGTTCAGGTTCACCCCCTTGGCGATGGCGATATGATGGGGCCGGTGGGTGGCGGTGACGATGTCGCTGGCCGCCAGGTGGGCGCACACCCCCACGGCGCAGGGCTCCTGGCCGTTGGACAGGTGCATTTCGCCGGGAATGGGGCCCTTGGCCATGTTGAAGGCAGGGCTCTTGCCTTCCATGTAGATTTTCTCGATCGCTTCCTCGAAGAAGCGACTGACCAGCATCTGTTGATACATCCAGTGCAATTGGGTGCGTTCGGGTTTCATATCCCCTCCTTCGCTGTGGTGATAACGAAGCAACACTCGCAAAGGCTGTGCCAAAAATGATAAAAAGGTGTTAACACGGTGTTTATCGGCCGTCTCGGGGATCCAACCGGCTGCCCGCAGCGCCCGGGTGTTGCAGGGCTGCGACAGGTGTCGCAGCCGGAGTGTTACAGCTGTCGCAACCTGGCTGATACTGAAACAAAGGGAAAGAGCGAGGAGAGCTACCATGTCGTTACCGGATGATCCCGTCACCCGACTGCTGGGCGAACGCCTGGGGCCGGGCAACCGGATAGCGGATCCGCAGATTGTCGGTTCCTGGCGGCGCTGCCTGGAGCAGTACCGGCTCGATCCCGGCCATGCCCATCCCCGTCCCCGCCTGAGCGCCGCCGAGCTGAAGGCCCTGCGCGAGCCCCTGGACGTGCTGCTGAACCAGCCGATCCCGGCCCTGACCCGGTTGCGCCGCAGCGCCTTCGAGGCCGGCTACAATCTGCTGCTGACCGACGTCCAGGGCGTGGTGGTGGCCAGCTACCAGGATGCGGACGCCAACCCCGAGCTGGCCCGCAAGGGCATGGCCCCGGGCTCGGTCTGGACCGAAGCCCTGGTGGGCACCAATGGTCTCGGCACCTGCCTGGCCACCGGCCAACCCATCACCGTCTATGCGGGCGAACATTTCGATGCCGGCCTCTACCCTTTCAGCTGCTCCACCGCCCCGCTGTTCGCCGGCGACGGCAGCCTGCTGGGAGCCATCGATATTTCCACCTACGCCCAGGGCAGCAAGGTCCGCCAACAACTGGCCCTGGGACTGGTGCAGCAGACCGCGGACGAACTGGAGGCCCTGCTGTTCCGCCGTCACCACGCCGGTACCCTGCTGATGGCGGTGAGCGCCCAGGGCCCGACGGCAGAGCCCACCGCCCTGCTGGCCCTGGACGAAGGCGGCCGGGTGCGGGGCCTGACCACCGCCCTGCTACGCCTGCTGTCCTTCCACCAACGGAGTTCCTTGCTGGGTCAGCCGGTGAGCGAGCTGCTCGGGGTCGGGCTCGAGCAACTGCTGGCCAGCCGGCCCGAGTCAGCCTGCCCCCTCGGTCTGTGCCACTGGCAGGCCTGGCTGCTGGCGCCGGTCTTCAGCGCGTCCCCCACCGTCAACACGAGGCGGGAGCCGGATCCGCTGGCTCGGGCCGCGGGAGATGAGCCTGGCCTGCTGCGCCAGGCCGCCATCTGCCGGCGCATGGTGGACAAGGGCATCAGCATCCTGATCCAGGGCGAAACCGGCACCGGCAAGGAAGTCTGGGCCCGGGCCCTGCACGACAGCAGCGAGCGGCGCGACCAGCCCTTCGTCACCCTCAACTGCGCCGCCATTCCGGAAAGCCTGATCGAAAGCGAGCTGTTCGGCTACGGCGCCGGCAGCTTCACCGGGGCGCTCAAGGGCGGCAAGGTGGGCAAGATAGCCGCCAGCTCCGGCGGTACCCTGTTCCTGGACGAGATCGGCGACATGCCGCTGGCGCTGCAGACCCGGCTGTTGCGGGTGCTGGCGGAGCAGGAGGTGACGCCGGTGGGCCAGGTCGAATCGGTCAAGGTGGTGCTCAACGTGATCTGCGCCACCCACCGGGAGCTGACCGGACTGGTGGCCGAGGGACGGTTCCGGGAGGATCTCTACTACCGGATCAGCGCGCTCAAGGTCGGCCTGCCGCCACTGCGGTCACGGCAAGACAGCCAGACCCTGATCCGGCGACTGCTGGTGCAGCTGGCGCCCGGGCATCCGGGGCTGTCCCCCCGGGCCCTGGCGTCGTTGCAACACTACGCCTGGCCCGGCAATATCCGCCAGCTCAAGAGCGTGTTGCAGTATGCCCTGGCCATGGCCGAAGAAGCGTTGATCGGCCCCGAACATTTGCCCGACGAGGTGCTTGACTCCCCCATCGAGCGGTCACAGGACACGAGCGCACGGGTGCCCCTCGCCACGGCCCGGGAGCAACAGGAGCGGCAGCTGTTGCTGGATACCCTGGAACGATACCAGTGGACCATTACCCGGGCTGCCGAGGCGCTCGGCATCAGCCGGGCGACCCTGCATCGCAAGATCAACCGCCACGGCCTGGTGTCGCCCAACAAGGGCGGACTCTGAGGCTCAGTGCCGTACCTCGAACAGGAATTTCAGCCGCCGGCTTTCTTCCCCCTGTTCGATATCCAGCACCCAGGCCCAGATCATGCGGGCCTCGGTGCAGGCCCCCACCAGGGCCTGGCCCTGCCAGAGGCCGGGCTCGCCTTGTGCAAGCAGGGCCGGCAGGGTACCCATATACATGCTCTCCCCTTCCAGTACGCTGCGGGTAACCCGCACCCCGGGGTCGGAAAAACGCACTTCCAGTCGAAAGGGCTGTTCGGGCAACAGCTGCCCGCTATGCAAGCGCGCCTCGGCTTGAAGCCCTTCCTGGGTCTGTCGGCACACTTCGTGAGCAATGTCACAAAAATCAACATTTTCTTTCTCTAATACAGTGGTATCTTGGCCGTCGGTACAGGTACGCAACCAGAAAGCACCCGATAAAATCCCCAGCACCAACAAAATTTGCACCAGCTTTGGGCCGGTAAGACGGTCTCTCATACCAATTTATATCCTGTATTGCATACAATTCACTACTCCGATTGATCTCGATCAAAACGGCCCCTTATGCCTTGTGGCCGGGTTAAGTGGTAATCATATTACTGTTTATACTGTTATTTTTGCAGCCACTCATTTATCATCTGCGCGGTGTCTTCAGTGCCTCCCGATTGTCTTTGTTAACAAACAGTTAACGAAGCCGTTCGAGCGCCTGAACATACCGATGAAAAACGGTTGTCTTTAATCCTTCCGACGTGAGCACCCTGGGTGAGCACAAACCTGAATAACAGCAGTGGAAGCGGAACTATAACGATGAGTCAAACTAATAATCAACCAAACTACAACTACACCGTAGTTCGCCAGTTTACGGTCATGACCGTGATCTGGGGCGTTGTAGGTATGTCGTTAGGCGTGCTTATCGCAGCACAACTTATCTGGCCTGCCCTCAACTTTGAAACTCCCTGGCTGACCTACAGCCGGTTGCGTCCGTTGCACACCAATGCGGTTATTTTCGCCTTTGGTGTCAGCGCCCTGATGGCAACCTCTTTTTATGTGGTACAGCGTACCTGTCAGGTTCGCCTGTTCGGTGGTCCCCTGGCCTCCTTCGTATTCTGGGGCTGGCAGGCCATCATCCTCTCCGCGGTGATCACCCTGCCCCTGGGCTACACCAGCAGCAAGGAATACGCCGAGCTGGAATGGCCGATCGACATCGCCATTACCGTGGTGTGGGTGGCCTACGCCATCGTGTTCTTCGGTACCCTGTACAAACGGAACACCTCCCACATCTATGTGGCCAACTGGTTCTACGGCGGCTTTATCCTGACCGTGGCGGTGCTGCATATCGTCAACAGCATGGCCATACCGGTCAGCGCCATGAAGTCCTACTCCATGTACGCCGGTGCCGCCGATGCCATGATCCAGTGGTGGTACGGCCACAACGCCGTGGGCTTCCTGCTCACCGCCGGCTTCCTCGGCATGATGTACTACTTCGTACCCAAGCAGGCGGGTCGTCCGGTCTATTCCTACCGTCTGTCCATCGTGCACTTCTGGGCGCTGATCACCCTCTACATCTGGGCCGGTCCGCACCACCTGCACTACACCGCCCTGCCCGACTGGGCCCAGTCCCTCGGCATGGTGATGTCACTGATCCTGTTCGCGCCCTCTTGGGGCGGGATGATCAACGGCATCATGACCCTGTCCGGCGCCTGGCACAAACTGCGTTACGACCCCATCCTCCGCTTCCTGATCGTGTCCCTGTCGTTCTACGGCATGTCCACCTTCGAAGGCCCCATGATGGCGATCAAGACGGTGAATGCCCTGTCCCACTACACCGACTGGACCGTCGGCCACGTGCACTCCGGTGCCCTGGGCTGGGTAGCCATGATATCCATCGGCGCCGTGTATCACCTGATCCCCAACCTGTTCAATCAGGAACGCATGTACAGCACCCGCCTGATCAATACCCATTTCTGGCTGGCCACCATAGGTACCGTGCTGTACATCGTGGCCATGTGGATCAGCGGTGTGATGCAGGGCCTGATGTGGCGAGCGGTGAACGAAGACGGTACCCTGACCTACAGCTTTGTGGAAAGCCTGCAGGCGTCCTATCCGTTCTACTTCGTCCGCTTTATCGGTGGTTGCTTCTTCGTGGCCGGTATGCTGCTGATGGCCTATAACGCCTATCGCACCATCAAGGCGCCTAAAGGCTCCCTTCAAGCTATCCCCCAACCGGCATAAGGAGACTCGTGAATGAAAAACCGTCATGAACTGGTCGAAAAGAACGTAACCTGGTTGGCGTTGTTGACCGTGGTCGCCATCAGCTTTGGTGGCCTGGTGGAAATCGTGCCGCTGTTCTTCCAGCAGCAGACCAACGAGCCGGTGGAAGGGCTGCGCCCTTACACCGCGCTGGAAATGGAAGGCCGCGATATTTATATCCGTGATGGCTGCCATGTGTGTCACAGCCAGATGATCCGTCCGTTCCGGGCCGAAACCGAGCGCTATGGCCACTATTCGGTGGCCGGTGAAAGCGTGTGGGAGCACCCCTTCCTGTGGGGCTCCAAGCGTACCGGTCCCGACCTGGCCCGGGTGGGTGGCCGCTACTCCGACGAATGGCATCGGGTGCATCTGATCGACCCGCGTGCGGTAGTGCCGGAGTCGAACATGCCGGCTTTCCCCTGGTTGGAAACCAACACCCTGGACGGCAAGTATACTGCCGACAAGCTGCGCCTGTTCCGGGACCGCTTCGGTATTCCCTATACCGATGCCGATATTGAAGGTGCCGAAGCCGCGGTGAAGGGCAAATCCGAGATGGATGCCATCATTGCCTATCTGCAGTCCCTGGGGCACGCCCTTAAATAACCGGAGTCGATAATGGATATCAGTACCTTGGAAGCCCTGAAGCCCATGCTGATCAGCTTTCAGACCCTGGCGCTGCTGGTGTTGTTTGTAGGCATCGTCTTGTGGGCTTACAGCAAGCGTCGTAAAGGCTCGTTTGACGATGCCGCCAACTCCATTTTTGATGATGAAGACAAGGCGAATGGAAAACGCCGAGGTACTGAGCAGGATCGCGCAGGAGCTAACAAAAAATGAATACTTTTCTAAGTGTCTTTGTAACCGTGATTAGCTTGGGGACCATTTTCGGCTGCTTGGCGCTGCTGATCTGGTGTACCAAGGACAAGATGGGGATAGAAGAAGGCGCCCCCACCGGCCACACCTTCGACGGCATCTCCGAACTGAACAATCCCCTGCCCAAGTGGTGGAGCTATCTGTTCGTGTTCTTTATCGTGTTCTCCCTGTTTTACCTGGCGCTCTATCCGGGCCTGGGCAACTTCAAGGGTCTGCTCGGCTGGCAGAGTTCCCACCAGGACATCCGTTCTCTGGAGGAGTCTCGTGCCGCCGCGGCTAAATCCCGTGAACAGGAACTGCTGGTGCAATACGACCGCGAGACGATCAGAGCCGATGAGGTCTTTGGTGCCCGCTTCCGTGAACTGGCCTATGAGGCCGATGGCGAGACCTATCGCGCCATTGCCGATATCGCCCAGGATGCAAACGCCATCAAGGTGGGCCAGCGCCTGTTCCTGCAGAACTGTGCCCAGTGCCATGGCTCCGATGCCCGTGGCGCCCGCGGTTTCCCCAACCTGACCAACAACGACTGGTTGTGGGGCGGTTCGCCCGAGCAAATCAAGACCACCATCATGCACGGCCGTCAGGGTGTCATGGCCGCCTGGAGCGATATGCTGGGTGAAGACGGTGTGAAGGAAGTGGCGTCTTACGTGCTGAGTCTGTCCGGTCGCCGGGTGGACGAGGTAGAAGCCCAGAAAGGCCAGGTCCGCTTCGCGGTCTGTGCCGCCTGTCACGGAGCGGACGGTACCGGCAATACCGCCCTGGGCGCGCCCAACCTGGCCAACGGCATCTGGCTGTACGGTGGCTCCCGTGCCGCGGTAGAGGAAACCATCCGCTACGGTCGCCATGGCGTGATGCCGGCCTGGAACGACATCCTGGGCGAAGACAAGGTACACCTGCTCGCCTCTTATGTTTACAGTCTGAACAACTGATAAGCCCCCGGGCTTGGATGAAAAAGCCCCGCTCGCCGGGGCTTTTTGTTATATTAAGCCCGCTTTTTTGTCGTAGGAATTTTTTATGCAACGTCCCTGGTATCTGCAATTCTGGCCCTGGTTTCTGATCACCCTGCCGATGTGTGCGGTCGTCGCCAGCCTGTACACCTTCCATATTGCCCGCTCCGGCGCCGACAGCATGGTGGTGGATGACTACTACAAAAAAGGCCGGGCCATCAACCAGGATCTGAGCGAGTTGAAGGAGGCCGCCCGCCTTGGCCTGGTGGCCGAGCTCATGCTGCAGGATGGCCTGCTGTCCCTGCGCCTGCAGGGAAACCACACCGAGGGCGAAGCCATCCGCATCCGCTTCAGCCACCCCACCCTGGCCGACCAGGATTTGGAACGCCTGCTCACCAGCGGCGGTGACGGAGCCTATCGCTACCGCCCCGAACGTCCCCTGATGGAGGGCCAGTGGAACCTGCAGATCGAAGCCTTCGACGGCCGCTGGCGGATACAGCAACGCATCGCCCTGCCGATAACGGACCGGCTTATCATTCGTGCAAAGGGTTAGCATGAGCATGGCCGGCTGTTTTCACTGCGGTGAGCCGGTCCCGGCCGGCGCCGACTTCCGCTTCGAGTTCAACGGCGAGCAGAAGGCGTGCTGCTGCCCGGGTTGCCAGGCGGTGGCCCACACCATCATCGACTGCGGCCTCGGCAGCTATTACCAGCACCGCAGTGCACCGGCCCCCAGGGCCGATGCGGTACCCGACGAGCTGAAACAGTTGCAGCATTACGATCTGGCGGAGATACAGCAGGACTTCGTCAGTGAAAAAGACCGCCTGAAGGAAGTACAGCTGTCCATCGCCGGCCTCACTTGTGCTGCCTGTGCCTGGTTGATCGAGCGGCACCTGTCCCAGGTCGCGGGGGTAGCACAGATCCAGGTGAACACCACGACCGAGCGGGCCCGGCTGCGCTGGAACGATGACATGGTCCCCCTGAGCCGCCTGCTGGCCGCCTTTGCCGGAATCGGCTACCAGGCCCGCCCCTTCCAGCCTCATCAGCAGGAGCAGGACTATAACCGCCAGGTAAAATCCTATCTGCTGCGACTCGGCGTGGCCGGCATCGCCAGCATGCAGGTGATGATGGTCGGCTTCGCCCTCTACGAAGATCTCTTTCCCGACATCGATGCGGATCTGATCCAGTACTTCCGCTGGATAAGCCTCTGGCTGTCGGTGCCGGTGATGGGCTATTCCGCCCTGCCCTTCTACCGCAATGCCTGGCGCGGGGTGAAAAACCGCGCGCTGAACATGGATTTGCCGGTGTCGCTGGCCATGATCTTCGCGTTCGTGGCCTCCGTCTATGCCACCGTCACCCATACCGGCGAAGTGTATTACGAATGTGTGTCCATGTTCGCCTTCCTGCTGCTGACCGGCCGCTTCCTGGAAATGCGCGCCAGGCGTAAGGCCTCGGAAACCACCGCCAACCTCACCCACCATATTCCCATGCTGGCCCGGCTGGACACCCCGGACGGCGAGCAGGAAGTGGCCGCCAAGACCCTGACCCCCGGGCAGAGGGTGCTGGTGGCCCCGGGCAGCGTAATCCCGGCCGATGCGGTGATCCTGGACGGCACCACCAGCGTGGACGAGTCCATGCTTACCGGTGAACACCTGCCGGTCACCAGGCAGGCGGGCGATCCGGTCTTTGCCGGCACCACCAATGTGGAGTCACCGTTGCGCCTGCAGGTCTTGCGGCCCCTGGCCGAAGCCCGGGTGTCCGAAATCCTGCGTGCCCAGGACGATGCCCTGGCAGAAAAGCCCAGGGTCGCCATCCTGGCCGACCAATTGTCCCGCTATTTTGTGGCACTGCTGCTGCTGGCGACCCTGGGCACCTATCTGGCCTGGCTGCAATTTGCGCCGGACAGGGCGTTCTGGGTGATGCTGTCGGTACTGGTGGCCACCTGCCCCTGCGCCCTGTCACTGGCCACGCCCACGGCGCTGACGGTGGCCACTTCCCGCCTGACCCGCTCCGGCATACTGGTGCGCCGTGCCCATGTGCTGGACACCCTGCCCAAGACAACCCGGGTGGTGTTCGACAAGACCGGCACCCTGACCCGGGGCGAAGTGACACTGGCGTCGGTGGTGTTGCTGGCGGAACGAAGCGAAGCCGAAGTGCTGGCCATCGCCGCGGCCCTGGAGGCTCAGTCCGAGCATCCCATCGCCCGCGCCTTCCTGCCCTACCGGGATCCCCGGCTGCAGGTGAGCGCGCGGGAAAACCGGATCGGACGCGGCCTGTGCGGCGTGATCGAGGGACACAGCTGGCGTCTGGGCAGTGCCGCCTGGCTCCATCCTGACGCCGAAGAGACAGCGCTCTGCGTCTATCTGGCCGATGACGATGGTCCGGTGGCCCGCTTCGTGCTGGCCGATCCGCTGCGCGCGGATGCCGAGCAGCTTGTTCGCCAGTGCAAGGCGCAGGGACTGGCCACCAGCATCCTCACCGGTGACGGCTCCGGCCAGGCAGAGCGGGTGGCCGACCTGCTGGGGGTGGACGAGCTGGTCAAGAATGCCAGCCCCGATGACAAGCTGGCCTATCTGCGAGCCCGGGACGCTGCCGGCGAGGTCTGCCTGATGGTGGGCGACGGCATCAACGACGCGCCCGTGCTGGCCGGCGCCCATGTGTCCTTTGCCATGGCCGGCGGTACCGACATCGCCAAGAACAGCGCCGACGCCATCCTGCTCGGTGACGACCTGCAGCGCATCCTCACCGCCCGCCACGTGGCCGGGCGCTGCCGCCGGGTGATCAAGCAGAACTTCTCCTGGGCGCTGGGCTACAACCTGGTGGTACTGCCGCTGGCGGCCATGGGGTATGTGTCGCCCTGGTTCGCCATGCTCGGCATGTCGGCCAGTTCCCTGATTGTGATGACCAACTCATTGAGGCTGTCGCGACTATGAGCGATAACGATATCTGGTATCTGATCATTCCCATCGCCATGATCTTCGTGGTGATTGCCATCGCCCTGTTCTTCTGGTCGGTTAAAAGCGATCAGTTCGAGGATCTGGACCGCCAGGGCAGCAATATCCTGTTCGATGACGATCGGGACTCCCACCGCCAAGCGCAGCAGAACAACGACCATGACCAGTCAACTTGATCCCTGGGCGGCGCTGCTGATCGGCCTGCTCGGTGCCGGCCATTGCATCGCCATGTGCGGCGGGGTGGCGGCGGCCTTCTCCATGGCGTTGCCCCGGGAACAGCGCGGCTGGCACTGGCTCTATCTGCTGAGCTACAACGCCGGCCGTATCCTGAGCTATGCCCTGGCCGGCGCCCTGGTGGGCGGGGTCTTTGCCAGCCTGGCGGATGTCAGTCTGGGCAGGCAGGGCCTGACCCTGTTGCGGCTGCTGGCCGGAGTGATGATGATACTGCTCGGGCTCTACCTGGCACGCTGGTGGTTTGGCCTGCTGCGGCTGGAACGGCTCGGCAACCAGCTGTGGCGTCATATCCGCCCCCTGGCCGGGCGCTTCCTGCCCTTTCGCCACCCCTTGGCCGCCCTGCCCTTCGGCATGGTGTGGGGCTGGCTGCCCTGCGGACTGGTGTACTCCGCACTGACCTGGAGCGCGGTATCCGGCGGCATGGCCCAGGGCGCCCTGGTGATGGCTCTGTTCGGCCTCGGCACCCTGCCCACCCTGCTGGCGCTGGGCGGACTGGCTGGCCAGTTACGGCATTGGCTGAACCACCCCAGATTCCGACAAGCTTCCGGCATCTTATTGATTCTTTACGGTTTGTTTACAGTTATCCAAGTGTTGCCGCTGCTTTACTAAGCTATTAAGTACCGGTCATTGGTGCTATGATTGTGCTGTGATACCAATATAAAGTGTCGAGCCCATGGGAAATCAGTCTAAAGTCATCAAAGCTGCCACAACCGGCCGTGCCATTCACTGCCAGGATTGCAGCATCAGCCAGCTGTGTATTCCACTCGGACTCAACTCCGACGAGCTGGACGAACTGGACAACATCATCGAGCGCAAGAAGCCCATTCAGAAAGGCCAGGAACTGTTCAAGGCCGGCGAAGAGCTGAAATCGCTTTATGCCATTCGTGCCGGTACCGTCAAGTCCTATACCATTACCGAGCAGGGCGACGAGCAGATCACCGCCTTCCACCTGGCCGGTGATCTGGTCGGTTTCGACGCCATCAATAAGGGGTCCCACCCTTCTTTCGCCCAGGCACTGGAAACCGCCATGGTGTGCGAGATCCCTTATGAAGTCCTGGACGATCTGTCGGGCAAGATGCCCCGGCTGCGTCAGCAGATCATGCGGTTGATGAGCAACGAGATCAACGGCGACCAGCAAATGATACTGCTGCTGTCCAAGAAAACCGCCGAGGAGCGGCTGGCAGCGTTTCTGCACGGTCTGTCCAGCCGCTATTTCCAACGCGGTTTTTCGGCCCGCGAGTTCCGTCTCACCATGACCCGGGGGGATATCGGCAACTATCTCGGCCTCACCGTCGAAACGGTCAGCCGGCTGCTCGGCCGCTTCCAGAAGAGCAATCTTATCGAGGTCGACGGCAAATATATCCGTATCCTGGACTTGCCCGAACTGGCCCGACTGGCCGGGGCACCGGTGCCGGTCTGAGCACCACACCCAACATAAGGGGCTCTGTATGATCAAGTATCAACGCATTCTGGTGGTTGTCGATCCGGTTGCCGAGACCCAGCCGGCTCTGCACCGGGCGGTGTCCGTCGCCGCCCTCGAGGAAAATGCCGCCATTACCCTGTTCCTGCCCATCTACGATTTTTCCTATGAGATGACCTCCATGCTGTCCAGCGAGGAGCGGGACGAAATGCGCGAAGGGGTGGTCCAGGGGCGAGAAGAATGGCTGAAGACCCTGCTCGAATCCTATACGGACAGCAAGGTTCGTTTCGATTTCAAAGTGGTCTGGCACAGCCGCCCCTTCGAGGCCATCATCCAGCAGGTGCAGGACGGCGACCACGATCTGGTGGTGAAGAGCACCCACAAGCATGCCCTGATCCAGTCCTTTATCTTCACGCCCACCGACTGGCACCTGCTGCGCAAGTGTCCCTGCCCGGTGCTGCTGGTCAAGGAGCGGGACTGGCCCATGGGTGGCCAGGTGCTGGCGGCGGTCAACTGCTGCAGCGACGATACGGCCCAGGAAACCCTGAACAACAAGATCATCGCCGAAAGCGCCGAAGTAGCCCGCTTGCTCTCCGCCACCCTGCACCTGGTGAACGCCTACCCTATCACCCCGGTTAACATGGCGCTGGAGCTGCCCGACTTCGACCCTCACGCCTACAACGCGGCGGTGAAGAAGCACCATGAGCGGGCGCTTTATGAATATGCGGTGCGCTTCGAGCTGGAGCCCAAGGTGCTGCACCTGCAGGAAGGGCTGGCGGAAGAGGTGATCCCCCACTGTGCCGATGAAATCGGGGCCAGCCTAGTTATCCTGGGCTCGGTGGGCCGTACCGGCCTGTCCGCCGCCCTGCTCGGCAACACCGCCGAACACGTGATCGACAAGCTGAACTGCGACGTGCTGGTACTGCGTTCCGACGCAACCTAAGCGCCGCCAAACCGGCGCTCTTGATGAGCCACATTTTTTGAGACCGGCTCCACACTCCCAGGCTGCAGGGGGTCGGGTTGCTCCTGCGTATCCGCCAAGGCCGACGGCTCCGGTCCGGTTGCCCTGACGGGCATCAGCTTCTACTCGGCAGCCGTGCAATGTCCTCCTCTGTTACCGTTTTACAGCCGGATTTCGGCCTTTCGCCACGCAGCCAGGACGTCCATTTTCGGCGTGGGTTGAGAATGAAATGCATCTGACGATTCATGCCAATTTCAATCACCACATCGCTGCTGCTGTCGCCCTCCTTATCGGTCACACGCAGATTTTCGCTGGTCACCTGCTCGCCTTTTTTCAGCGAAGCAGAAACCCGATCACTATAGATACGCAACGTCAGAGGCCCGGATTCATGAATGCGGATCCGGCCCTGTTCAACGTGGCCCGCCACTATGTGCAGCGGCTTCACCATGCACAGTTCCCCCTCATCGTTGCGGCTGATGTAGACTCCTTCTCCGGCGATACCGTGCAGATAGAGCAGACTGCCTTCCGCAACGGTCGGAATCACCACCCTCCCCTGGACATCGACAGGCAGGAGGTGAGAGTCAGATTGCGCCCCCTGCGCTACGGCCAAAGCACTGCTCAGAGCAAGCAGCATCCCTGAAATGACACGGACCGATCTCATCGTCTTTTCTCCTGTCATGAAGCCATGTCGTATAGGTTGGTTCGTGGATCACTGTGTTGCGCCAACAGCAGCAGCAACACGATGACGCCGATCACCGGGACGAAAAATATCGCCGCCCAGCCGCCAGAACGTCCGGTATCATGCAGGCGGCGCACCGTCACCGCCACAAGCGGAACACAACTGACGATGCTGTAGACCATCTCCACCCACGCCGGAGTGCCCCTGCCCATTTCCAGCGCCACCAACGCCACGCTGACAAGCAGGTTAACCAGGAAGAACATCCAGAATGCCCGCCGTGATGCCCGGCCTGAAAAGACCAGACTCCGTTGCCAGGCCTGCCAATACCATTTCATTGGTTATCCCCTTGTTGTAATACCCTGCCCGAATCGGGAGGTGGACAGGCTTACAATGGCGCAACCGCCAGGTTCCTGCGTCCTTGATCCGGTTCCAGGGCGTCCTAAAACGGGTTTCAGGACCTGGAGTACTTCACGGAATACATTGAAATGGTTAGGCTTGATACAGCCCCCGTAAGGAACGCCACCGATAAAATGGAAACGCCATGATCGCTATTCCCCTGCCTTTTGTTGTCTCACTACTGCTGTTTTTACTGGCGATCATACTGTGGATGAAGCCGTCTCAGGAAGGAAGGGCGCCCAGCCTGTTCGCAGCACTGTGCGCCTTGACAACCGCCATCGTCGGACTCCGATGGACGCAGGATATGGCGATATTTCGCATGCTGCAGCCAGTCTGTGCCGCCTTGGTACCCATGGCGGCATGGTACTGTTTCAGCCGGGCCCATCAACCGGGCCGTCTGTCGCCACTGCACTGGTCAGGTCCGGTCGTCGTAGCTGCCGGTTCACTGGGCTATCCCTACTGGCATGTCCCTCTGGACCTGCTCCTGACGATGCTCTATATCGGTTACGGTATTGCGCTGCTTCGTTCATCCCGCACTATGGCATCGGAAGTCCGCTTGTCGGATGTGGAATGGGTGAAATATGCCGAGCGGGTGGCGGGGTACATGTTGCTGTTCTCGGCCTGTATCGATGGCGCACTGACGCTGGATTTCGCCCTCTATGCGGGTGCTCATGCCATGTATGTTCTCGCTGTCGGTTACACCTTGCTGTTACCGACACTGGCGCTGGCGGTCGTGATGGTCAGCCAGAGCACCCAACCGGATGAAGCGGCTGAAAACGTACAATCCGAGTCTGGGCCACTCGCTCAAGAGAGTGCCATCAACATACTCGGCGATGACGAAGCCCATGCGATCATCGCTAAGCTGGATACGCTGATGCGTGAAAAGCAGGCGTTTCTCGATCCGGATTTAACCCTGAGCCGTCTGTCGCGAAAACTGACCATTCCGGCCCGGCAAATATCAATGGCCGTGAATCAGATTCACGGGCGTAATCTGTCCAAGGTGCTCAACGAATACCGGATTGAACATGCCAAAGAACGCCTGTTGACCAGTGATGAAAGCATTACTCAGGTGTATCTCAGTTCCGGCTTTCAGACGAAATCCAATTTTAACCGCGAGTTCAGCCGGGTAACCGGGCAGACGCCGAGCGCTTTTCGTCGTCAGGCGCCGATATCTGAGCCTTGAGCAGGTCATAGACCCGCCACTGGCGCCTTGCCCTCGGGGCGCCAGTCACTATAATAGCCCCAGTTTTTTTGGCCGGGGTCATCATGTCAGTTCAAACTGCCAAGCAAGTGTACAACTTCAACAAGCTGCAGAAGCGGCTGCGTCGCCATGTCGGTGAAGCCATCGCCGACTTCAACATGATCGAAGAAGGCGATAAAATCATGGTCTGCCTGTCCGGCGGCAAGGACAGCTACGCCCTGCTCGACATACTGCGCAACCTGCAGGCCCATGCCCCCATCCGCTTCGATATCGTCGCGGTCAACCTGGATCAGAAACAGCCGGGCTTTCCCGAGCATGTGCTGCCGGCCTACCTGGACGAACTGGGGGTGGAGTACAAGATTGTCGAGGAAGACACCTACTCCATCGTCAAGGACAAAATCCCGGAAGGCAAGACCACCTGCTCGCTGTGCTCCCGCCTGCGCCGCGGCATTCTGTACCGTACCGCCACCGAACTGGGCGCGACCAAAATCGCCCTGGGCCACCACCGGGACGACATCCTGGAAACCCTGCTGCTCAACATGTTCTACGGCGGTACCCTGAAATCGATGCCGCCCAAGCTGGTGAGCGACGACGGCAAGCACGTGGTGATCCGTCCCCTGGCCTACTGCAAGGAGAAGGACCTGGTGCGCTACGCCGAAGCCAAGGCCTTCCCCATCATCCCCTGCAACCTGTGTGGCTCCCAGGAGAACCTGCAGCGCCAGGCGATCAAGACCATGCTGCAGGACTGGGATCGCCGTTTCCCCGGCCGTATCGAAAGCATGTTCCGCTCGCTGCAGAACCTGGTGCCCTCCCACCTGCTGGATCACCAGCTGTTCGACTTCAAGGGCATCGACCGGGATTCCGGGGTGATCGACGGCGGCGATCTCGCCTTCGACAAGCCGGAGCTCTCGCCCCGCTTTATCGATGAAGACGAGGAAGAAAACGAAGCCGATTTCGGCGAGCGGCTGCAGATTATTGAACTGAAATAAGGAAAGGCTCAGCCCTGCCCCGCCTCCTTCAACGCCTTCTCAAGCATCGCAAAGATCCGCATATCGTCGAGCAGAGCGACATTGAAGCGAAGGAATGGGATCGCGGACCGGGAAACGCTGAACACGTTTCCCGGCGCGAGGACAATCTTTTCTTTCATGCAGCGTTGTGCGATGGCGGCGGAGTCATGCCCATCGGGCAGACGGCACCAGAGAGAGCACCCGCCGCGCGGTATGACCCATGGCACCAGGCCGAGTGGTGCCAGTCGCTCTATCGCTTTCTTCCTGGCTGGCACCAGACGCAGGCGTACCTCGTGCATGTGCCTGCGATAGCTGCCACCGGCGAGAACGCCCGCGATCAGTTCGGTGGCCACCGGGCTGGGCCCTCCGAAGATCGTGGTGATGTGCGTGGCAGGCGCCAAGCGCTTTGCCTGCAGCAGGCATTATGCTCAAAAAGGCGCCGGGGCGCCTTTTACTTTATAACCAGGGGCTGATACGCACCGCCGGAACCGTCATGTCCCGTTCGGCAGCCAGCTGTTGGTCGGACAGATCCAGTCGGGCCTCGCCGTTCAGGCTCTGCCCCGGCTCGGCCGGGGCCAGGTGAAGGCCCTTAAGTTCAGGCACGAAATATTTCCCCGGCCAGCCCGCCATCTTCTGCAGCAGGAGATGCATTTCATCCCGTACCTGGCGCAGCTCGGCCAGGCTGGTGTCCCCCGCCGGCAGCTCCGCCTGGATGCGGATGGAAATGTCGCACCGTTGCGGTTGCTCCACCTCCAGGATCACCACCGCCTTGTCCAGATCCAGCTGCTTGTCGAAGGGCAGCAGGAACTGGCCGTGGGGCAGCGGCTCTACCTCACCCCGGATCGCCCCCGCCACCTGCACGGTACCGGATTCGATATGGCAGAGGCCCTGGCCGTCCTGCCGGCTCAGGTAGAAGCCCAGAGTGGCCTGCTCCACCCTGGCCTTGGCCACGGTTTCCATATGCTTGTAAAAGCCGCTGTAGCCGAGGCTCAGGGGTTCGGCCTGGACGACGGTGCCGGCCAGGGCGAGCACCGCCATAAGGACTGGTGTCTTCATGCGTCGAAATGATCCTTGGACTGGCTGAAAGAGGAAGGCTGTTCATCCGCTTGTGCCGGCGAGGGATCGGTGCCTTCGATACCGCAGGCTTCGCGGTAGATGATGCCCTTCACCACGACATAGAGCGGGGCCACCCAGATAAGGCCGATGCCGAAAGTCATCACCGCGGCCATGAAGAACAACACCAGCAACATATGGATCAGCAACATCGCCATCCACTGGCGGGAAAACAGCCGCAGCGAGGTCAGGATGGCCTGCAAGGGCGTCATGCCTTTTTCCAGGATCAGCGGAAAGGTAAACATCAGCGCCACGCTCAGAACCAGGGTCGGCAGCAGCGACAGCATGGGCGGCAATCCCAGGCTCTGTCCCAGTGGCAGGAACAGGCTGGTGATCAGCCCCATGATCATGCTGGCCAGGGCCAGCGGCAACAGATAGCGGAAGTAGTCGAAAATCTGGCTGGGACGGATGGGCCTGTCCACGGCCCTGTAGATGCCCATCATGTCCAGGCCGCCGCTCATGGGCGCCATGATCATGGAAATGGCCAGCCCCATCAGGCTGGCGCCCCACATGCTGTCTTCTCCCTCCCCGGCCACCATCACCAGCAACTGGTTGAGCAGCAGCCAGCAACCGACCACGCCGATGGCGGCCAACAGAATCGGCAGCTTGGCGCCGTAGATCCGGCCCCAGGCTTCCTGGAACACGGCTTTCGGTGCCAGCGTAAACCCCTGCTCCAGCGAGCGTTGAAGCCGGGTAAATCGTGGTTCATTCATAATGCAATCTCATTTCAAGGGTGGCGGTATTATAACGGATGACCGCATCGGGGGAAGCCAAGCTAACCCATTATAAAAGTTGGGGAATTTTACAAAATAACAAACAGCAAAACCGCATCTTTCAAGCATAAAAATTCGCTTTGATTTCCGCAGGCCGGGGTCTAGAATGCGCGCTCATTTTCATATCAGAACGCGGCGCGTTTTCATCGAGGTGAATAAAGGCAAATGGCCGAGCACACCCCCCCCCTGGTCTCCCTGACCGGTATCAGCAAACAGTTTGACGGCAAAGCTATCATAGACAGCCTGGATTTATCCATTTATGACGGCGAATTCCTCACCATACTGGGCCCGTCCGGCTGTGGCAAGACCACGGTACTGCGCCTGATCTCGGGGCTGGAAGAAGCGGATAGCGGTCATATCCACCTGGCCGGGGAAGACATCACCCGGGTACCCGCCGAGCTGCGTCACGTCAACACCGTGTTCCAGAGTTATGCCCTCTTCCCCCATATGTCCATCTTCGACAACGTGGCCTTCGGCCTGCGCATGCAGAATGTCGCGGCGGCACAGATCCGGCCCCGGGTGATGGAAGCGCTGAAAATGGTGCAGCTGGAGCAGATGGCCGGCCGTTATCCTCACCAACTGTCCGGTGGCCAGCAGCAGCGCATCGCCATCGCCCGGGCCGTAGTCAACCGGCCCAAGGTGCTGCTACTCGACGAATCCCTGAGCGCCCTCGACTACAAGCTGCGCAAGCAGATGCAGACCGAGCTCAAGCAGCTGCAGCGCCGGCTCGGCATCACCTTCGTGTTCGTCACCCACGATCAGGAAGAAGCCCTGTCCATGTCCGATCGCATCGTGGTGATGCAGGGCGGCAAGATAGTGCAGGATGGCGCACCCAAGGAGATCTACGAATCCCCCGCCAACCTGTTCGTGGCCAAATTCATCGGCGAAATCAACATCATGGACGGCGAGCTGCTCTCTCCCACCGACGAGACCGGCGCCTGGCATGCTCAGGTGGAAGGCCGCGGTTGCGTGGTACACAGCCAGTATCCCTTCAATGCCGGCGACAAAGTGTGCGTGCTGCTGCGCCCCGAGGATCTGCGCATGAAGGTGCGCACCGAGAATGCCGCGCCCGAGGGCGTACCCGGCCGCATTATCGATCGCCACTACAAGGGCGCCACCCTGGACTCCCTGGTAGAACTGGAGTCCGGCCAGCGGGTGCTGATTTCGGAGTTCTTCGACGAGGACGATCCCGATTTCGACTATCGCATCGGCCAGCAGGTGGACATCCACTGGGTCGACAGCTGGGAGGTGGTCCTGCCCTATGAACAGCACTAGCGGTTTCCGCGCCAATCTGTTCCGCAACCTGGCGGTCAGCCTGATCGCCGGCTGGTTGCTGCTGTTCGTGTTCATGCCCAACCTGATGATCATCGGCACCAGTTTCCTGACCCGGGATCACGCCAGCCTGGTGAGCCTGGTGTTCACCCTGGACAACTACGGCCGGCTGCTGGACCCGCTCTATGTGCGGGTACTGTGGCATTCGGTGTACATGGCCGGGATGGCCACCCTTGTCTGCCTGCTGGTGGGCTATCCCTTCGCTTTCGTCATCGCCCAGAGTCCCCGCCGCTGGCGCCCCCTGCTGTTGTTCCTGGTGATAGTACCATTCTGGACCAACTCCCTGATCCGCACCTATGCGCTCAAGGTGGTGCTGGGCACCAAGGGCCTGCTCAACAACGCCCTGCTGGCCCTGGGCCTGATCGAGCAGCCGCTGCGCATCATGTTTACCGAGGTGGCGGTGATCATCGGCCTGGTGTACATACTGCTGCCCTTTATGGTGCTGCCGCTCTATGCCGCCATCGAGAAGCTGGACGGCCGCCTACTGGAGGCGGCCCGGGATCTGGGGGCCGGCGCCTGGTCCCGTTTCTTCCGGGTGATAGTGCCGCTGACCATGCCCGGCATCGTCGCCGGCTGCCTGCTGGTGTTCCTGCCGGCCATGGGGATGTTCTACATCTCGGATCTGCTGGGCGGGGCCAAGAACCTGCTGATCGGCAACATCATCAAGACCCAGTTCCTCAATATCCGTGACTGGCCCTTCGGCTCGGCCACCAGCATCACCCTGACGGTGCTGATGGCGGCCCTGATCTTCGTCTACTACCGGGTGGGCAAGCTGCTGAACAAGAGGGTATCCATCGATGATTAAGTGGTTCAAGGGCGGCTTCCTGCTGCTGGTGTTCGCCTATCTGTACATCCCCATCGGAGTGCTGATCGCCAATTCCTTCAACAGCTCCCGTTACGGCATCCGCTGGGACGGCTTTACCTGGGACTGGTACGTCCGCCTGCTCAACAACGCCGGCCTGATGGAAGCGGCCCGCCACTCGGTGACCATCGCCCTGGTGTCGGCCACCTTCGCGGCGCTGATCGGCACCCTGGCGGCGGTGGCCCTGTACCGTTATCGCTTCCGCGGCAAGGGCTTCGTGGGCGGCATGCTGTTCGTGGTGATGATGTCGCCGGACATCGTCATGGCCATCTCGCTGTTGGCCCTGTTCGTGGTGTTGGGTATTTCGCTCGGCTTCTGGTCGCTGCTGTTCGCCCATATCACCTTCTGTCTTCCCTTTGTGGTGATCACCGTCTATTCACGCCTCAAGGGGTTCGACCTGCGCATGCTGGAAGCCGCCAAGGATCTGGGTGCCAGTGAGTTAGTGACCTTCAGGAAGATTATTTTCCCGCTGGCCAGGCCCGCCATTGCCGCCGGTTGGCTGCTGAGTTTCACCTTGTCCCTGGACGATGTGATCGTCAGCTCCTTCGTGACCGGACCGGCCTACGAGATCCTGCCGCTGAAAATCTATTCCATGGTCAAGGTGGGCGTGTCCCCCGAGGTCAACGCCCTGGCCACCATCATGCTGGCGGTATCGCTGGTGCTGGTGGTGACGTCTCAACTTCTGTTAAGGGATAAACGCTGATATGCAATCCTGGTTCCGTCCTCTGGCCATCGCGGTGGCCGCCAGCCTGCCCCTGGTGGCGCAGGCCAATGATCGCCTGTCCGTCTACGCCTGGGCCGAATATCTGCCCGACGGCGTGCTGGCCCGCTTCACCAAGGAAACCGGCGTCAAGGTGGACTACGCCACCTTCGACTCCAATGAGGCGCTCTATGCCAAGCTGAAGCTGCTGCAGACCAGCGGGGCCAGCGAAAGCTACGACCTGATCTTCCCCTCCAGCTACATGCTGAGCAAGATGGCCCGGGAAGGCATGCTGCAACCGCTCGACAAGAGCAAGCTGCCCCACCTGGAGCAGTTGGAGCCGAGCCTGCTGGATCGGGAATTCGATCCGGGCAACCGGTACAGCGTGCCCTATGCCTTCGGCAGCACCGCCATCGCCCTCAACCGGGACGAGCTGGCCGACGCCGAGGTGAACGCCTGGGCCGATCTGTGGGACGGACGCTGGCAGGGCCAGTTGATGCTGACCGACGACATCCGTGAGAATTTCCAGATGGCGCTGCTGACCCTGAACCATTCCGCCAACAGCAAGGACGCGGGTGAGATCAAGGCCGCCTTTGAGAAGCTGCAGGCGCTGAAGGACAACGTGTTGCTGTACAATTCCGACAACCCGCGCATGCCCTATGTGACCGGCGAGGCCTCCATCGGCCTGATCTGGAGCGACCAGGCCTACAAGACCCAGCAGGACGGCATGAACCTGGAATACATCTATCCGGAAGAAGGCGCTATCTTCTGGGTGGACAGCGCCGCCATTCCGAGCAACGCCAAGTCGGCGGATGCCGCCCACCAGTTCATCGATTTCCTGATGCGCCCCGAAATCGCGGCGAGCATCATCGAGGAACTGGGCATAGCGGTGCCCAACCAGGGGGCCAAGGCCCTGCTGCCCGCCGAGGTGGCCGAGAACCAGGTGCTGTTCCCGAACGGCGAGACCCTGGCCAAGGGCCACTTCCAGGACGATCTGGGTGACGAGGTGCTGGCCGTCTACGAAGAGCACTGGGTACGGCTACGTTCCCACTAAGGATCTTCCCCTCCCCCATAAAGACCAAAGCCCGCATCATGCGGGCTTTTTACTATTTCTTCCGACCCGCCAGCAGCTCTTCCACATAGCGGCTGACCATCTGCGTGGCAGGGCCGTAGCGGTGCTCGTCGAAATGGTTGTTGACCTGGCTCGGCTCCAGGTTGATCTCGATGGTATGGGCGTCGTGCATGGCCGCCTCGTGCACGAAACCCGCCGCCGGGTAGACGTTGCCCGAGGTGCCGATGGCGATGAAGATACTGGCCTCGCTCAGGGCATGGTAGATACGATCCAGCAACAACGGCATTTCGCCGAACCAGACCACGTGCGGCCGCAGCGGTTCGGGAAACTGGCAGCAGTGGCACAGATCCGTGGTATGCAAGGGACCTGCCCAGGCCACCGTCTGGTTGGAATGGGGGCAGCGAGCCTTGAGCAATTCCCCGTGCATGTGCAGCACATTCCGGCTGCCGGCCCGCTCGTGCAGATCGTCGATATTCTGGGTCACCAGGGTCACCCGCTCCGGCCATTCGGCCTCCAGCCGGGCCAGGGCATGGTGGGCGGCGTTGGGTTCCACCGCCTGCAACAGCGCCCGGCGGGCGTTGTAGAAGCTGTGTACCAGCTCGGGATCCCGCCGGTAGCCTTCGGGGGTGGCCACGTCTTCGATACGATGCTCTTCCCACAGGCCATCACTGGCCCGAAAGGTCTTGATGCCCGACTCGGCCGAGATGCCGGCCCCGGTCAGAATAACGATATTGCCTTTGCGCACGGAGGCACGCCTCTGCTGGATGAACTTGTAGTTAGGCTAACAGCATAGCGGGCCGCAGGCCAATGCTGCCTTAGTCTAACCAACAAAAAGCCAGGCTTGCGGCCTGGCTTGTGATTTTACTCTGCGTCGTCGAGCAATGTTGCGTTTTCTACCCTGGCCTTGAGTTTTTGGCCGGGGCGAAAGGTCACTACCCGCCTGGCCGATATGGGAATATCCTCCCCGGTTTTGGGATTGCGCCCGGGGCGTTCACCCTTATTGCGTAATTCAAAATTGCCGAACCCGGAAATTTTGACCTGTTCACCTTGCTCCAGTGCGGCGCGAATTTCTTCGAAAAACGCTTCGACCATTTCCTTGGCATCACGTTTACTTATGCCAAGCTCGGTGAACAGATGTTCTGCTATGTCGGCCTTGGTTAACGCCATACGCTCAATCCCTCAAGGAAGCATTAAACTCGTCGGACAGCGAGGACACGATGCGCGCCACCGTATCCGCGATTTCCTTCTCTTCCAAAGTCCGTTGGGTATCCTGCAACACCAAGCTGAGCGCCAGGCTCTTCTTGCCGTCGGCAATACCTTGTCCTTGGTATACATCGAACAAGTTTATGCCAACCAATTGATTTCCGCCAACTTTCCTAACTAAATCAAGGATATCCCCGGCGGCGACGGATTGCTCCACCACCAGCGCCAGATCCCGGCGGTTGGCGGGGAAACGGGACACGTCACCGGCCTCGGGCACCACTCGTGCGGTCAGGGCGTCCAGCTCGATTTCAAACACATAAGCCTGGGACTTGAGGCCCAGCTTCTTCAGCAGGCTGGGATGCAGGGCACCGAGCAAACCCACCTGATGGCCGGAGCGCAACAACGCGGCGGATTGTCCCGGATGCAGCGCCTTGATATCGGTGCGGGCAAAGCCGAAGTTCAGCTCGTCGGCGGTCAGGGCCAGCAGGCTCTCCACGTCGCCCTTGAGGTCGAAGAAGTCCACCCCTTTGTCGGCCATATCCCAGTGCTCGTCCACCACCGGGCCCAGCAGCAGGCCGGTCAGCACCGGGGTCTGGCGTACACCGTTCTCGGCGGCTTCGTCGGGAATGAAGATAAGCCCCTGTTCGAACAGCCGCAGCCGCGACTGCTGGCGGTTCTGGTTATAGACTGCCGCCTGAATCAGCCCCGGCCACAGGGACACCCGCATGGCGGACATGTCGGCGGCGATGGGGTTGGGCAGCACCAGCGGCTCGGCGTCCGGGAACAGCAGCCGCTGTTGTTCCGGATCCACAAAGCTGTAGGTAATGGCCTCCTGGTAGCCGAGATCCACCAAGGCGTCCTTCAGCCGATTCAGGGGCAGGGCCGCCTCCTGATGGCGGGACATGCTCAGGCCGGCCACCGGCGCCACATTCGGGATTTGGTTGTAACCGTAGATACGGGCCACCTCTTCCACCAGATCTTCCTCGATGCCGATATCGAAGCGATAGCTCGGCACCACCGCCTGCCAGCCATCACGGGTCGGAGTGACTTCCAGTCCCAGACGGGTCAGCATATCGGTGACCTGGTCGGCGGGAATGTCGATACCGATCAAGCGGTTGAGCTTGTCGTGGCGCAGGGTAACGGTGGCTGCCACGGGCAGCTCGGCTTCCGAGACCGCCTCCACCACGGGACCGGCTTCACCGCCGCAGATGTCCAGCAGCAGCGCGGTGGCCCGCTCCATCACCTTGCGCTGCAGCCGGTAGTCCACGCCGCGCTCGAAACGGTGGGAAGAGTCGGTGTGCAGGCCATAGCTGCGGGCCCGGCCGGTAATCGCCAGCGGGCTGAAGAAGGCGCATTCCAGCAGCACGTCACGGGTGTGTTCGTTCACCCCGGTGGCCTCGCCGCCGAAGATGCCGGCCATGGCCACGGCTTTCGAGTTGTCGGCAATCACCAGGGTATCGCTGTTCAGGCTGACCTCGTTGCCGTCGAGCAGGGTCAGTTTTTCGCCCTGATCGGCCTGGCGCACCACTATGCCGCCGTCGAGACGGGCCAGATCGAAGGCATGCATGGGCTGGCCCCACTCCAGCAAGACAAAGTTGGTGATGTCCACCACCGGATCGATGCTGCGGATACCACAGCGGCGCAGTTTTTCCTGCATCCACAGCGGCGTTTCGGCCGTAACGTCGATGTTCTTCACCACCCGTCCCAGGTAGCGCGGGCAGGCGGCAGGGGCGTCCAGCCGGATGTCGACCCGGTCGTCGATACTGGCCGGCACCGCCGGGATGTCGGGCCAGTTGACGTCCTGCCGGTTCAGCACCCCGACTTCCCGGGCCAGTCCGGCCATGCTCAGGCAGTCGGCGCGGTTGGGCGTCAGATCCACTTCGATGATGGCATCGTCGAGGCGCAGGTAGTCGCGGACCTCGGCGCCGACGGGGGCGTCGGCGGGCAGTTCGATGATGCCGTCGGCGTCCACCTCGATGCCCAGTTCGCTATAGGAGCAGAGCATGCCGTGGGAGGGTTGGCCGCGCAGCTTGGCTTTCTTGATGGTGAAGTCGCCGGGCAACACGGCGCCGACCACGGCCACCGCCACTTTCAGGCCCTGGCGACAGTTGGGCGCACCGCAGACGATGTCGAGCAGTTCATCACCGCCCACCTTGACCTTGGTTACCCTCAGCTTGTCCGCGTCCGGGTGCTGGCCGCATTCCACCACCTCGCCCACCAGTACCTGGCTGAAGGCACCGGCCACCGGCGTGATGCCGTCCACTTCCAGGCCGGCCATGGTGATCTGCTCGGCAAGAGCCTCGGCATCCAGACCGGTATTGACCCATTCGTCCAGCCATGATTTTGAAAATTTCATTATTGCTCCTGCCGCTTACCGGAATTGCTTGAGAAAACGCAGATCATTTTCGAAGAAGGCGCGCAAGTCGTTGACGCCATAACGCAGCATGGTCAGGCGCTCGACCCCCATGCCGAAGGCAAAGCCGCTGTAGCGCTCGGGATCGATGCCCACGGAACGCAACACGTTGGGGTGCACCATGCCGCAGCCCAACACCTCCAGCCATTTGCCGTTCTTGCCCATCACGTCCACTTCGGCGCTGGGCTCGGTAAAGGGGAAGTAAGAAGGACGGAAGCGGATTTGCAGATCGGCCTCGAAAAAGTTGTTGAGGAAGTCGTGCAACACGCCCTTGAGGTGGGTGAAGCTGACATTCTCGTCTACCAGCAGGCCTTCCACCTGATGGAACATGGGGGTGTGGGTCTGATCGTAGTCGTTACGGTAGACCCGACCCGGGGCGATAACGCGCAGCGGTGGCTGCTGCTGCTCCATGGTACGGATCTGCACGCCCGAGGTGTGGGTGCGCAGCATCAGCTCCGGGTTGAAGTAGAAGGTATCGTGATCGGTGCGGGCCGGATGGTGCGCCGGAATGTTCAGGGCATCGAAGTTGTGGAAATCGTCCTCGATTTCGGGGCCTTCCGCTACCTGGAAACCGAGTTCGCCGAGCAGGGATTCGATGCGGCGGATGGTGCGGGTCACCGGATGCAGGCCGCCCGCCGACTGGCGGCGCCCGGGCAGGGTAATGTCCAGGGTTTCGGACGCCAGTCTCTGGTTCAGTTCGGCCAGTTGCAGTGCTTCGCGCTTGCTGTTGAGGGCATCACTCACCGCCTGCTTGGCGTTATTGATGGCTTGGCCGGCGGCGGGGCGTTCTTCGGCGGACAACTTGCCCAGGGCCTTGGATTGTTCGGTAAAAATCCCCTTCTTGCCCAGATAGTGAACCCGGATTTCATCCAGTTCGACGGCGTTGGCGGCAGCCTGGATCTCCGCCTGTGCTTTGACGATCACGTCTTCCAGCTGATCCATGTGTTCCTCGTACTTGCCCGCAACAAGGCGGACGCTAAATAATTTGAAAGGCCTTGATAATAAAGGAAATGCTCCGCGCCCGCCACCACTGAGCCGGCTCGGGGCCAACAAAAAAGGAGGCCGGAGCCTCCTTTTTTATTTAATCGTCTGAACGACTTAAACCAGGGCTTCTTTGGCTTTGGCAACCAAAGCGGTGAAGGTGGTTTTGTCGTGCACGGCGATGTCAGCCAGGATCTTGCGATCGATTTCAACGGAGGCTTTTTTCAGGCCATCGATGAAGCGGCTGTAAGACAGACCGTTCTGACGGGCCGCCGCATTGATACGGGCGATCCACAGCTGACGGAACTGACGTTTTTTCTGACGGCGGTCACGATAGGCATATTGACCGGCTTTGGTTACGGCCTGGACGGCAACGCGATAAACGCGCGAACGGGCACCGTAGTAACCTTTGGCCTGCTTCAGTACTTTCTTGTGACGAGCGCGGGCAGTAACACCACGTTTAACTCTTGGCATTGTTCACTCTCCTCTTAAGCGGTCGGCAGCATGGATTTGATCTGAGCGACGTCAGACGCGGCCACCAGACACTTACCGCGCAGCTGACGCTTACGCTTGGTGCTTTTCTTGGTGAGGATGTGACGCAGGTGGGATTGCTTGCGCTTGAAGCCACCGGAGCCGGTTTTCTTGAAGCGCTTGGCAGCGCCCTTGTTCGATTTCATTTTCGGCATAAAAACTCCGCATTGTTAATAACAACAAACAGCAAGGCGAGCCGGGCGAGTCATAGCCCGACTACTTGCAGGGCCTTACTGTTTTTTCTTCGGGGCAAGCACCATGACGGCCTGACGACCTTCCAGCTTGGGAAAGGCCTCGACCACGGCCAATTCGTCCAGATCCGCCTTGATGCGGTTGAGCAAATCGAAACCGAGCTCCTGGTGCGCCATCTCACGACCGCGGAACCGCAGCGTGACCTTGGCTTTGTTGCCCTCTTCCAAAAAGCGAATCAGGTTGCGTAGTTTTACCTGATAGTCGCCTTCATCGGTACCGGGCCGGAATTTGATTTCCTTGACCTGGATTTGTTTCTGCTTTTTCTTTTGTTCCTTGGTAGCCTTGCTCTTCTCGTAGAGGAACTTGCCGTAATCCATAATACGGCAAACGGGCGGCTCGGCATTGGGACTGATTTCCACCAAGTCTACACCTGCGCCGGAGGCGGCTTCGAGTGCCTCGGTAATGGACACAATACCTAATGCTTCGCCTTCCAGGCCGACCAGACGGACTTCTTTCAGTCGGATTTCTTCATTCAGTCGATTGCGAGGAGCTGGTTTGCCCCCTTTTTTAGCGCCTTTTATAACCTATCCTCCACTGTTTTCTTACCGCGAGTACGGATCTCCTGCTGAATCAGCTGAGTCAGCGCTTCTACGTTGAAGGTGCCGAGATCCTGTCCTTTCCGGGTACGAACCGCTACTTGGCCGGCTTCGACTTCTTTATCGCCGCAAACCAGCATGAAAGGTACCCGCTTCAGAGTATGCTCGCGGATTTTAAAGCCTATCTTCTCATTTCTCAAGTCCGCTTTGGCCCGAATGCCAACATTATTCAAACTGTTAGCCAAATTGCGGGCGTAATCGGCCTGATTGTCGGTAATATTGAGCACCACCACCTGGGTGGGAGCCAGCCAGGTCGGAAACAGACCGGCGTACTCTTCGATCAGGATACCGATGAAACGCTCGATGGAACCCAGGATGGCGCGGTGAATCATCACCGGTACGTGGCGGTCGTTATCTTCGCCTACGTAACTGGCCCCCAGACGACCCGGCAGCGCGAAGTCGAGCTGAACGGTGCCGCATTGCCAGGCCCGGTTCAGGCAGTCGTGCAGGGTAAATTCGATCTTGGGTCCGTAGAAGGCACCCTCCCCCGGCTGCAGTTCATAGGCGATGTCGTTGGCCTTGAGCGCTTCTTCCAGGGCCAGTTCCGCCTTGTCCCAGATCTCGTCGCTGCCGATGCGCTTTTCCGGCCGGGTCGACAACTTGACCGCGATGTTGGTGAAGCCAAAGGTACCGTAAGTGTCATATACCATCTGGATGCAGGCGGATACTTCTGCCTGTATTTGTTCTTCGGTACAGAAAATGTGGGCATCGTCCTGAGTAAAGCCACGCACCCGCATCAGGCCATGCAGGGCGCCGCTCGGCTCGTTGCGATGGCAGCAACCGAATTCCGCCATACGCAGGGGCAGGTCCCGGTATGACTTGAGGCCCTGGTTGAAGATCTGCACATGGCCCGGGCAGTTCATCGGCTTGATGGCATACTCACGGTTTTCGGAACTGGTGGTAAACATGTTCTCGGCGTATTTGTCCCAGTGGCCGGATTTTTCCCACAGCACCCTGTCCATCATGAAGGGCCCCTTGACCTCTTCGTACTGGTATTCGCGCAGCTTGTCGCGCACGAAGTGTTCCAGTTCACGGAAGACGGTCCAGCCGTCGTGGTGCCAGAACACCATGCCCGGCGCTTCTTCCTGCATATGGTAGAGATCGAGCTGCTTGCCTATCTTGCGATGATCGCGCTTGGCGGCTTCCTCCAACTGGGTCAGGTAGCCCTTGAGCGCTTTCTTGTCGGCCCAGGCGGTGCCGTAGATACGCTGCAGCATCTTGTTCTTGGAATCACCCCGCCAGTAGGCGCCGGACACTTTCTGCAACTTGAAATGCTGGCAGAAGCGCATGTTGGGCACGTGCGGCCCCCGGCACATGTCGATGTACTCTTCGTGGTGATAGAGGCCCGGCTTGTCATGCTGGCTGACGTTCTGATCCAGGATTTCAATCTTGTAAGACTCATGCCGCCGGGCGAAGACGTCCCGCGCTTCCTGCCAACTAACCTTTTTCTTGATCACCGGGTACTCGGTCTTGGCCAGCTCCAGCATGCGGGCTTCCAGCTTATCGAGGTCTTCTTCGGTCAGGGTATGATCCAGATCCACATCGTAATAGAAGCCGTTATCGATCACCGGACCGATGGCCATCCTGGTTTGCGGCCACAGCTGCTTGATCGCATGGCCCAGCAGGTGGGCACAGGAATGGCGGATGATGTCCAGGCCATCCTGATCCTTGGCGGTGATGATAGCCAGTTCGGCATCCTGGGATATCAGCTCGCAGGCATCCACCAGTTCATCGTTGACCCGGCCGGCGATGCAGGCCTTGGCCAGGCCGGCCCCGATATCCTGGGCCACATCCAGTACGGAAACGGCATGTTCAAAATGGCGTTGGCTGCCATCGGGAAGCGTAATTGTCGGCATGAAGCGTCCTTAACAGTGGTGCACCCTACCAAAGTGCACATGTAGTGTGTGAAAAGTGAAAAAATTCATGACTGCCCCGACCATCTGGCTTTACCTTGCCAGTCTGGCGCGCCTTATGGTGCTACCCGGCGGCACAGGTCAGGGAGAGCAGACTCTACCAAACTTGAGCGCTTCCCGCCATGGCTGGCCAACGATTATAGGCACTGCCGTTCGGCCTTGTGCTTCAACTGGATAAAGCGGCTGTGGGGAATATAGAGCAGATCGGCAATCTGGCGGATCACCGCTTCCTCCAAAGGATCCAGCACCCCGTCGGTAAAAGCAATCAGCCAGAGGGCATGGAGGATGTTTTCCCGTTGCCCTGCCGGCAGGGTCTTGAGACGGGAGGTGAATTCGTAGAGTGAAGCCGACTCCTGCTGCTGTACCCTACCCTGCTCCAGCCAGTCGTGCACTTCTCCCTGGGTCTGGCCGAACAAGCGGGCCAGCAACTGCTCCATCCGCAGCTGCTCCGCGTCACTGTCCGAGCCGTCGGCCAGCATGACTTCGGTCAGCAAGGCGGCCACCGCCACTTCTTCACTCAACTCGATCTGCTCCGCGGGTCGAGTACTTTCAAACCATTTTTTCAGCTTATCTATCATGGGCTCTCCAATTTTGATCCCGATGCGGTTTGCACGCTTGCGCATGGCCTATACTGTTGACAAACCAAGCCTAAGCGGAGGCATTATGTGGCCAGTGATCGCCAATCAGATCTCGGAAGCAACCGGCAGCGACTTCACCATCCTCGACAAAAAACCACTGTCCGGGGGGGATATCAACCAGGCATTCCGGATTTCCGACGGCCATAAAAGCTACTTCGTTAAGTTAAGTGACCGTGCCCGGGTAGATATGTTCCGCTGCGAATGGAACAGCCTGGACCATCTGCTCCGCACCCAGACCCTGGTGATCCCCAAGCCCATCTGCTGCGGTACCACCGTCGGCAGCAGTTTCCTGGTACTGGAATATCTGCCTTTCGGCGAGTCGGACGAGCAAGACTGGCACATGCTCGGTCGTCAGTTGGCCCACCTGCACCGCAGCCATGGCCAACCCATGTACGGTTGGGATGAAGACAATTTTCTCGGCTCCAGCGTACAACCCAACGCCTGGCATAAAAAATGGTCCACCTTTTTTGCCGAACAACGAGTCGGCTGGCAGCTGAAACTGCTGGAAGAAAAAGGCATCCGTTTCGGTGATATCGAGGAAATTGTCGGAGCCATCAAACTGCGACTGGCCAACCATCACCCCAGTGCCTCCCTGTTGCACGGCGATCTCTGGCGTGGCAATCTTGCGTTCACCGAGCACATGGGGGTGTTGTTCGATCCTGCCAGTTATTTTGGTGATCGGGAAACGGATATCGCCATGACCGAGCTGTTCGGACAGTTTCCTCTGGCCTTTTACCAGGGCTACCACGCCGTCTGGCCGCTGGATGAAGGCTATACCGAACGACGGGAGCTCTATAACCTCTATCACCTGCTCAATCATGTGAGCCATTTTGGCGAGCCTTATATTGCTCAGACCAAGACAAGCCTTTATCGGGTTATTGCCAGTTAGGAGATGCTATGCCCCACCCCGTGGTATTGATTACCGGTGCCGCCAAGCGTATCGGTGCCGAAATGAGCCGCTATCTTCATCAGCGGGGCTATCGGCTGGTTTTGCACTACCACCACAGCGAATCCCCTGCCACCGCCCTGGCCCGGGAACTGAATGCCCAACGGCCGGACAGCGTCCGGCTGGTGTCTCAGGATCTGACCCGGCTCGATGAACTCAAGGAAATGGCCGACAAGGTGCTGAATTGTTTTGGCCGCCTGGACGGGCTTATCAACAACGCATCCGCCTTCTACCCCACTCCCTTCGGTGAGGCGACGCCGGCGCAATGGCAGGAACTGGCGGCAACCAATGCAGCCGCACCCTATTTTCTGACTCAGGCCCTGGCGCCGGCGCTGCAAGACAGCGGGGGCGCCATCGTGAACATGGTCGACATCCATGCAGAAAAAGGCCTGAAACACCATTTGCTCTACAGCATGGCAAAAAACGCCCTGGCTACCCTGACCCGCGGCCTGGCCGCGGAGCTGGCCCCCGGCATCCGCGTCAACGGTATCGCACCCGGCGCCATCATCTGGCCGGAGCATGAGCTGAACGAAGCGCAAAAGCAGCGGGTGCTGAAGTCCATTCCGATGGGACGGCTGGGCCAGCCCCGGGAAATTGCCGAAACCGCCGCCTTTTTACTCGAGGGCCCCGGCTATCTGACCGGCCAGATAGTCGCGCTGGACGGGGGCCGTTCCTGCCGGGGACTGCCGGAGGCCTGAAGCCAACCCGAAACGAGGACAATCCCGATGCGTGACTATTTCGAACAGAATATCGTATGTCCCCACTGCGGGCATCATACCCGCATCATGGTGGATGCCTCCGAAGGGGATCAGGACTACTACGAAGACTGCATGGCCTGCTGTAACTCCATTCATATCACCGTTACCCGTAACGAACAAACGGACGAGGTTGACGTTATGGTGGATGCCGATGACGAGCAATATTTCTGAGCGGGCGATGGGATTCAGACTGCATTGCATGTTGGCATAATTTATCGGCCGGCCAGCACCCGCTCCACGGTATCGACGATAGCCTGGGTTTGGGGGTCGATCTCGATATTCACCCCGTACCCGGGCAGGATAGCCCCCAAATTGGTGCGCGCCAGGGTCTCGGGGATCAAGTGCACGGCAAAGCGATCTGCTTTCACTTCGCCCAGGGTCAGGCTGATGCCGTCGATACCGATATAACCTTTGGTAAAGACATATTTGGCCAGCCCGGCCGGCAGCGCGAACCAGAGGCAGGTATTGGTGTCGCTTTCCACGCGCTCCAGCAGTTCGCCCTGGGCCATGATATGACCGGACATGGCGTGGCCGCCGATCTCGTCGCCGAAGCGGGCCGCCCGTTCCAGGTTCACTCTGTCCCCCGCCCGTAACCGCCCCAGGTTGGTTAGCCTCAGGGTTTCCGCCATCAGATCAAAACTCACCCTGTCGCCATCGATCCGGGTGACGGTGAGGCAGCAACCGTTGTGGGCCACGGAAGCCCCCGGCTCCAACCCGGGCAACAGCGCCTCCGGCAGCCGGACGACATGGGTGCGAAAATCGGCTTTGTCGGTTATTTCAAGCACAGTCCCCTGGCCTTGTACAATTCCGGTAAACATAGTTCTCATCCAATTTCAAAAGACAGTTGAATATACTGGGAAATTCCCATGATCGACGCTATATTGCCAACACCAGCCGAAGTTCCATGTGCTTTCCCCCACCCAGCGGACGCCAGATCCGTGTTTCGGCGGTGATTTATCCCTACTATTGCCGAGTGAGAACAACAAGATGGCGCTGAAGTCCTATTTTTCCGAAACCCTGCATCTGTTGCGGCTCTGCGGTCCCATACTGGTGGCGCAGATAGCCCAGACTACCATGAGTTTTGTCGATACCGTCATGGCCGGCCAGGTCAGCGCCACCGATATGGCCGCGGTGGCGGTGGCCACCAGTTTCTGGCTGCCCATCATCCTGCTGGTGCAGGGCGTGGTCATGGCGTTGACTCCCATCATATCGCAACTCAATGGTGCCCGTCGCCACGGCGAAGTGGCCGGTGCCGTGCATCAGGGCTTCTGGCTGACCCTGTTGGTGACCCTGCCCGCCATGCTCGTTCTTTATTATTCGCCGCTGGCCCTGCACTGGATGGACGTCGAGCCGGTTCTGGCGGAAAAAACCACCGGTTATTTGCACGGCATTCTCTGGGGCATGCCCGCCTACGCCCTGTACCAGGTCCTGCGCAATTTCAGTGAAGGCTTGTCCCACACCTTGCCCACCATGGTGATCGGCTTTATCGGGCTGGCGATCAACATACCGGCCAACTATATCCTGATTTACGGCAAGCTGGGGATGCCGGCCCTGGGCGGGGTGGGCTGCGGCTATGCTTCCGCCCTGGTATTCTGGGCCATGCTGGTGGCGATGGTCTTCTATACCCGTCGCTCGCCCCTGTTGCAACGCTTTACTGTTTTCACCCGGCTCACCCCTCCCGACTGGCGCCAAATCGGCCGGATCTTCCGGTTGGGATTTCCCATCGCCATGGCCATCTTCTGTGAAGTCACCCTGTTCACCGTGGTCGCACTGCTGCTGGCCCCACTTGGTTCCGAGGTGGTCGCGGGCCATCAGATTGCCATCAACTTCTCCAGCATGGTGTTTATGCTGCCCCTGAGCCTGGGCATGGCCCTGACCATCCGCGTCGGACACAGCCTCGGCGAGGGCCGAGCGCAACAAGCCAGGGTGGTCAGCATCGCCGGCATCATGTTCGGCTGCGCCCTGGCCGTATTCACGGCGCTGGCCACCATACTGGGACGGCACTGGATCGGAGGAATTTATACCGACAATCATGCCGTACTGGAGCTCGCCGCCAGCCTGTTGCTGCTGGCCGCCCTGTACCAGATATCCGATTCGGCCCAGGTTATCGGTGCCGCCGCCCTGCGTGGTTACAAGGATACCCAGGTCATTTTCTATATTACCCTGGTGGCCTACTGGTTGTGTGGCCTGCCGATCGGCATGGTGCTCGGTCTGACCGACTGGCTGGTACCGGCCATGGGCCCGCACGGCTTTTGGATCGGTTTTCTGATAGGCTTATCGGTAGCGGCATTCATGTTGATCTGGCGGTTGCGCATTATCTATGAAAGGGTGGAAGAACGCGGTCGGGCTGCTCTGCCTCTGGTTGACAGCCTGTAGCCCGCAAAATGAACTGGAACATCATTTCCAGACATACCTGGCCCGGGTCGCCAATGTCCTGGAGGTCACCCCGCCGGTACTGACCAAGGCTCCCCCCTTGCCCCCCCTGCCAGCACAGCGGGAACTGCAGCAGCAGCAACAACGGGTCACCGCCGGCCTGCTGGATACCCTCAAGCTGGGAGAGTGCCGGCTGCTGGGCCTGGTCGGCGAACACAACAGTCCGGTGGGCAAGAGCCAGAGTGCCGCCGCCGTCTTGCTGTATCACCTGCAGTTCCAGCTCGGCGTTCAGGAATGCCTTTCTGCCGCCGAGGATCAGGCGCTGAGAGATTGGTTGACCCGGGTCCAAACCCAGAAAGCGCCGCTGTTACCCGGCTATCACTGGAACATGATGGTGGCCGAGCCGGAGATCCGCGCCGCGCTGATGCCCCGGTTCCGTCCCCTGCACTTTGCCCAGCAGGGCGGTTACCAGGAAACGGTAACGGCGTTCAGCCTGTTTGAACGTCTGCTTCGCCTGGCCCAGGGACAGGCCGATCCCGACCCGCTCCACGCCCGCGAACTGAATCAGGCCCTGAGTGGACTGTACGATAACGACTACCTGGGGCAATTGTTCTATTCGCTGCACAGCGCTGCCCACTACCTTGAAGAGAGCCTGGCTTTCCTGCAACACCTGGAGCAGTTCGACTGCGGCCCCACCGGCCGCTCCCGTGCCGAACGGCTGCGTAATGCCATGCAGCACTACTATATCAGAGACATTCAGGCTTACCTGGGGCAGATCGATCGACAGTTTGTGCAACTGGCCCCCTTGCTCGAACACACCCTGACCCCACCGCCCTCCCAGCGGGATGCGCTGGCCTCCTATCGGCATTACTTCGCGCAGGGGCTCGACAGCCGGGTCTATACCCGTTACCGGGAGCGGACCCTGGAACATGCCCGGCTGTGGCAACGCTTCCTGGCCCGGTGCGATATTTCGCCGACTTGAACAATAGTTCTTCATCCACTTGTTCGATAAGAAAAAACGCTTGCCCCTGCCCGCGCGCTTGGCTAGTATACGCAGCGCCTGAAGGCAGCCTGCGTTCTTAGCTCAGTTGGTTAGAGCACCACCTTGACATGGTGGGGGTCGGTGGTTCGAATCCACTAGAACGCACCATTTTTCCGCAGGAAAAGCTTCAGACTGAATATCTGCGTCCTTAGCTCAGTTGGTTAGAGCACTACCTTGACATGGTAGGGGTCGGTGGTTCGAGTCCACTAGGACGCACCAGTTTGCCAAAGATTCGCGTTCTTAGCTCAGTTGGTTAGAGCACTACCTTGACATGGTAGGGGTCGGTGGTTCGAATCCACTAGAACGCACCAAATACTGAACCTGCTCCGGCAGGTTTTTTTATGCCCGTCACTCCCCCCCTGTTATGTCCAGCCCGGTCAAACTGAACATTGAAACGGCGTGATTTTTAAACCTTAACACTTTGACGACACTGTCTCCCGCTACGGTATGTTGCTGACCCGCAAACCATTCGATTAACGGAGAGACCCATGAATCATCATAGTTTGGCCGCCCACTGGATGCCCTTTACACCGAACAAGGGGTATCGGGCACAGCCGCGCATGCTCACCGGCGCCAAGGGCATGTACTGGACCACGGACGATCAGCGCCAGGTGCTGGATATGACCGCCGGGCTGTGGTGCTGCAATGCCGGCCACGGCCACCCCCACATCGCCGAAGCCATCGCCCGGCAGGCCAGGACCCTGGACTACGCCCCCTGTTTCGGTTTCGGTCATCCCCTGTCCTTCGAGTTGTCGGAGCGCCTGGCCCGACTGGCTCCCGGCAACCTGAACAAGGTGTTTTATACCAACTCGGGCTCCGAGTCGGTGGAAACCGCGCTCAAGATGGCGCTGGCCTATCACCATGCGCGCGGCCAGGCCGGCAGGCAACTGTTTATCGGCCGGGAGCGGGGCTATCACGGGGTCAACTTCGGCGGTATCTCGGTAGGTGGAATCACCAACAACTACAAGGCCTTCGGCCAGTGGCTGCCGGTGGATCACCTGTCCCACACCCAGGATCTTGCGTTGAACGCCTTCACCCCTGGCTTGCCGCTGCATGGTGGGGTGGAGAAAGCCAACGAACTGGAACGACTGATCAGGCTGCATGATGCCAGCCGCATTGCCGCCGTCATCATCGAACCCATCACCGGGGCCGGCGGGGTGCTCCCACCGCCGGTGGGTTATCTCAAGCGCATACGGGAAATTTGCGATCAGAATGGCATCCTGCTGATCTTCGACGAGGTGATCTGCGGTTTTGGCCGCACCGGCGAGCCCTTTGCCAGCCAAACCTTCGATGTGCTGCCCGATATCATGACCACCGCCAAGGGGCTGACCAACGGCGCCGCCCCCATGGGAGCCGTGTTCGCCGGTGACCATATTTATGAAGCGGTGGTGGACGATGCCGGCCCGGGAGTGGAGTTTTTCCATGGCTATACCTATTCGGCTCACCCGCTGGCCTGTGCCGCCGCCATGGCCACCCTGGACGTGTATGAGCAGGGTGGCCTGTTCCACCGCGGTGCCGACGGGGGGGATATCGCCAGCTATTTTGAGCAGGGCCTGCACAGTCTGAAGGGCCTGCCCGGGGTCATCGATATCCGCAACTACGCATTGATAGCCGCGGTCGAGTTCGAACCGCTGGCAGGCAAGCCGGGCGCCAGCGGGGCGCAGGTCCAGACCGCGGCCTGGGAGCAAGGCATGATGCTGCGCTCGCTGGGAGATGCCATCGCCATGTCCCCCCCCCTGATCATTGAAAAGCATCATATCGACCAGACCATCGGCATCCTCGAACAGAGTATCCGGCAGCTGTTCGGCTAACAAAAAGCGGGCTGCCATTGGCAGCCCGCTTTTTGTATGTTGGCATAAAATTTATTCAGACAACCAGGGCTTCCAGACTCTGCCGGGCCTGATCCAGCCCCGCCTGCTGAGCTTCCTCACCCATGTTCAGGGCTTCCGCATACACGAACTCCACCTCGCTGAGTCCGATGAAGCCCAATACGGTCTGCAGGTAGGGAGTAATCAAATCGGTCGGGCTGTCCTTGTGCATGCCGCCACGGGTCGTCACCACCACCGCTTTCTTGCCGGTGACCAGCCCTTGCGGCCCCTGCTCGGTGTAACGGAAAGTCACGCCGGCACGGCAAACCAGGTCAATCCAGGCCTTGAGTTGTACCGGAATATGAAAGTTGTACATGGGGGCTGCGATAATCAGGGTATCGGCGGCCTTGAGCTCTTCCACCAGGCTGTCGGACAGTGCCAGCAGGGCCTGCTGCTCTTCGCTGAGCTGATCGCCCCCCCGCAGGGCCATGGCGCCGGCACCATCCAGCATCGGTAACGGCTCGGCGGCCAGATCACGGATCTGTACCTCCTCGGCACCTGTCCGCTCAATCATGTAATCAATCAGTTTTGCTGACTGCGAATATTCACCCAGGATGCTGGATTTCAGGATCAGTGTCTTGCCCATGGTTCACTCCGGTTTCAATATCATCAAGCAGCATTAACAACATCTTATTGTCATCTCTCGCTGCTACATTCGGTTAGTGATGACACTCTAAGATAATGAAATGAGCAAAGAAATCGGAAAAAAACGCACAACAAGCTCAAAAAAATTGAATATGATCTCGCCCTGTAGAATACATTTACGTAAACGTAAACAAAGCGATGTGGTTTTATAACAAAAAAAGAAAACCCTCGCAAGCGAGGGTCAAACAAACGGAAACGTGCTTAAACAGAGCTACGCATCATACCTAACAAGTTGCTGAATTTAGGCTGGAGCAATCGGCTAGACCTTGATGCCCCTCCAATCTAACCGGGCGCAATTGTGAAGTCAACGTAAAAAAATCACAAAATGTGTAACTGAACAGCAAACGAGCACCATCATTTCACTTACGTAAACGTAATCATCGATGTGTTTACTGCTGTTCTGCCGCGAGCGGGGCGCGCGCCCGTTCAGACCCCTCTCCCCCTTCAAAAAAAAGACTCATATGGAAAATTCTCGAATGGGAGCTGTTCCGCAAAATCTTCGATTTTTCTGAGCGTTACACAAGCGCAATGCTGAAATCCTGTCTAACATTTCAATAAAGGATTGAAAGATGTGTGCGCAAGGCTCTTTCTTGTAATCAAAGATGTACGGAGCCGGGATTTTATGGGGGAAAGAACTATGGGAATCTTCGAGCACTACCAAACGCGCTATGAGAAAGCCAAGGAAGAAGAGTTCGGCCTGCAGGAGTTCCTGGACATGTGCCGGGAAGACAAGGCTTGCTATGCATCCGCTTCCGAGCGTCTGCTGATGGCCATCGGAGAGCCGGAAATGATCGACACCGCCCAGGTGCCGAGGTTCAGCCGGCTTTTTTCCAACCGGGTCATCGCCCGCTACCCGGCCTTCGCCGAATTTTACGGTATGGAAGACAGCATCGAACAGATTGTCTCCTACCTGAAACATGCGGCCCAGGGCCTGGAAGAAAAGAAACAGATCCTGTACCTCCTCGGCCCCGTCGGCGGCGGTAAGTCCTCCCTGGCCGAATGCCTGAAATCGTTGATGCAGAAAGTGCCTATTTACCGGCTCAAGGGCTCACCGGTCAATGATCACCCTTTCAGCCTGTTCGACATGAATGAGGACGGCCCCGTCCTCGAGCAGGAATACGGTATCCCGCGCCGGTATCTGAGACCCATCATGTCTCCCTGGGCTGTGAAACGGCTGCATGAATACGGGGGAGACATCACCCGCTTCCGGGTTGAAAAGGTCTACCCCTCGGTGCTCGACCAGATAGCTGTCGCCAAAACCGAGCCCGGTGATGACAACAACCAGGATATTTCCTCCCTGGTCGGCAAGGTCGACATCCGCAAGCTTGAACATTATGCCCAGGATGATGCCGATGCCTACTCCTACTCCGGTGCCCTGTGCAAAGCGAACCAGGGCATGATGGAATTCGTCGAAATGTTCAAGGCACCGATCAAGGTGCTGCACCCCTTGCTCACCGCCACCCAGGAAGGGAACTACAACGGCACCGAAGGACTTTCCGCCCTCCCCTTCGAAGGCATCATCCTGGCACACTCCAATGAATCGGAGTGGCAACACTTCAAGCACAACAAGAATAACGAAGCCTTCCTCGATCGGGTGTACATCGTCAAGGTGCCTTACTGCCTGCGCGTCACCGAAGAGGTGGAGATCTATCAGAAGCTGCTGACCAACAGCGAGTTGTCCCAGGCCAAGTGCGCACCCGGCACCCTGGAAACCCTGGGGCAGTTCACCGTATTGTCGCGCCTGAAAGAGCCGGAAAACTCCAGCCTCTACTCCAAAATGCGGGTCTACGACGGCGAAAGCCTGAAAGACACGGATCCCAAAGCCAAGTCCTATCAGGAATACCGGGACTATGCAGGAGTCGATGAGGGCATGACCGGGCTTTCTACCCGGTTCGCCTTCAAGATCCTGTCCCGGGTGTTCAACTTCGACCATGCCGAGGTCGCGGCCAACCCGGTACACCTGTTCTATGTGCTCGAACAACAAATCGAGCGGGAGCAGTTCCCGCAGGATGTGCACGACCGTTACCTGGAGTTCATCAAGGGCTATCTGATCCCCAAATATGTGGAGTTTATCGGCAAGGAAATCCAGACCGCCTACCTCGAGTCCTACTCCGAGTATGGTCAGAACATTTTCGATCGCTACGTCACCTATGCGGACTTCTGGATCCAGGATCAGGAATACCGGGATCCGGAAACCGGACAGCTGTTCGACCGTTCCGCCCTCAATGCCGAGCTGGAAAAAATCGAGAAACCGGCCGGGATCAGCAATCCCAAGGACTTCCGTAACGAGATAGTCAACTTCGTTTTGCGGGCTCGGGCGAACAATGCCGGCAAGAATCCTAACTGGACCAGCTACGAGAAGCTCAGGACCGTTATCGAAAAGAAAATGTTCTCCAATACCGAAGAGCTGCTGCCGGTCATTTCCTTCAACGCCAAGACCAGTGCCGACGAGCAGAAAAAACACGACGACTTTGTCGCTCGCATGATGGAGAAAGGTTATACCCGCAAACAGGTCCGGCTGCTGTCGGAGTGGTATCTGCGGGTACGTAAATCAACCTGATAGAAGGATGCTGGGGGAAACTATGGCGCATTTTATCGATAGACGACTAAATGGCCGCAACAAAAGCGCTGTCAACCGACAGCGCTTCATCCGCCGCTACAAACAACAACTCAAAAAAGCGGTGTCGGACGCGGTACTGAAACGCAGTATTCAGGATATCGACAAGGGCGAGAGTGTCTCCATTCCCACCCGCGATATCTCCGAGCCCTTTTTTCATCAGGGCAAGGGCGGTAAACGAGAGCAGGTTCATCCGGGTAACGATCAATTTATCACCGGCGACCGGGTCGAACGCCCCCTGGGCGGCGGCGGCAAGGGCGGTGGTCAGGGTGAAGCCAGCAATCAGGGCGAAGGCGAAGACGATTTCGTGTTCGAGATTTCCAAGGACGAATACCTGGATCTGCTGTTCGACGGTCTGGAGCTGCCCAACCTGGAGAAAAACAAGCTCAACAAGATCAGCGAAATGAAAACCTTCCGAGCCGGCTATACCTCGGACGGGGTGCCGGCCAACATCAATATAGTGCGCTCCCTGCGCCAGTCCCTGGCCCGGCGTACCGCGCTGCAGGCCGGCAAGAAGAAAAGCGTGGCCGAGCTGGAGCTGGAACTGGCCGAACTCGGCAAGCGACCGGCGGAAAACTATGCCCGGATCCAGGATATCGAAGAGGAAATTCTCGACCTCAAACGCCGTATCGCGGCGGTCCCCTTTATTGATACCTTCGATCTCCGCTTCAATAACTTTGTCAAACGCCCCATTCCTTCTACCCAGGCGGTGATGTTTTGCCTGATGGACGTGTCCGGCTCCATGGATCAGGCCACCAAGGACATGGCCAAGCGCTTCTATCTGCTGCTCTACCTGTTCCTGACCCGGACCTACAAGAATGTGGACGTGGTCTTTATCCGCCACCATACTCAGGCCAAGGAGGTGGACGAACAGGAGTTTTTCTACTCCCAGGAAACCGGGGGCACCATCGTCTCCAGCGCATTGCAGCTGATGAAAGAGGTGATGCTGGAACGCTACCCGGCCGATCAGTGGAATATTTACGCGGCACAGGCTTCCGACGGCGACAACTGGGCCGATGACTCCCCCCTGTGCCGGCAACTGCTGCACAACGATATCATGCCGCTGGTGCGTTACTATGCCTACATCGAAATCACCAACCGGGCCCACCAGACGCTGTGGCACGAGTACGAGACCATAGCGCGCAGTTTTTCCAACTTCGCGATGGAACACATCCGTTCGGTGGAAGACATCTATCCCGTGTTCCGGGAACTGTTCAAGAAACAAGCGGCATGAGGTGACTATGGCAGAAGCAATCGCGAAAACCCGGCCACTCAGCGACGGTCCCGACTGGACCTTTGAACTGCTCGAAGCCTACCACCAGGAGATTGCCCGTATCGCCGCCGGCTACGGGCTCAGTACCTATCCAAACCAGATAGAGATCATCACCGGCGAGCAGATGATGGATGCCTATTCCAGTATCGGCATGCCGATCGGTTACCACCACTGGTCTTATGGCAAGAAATTCATCCAGACCGAGCAGACCTACAAACGCGGCCAGATGGGCCTGGCCTACGAAATCGTGATCAATTCCGATCCCTGCATCGCCTACCTGATGGAAGAAAACACCATGCCGATGCAGGCACTGGTGATCGCTCACGCCTGTTATGGTCACAATTCCTTTTTCAAGAACAACTACCTGTTCAAGACCTGGACCGATGCCGAATCGATTATCGACTACCTGCTGTTCGCCAAAAACTATATCAACGAATGCGAAGAAAAATACGGGGTCGCCGAGGTCGAAGCCATCCTCGACAGTTGCCACGCCCTGATGAACTACGGGGTAGACAGGTACAAACGGCCGCAAAAGCTGTCACTGGCGGAGGAGCGGCGCCGGCAGAAGGCCCGTGAAGCCTACCTGCAAACCCAGGTCAACGAGTTGTGGCGCACCCTGCCCCGGATGGATGATGCCAAGCAGGTCAAGAAACTGCGCTATCCCCGCGAGCCGGAAGAAAACATCCTGTACTTTATCGAGAAACACGCGCCCCTGCTCGAACCCTGGCAACGGGAAATCGTACGTATCGTGCGCAAGATCAGCCAGTATTTCTACCCGCAAAAACAAACCCAGGTCATGAACGAGGGCTGGGCCACCTTCTGGCATTACACCATTACCCAGCATATGTATGACGAAGGGCTGGTGAGCGACCGCTTTATGCTGGAAGTGCTGCACAGCCATACCAACGTCATCTTCCAGCCGCCCTACAACAGCCGCTACTATTCCGGCATCAACCCCTATGCCCTGGGCTTTGCCATGTTCCAGGATCTGCGCCGTATCTGCGAACACCCGACGGAAGAAGACAGGGCCTGGTTCCCGGATATCGCCGGATCGGATTGGGTCAAGACCCTGCACTTCGCCATGGAGAACTTCAAGGATGAAAGCTTTATCAGCCAGTTTCTCTCGCCCAAGGTCATGCGCGACTTTCATCTGTTCGCGGTAGCCGACGACGACACTCGCAACTACCTGGAAATTTCTGCCATTCACGATGAGCTGGGTTACCGCCAGTTGCGCCAGACCCTGTCGAACCAGTACAACCTGTCCAACCTGGAGCCCAACCTGCAGGTCTACAACGTAGAAGTGAAAGGTGACCGCTCCCTGACCCTGCGCCATGTGCCTCACAATCGCATCCCGTTGGCGGAGTCACGACATGAGGTCCTCAAGCACGTGCACCGTCTGTGGGGCTTTGATGTGATCCTCGAACAGGAAGAACCGGACGACGGTGCCACCATCGTCGGCCGTTGCCCGGAGAAATCCCCTTCCGCCATCTAAAAAAACGCCTCCGTCAGGAGGCGTTTCATCACTTATGCACCAGACTGTCCGGCATATGCTCACGCATATCGTGCCACAGCTTGCCCGACGCCTTGCCATATTCACGCACCGTTTCGGCCACATCGTTCACCTTGCCGGCGGTAGCCAGGCCGGCCAGGGCCCGGTAATAATCGGCGGCCAGGGCCCGGGCGGCGGCACGGGAAAAGTAATACCGTCCCACCCGGCAATAAAGGCCCCTGAAGCCATTGAGGATCAGCGCATAAATGGGGTTGCCGGAGGCGAAAGCCAGCTGATGGTGGAACTCATAGTCGAAGGCGGCGAAAGCATCGGCCTCGTCGGCCAGCTGAGCCAGACCGGCGGCGGCACCGATCACCCGCTCCGGTGCGCTTTTCACCGCGCCGCGGATAAAGATGCTGCTGATATGGGTTCTGGCAGACAGCAGTTGCTCGATAAGCTCAGGCACCTTTTCTTCGTCCAGGCGGGCCAGGGTCTCCAGAATGTTCAGCCCCGACGTTTCCCAGAAATTGTTCACCCGGGTCGGCTTGCCATGCTGTATGGTCAGCCAGCCATCACGGGCCAGCCGCTGCAGTACCTCGCGCAGGGTGGTCCGGGTTACGCCGATCAACTCCGACAGTTCCCGTTCGGCGGGCAGGATGGAACCCGGAGGAAATCGGCTGTTCCAGATGGACTCTATGATATATTCTTCTGCAAAACTGGCTGGGCTTTGTGCCTTGATGACCATGCAACCACTCTGTTAAATATGTTACGGCAGGCGAAATTGGCCACGATAATAACAGAGCAGACCAGTTTCTCACAAGCGCAACCACCCGGCCGATATCGCCGTTGTATTCTTTGACCTCATGAGGATCTGATGTTGTACGCCTTTTCCCGCTCCCGTTTTGCCTGGGCCCTGCTTACTGCCGGCAGCCTTGCGCTGCTGCTGATCGCCCTGTTTTTCCAGTATGTGAAGGGCTATCACCCCTGCGTCATGTGTGTCTACCAGAGAGCGGCCCTGACCGGCGTCATCTTCGCGGGCCTGGTGGGCTGGCTGATGCCCCGACACGGCCTGTTCAGCAACCTCGCCCTGCTGGGTTGGCTGGCGGCCTCCTACCAGGGATTCAGACTGGCCGAGGAACACGTGGGCTACCAGCTCAATCCCTCCCCCTTCAACCAGTGCTCCAGTTTTGCCGAATTCCCGGCCTGGGCTCCCCTGGACCGCTGGCTGCCGGCGCTGTTCCACCCCACCGGTGACTGTGCCGATGTCGACTGGTCCCTGCTCGGCTGGAGCATGCCCCAATGGCTGATGGGTATTTTCGCGGTACTGGCGGTGCTGGCGGCTTTCTTTATACTGGTGAGACTGGTCGGCGTGAGGCGTGAGGCGTGAGGCGTGAGGCGTGAGGCGTGAGGCGTTTCACACCTTAACGCCTCACGAAAATCGGTCAACTGGCCCAGGTAATAATATGGTCTTCCCAGTCACCGGCCCTGGATTCATGCACCACCTTACCGCGAACCGACTGGCCAGCCTTGTGCATGGCGCTCTTGGAGCCGGTGCGCAGCGGATGCCAGGAAGGCAAGGCTTTGCCTTCTGCCAGCAGCCGGTAGGCACAGGTGGACGGTAGCCAGTAGTAGTCGGCCAGCTTGTCCCGGGTGATTTTCAGACAGTCCGGCACCCGGGCAAAGCGGTTAACATAATCGCTGCAGGCGCAGCTGTGGGTATTGAGCAGCTCGCAGGCCACGTTGGTGTGTACCAGTTCATCGGTCTCTTCGTCGATAAGCTTGTTGAGACAGCACTTTCCACAACCATCGCACAAGGCTTCCCACTCCCGGTCGGACATCTCTGCCAGGGTCTTGCTATACCAAAAATCAGCCTGCATGGGGGTTATCCTGCTACCTTGGCACTGAAACGGTACTGGCCGTCCAGCTGCATTTCGAGTTCATCATGCGGCTTCAGCTCTGCCACCCCCCTGGGCGTACCGGTCAGCACCACGTCCCCGGGATTGAGGGTAAAAGAACGGCTCATCTCCGCCAGCAGTTCACCGATGGACCACAACATCATGGCGGTATTCCCGGCCTGACGCTCCAGTCCATTGACCTTCAGGGAAAAGTTGAGGTGCTGCAAGTCATCCAGCACCTCGGGCAAGGCAAAGGGACTGATCGGGCAACTGCCGTCAAAGGCCTTGGCCCGCTCCCAGGGGTGTCCCTTGGCCTTGAGCTGGTCCTGCACTTCGCGCAGGGTCAGATCCAGCGCCAGGCCGACCCCGGCCACCGCTTCCAGGGCGTGTCCCGGCTCGGTATGGCACAATCGCCTGCCGATCAGCAAGGCCACCTCCAGTTCGTGATGCACGGCCCCCTGGCCCTTGGGCAACAACAGGGGAACATCCAGTGCCACCAGGCTGGTCGCGGGTTTGAGAAACAGCAAAGGCTGTTCGGGGACCGGGTTATCGAGTTCCGCCGCGTGCTCTTTATAGCTGCGGCCCACGCACACCACCTTGCCCACGGCATAGGGCAAAGGGTGTCCCTGTAAATCCAGATGTTGATACATACGCGGCTCCTGTTCGGTAGGCGGCGAAACAAACGAGGTCGGTCAGCTCGATGACTTGGGGGCCGAGGCCAAGTGGGCCTTCAGTAAATTTTCTGGCGGTGGCGGCAACTGCAGATAGTACCCCTGGGTGCGCAAGGCCTGCCGGACTTTATCGATGTCCGCCTGCGCCAGCCGGGCCTTGGTGGCCAGATTGACGATCATCGCCAGTTGCGGAGTGCCAAAGGTATCCAGCAAGGAGCCAGGCACGCGCGAAAAGTCGTCGCGCCGTTCGATAAAAAGATAAGTATCGGCCTTTTTCGGGCTTTTATACACTACACACAACATGTAAATTGCTATAATCCGTCGGGTTTATTGCCAGTAAAGATGGCAAACTATAACATCAGCTCGACCAATAACAAAAAGGATTGAATCCTCGGGGGAAAGCCGCTTATGGCGGAGCGTGGCATCGAATTAAAAGGCAGTAGTTTTACCTTGTCGGTAGTCCATATTACCGATATGGACATTCAGCGGGTAAAGCGACAGCTGGCGGAAAAAATTGCACAGGCGCCGGAGTTTTTCCGGGCCGCACCCTTGGTCATCAATATCGAAAAGCTTTCGCAAACGCCCGATTTCAATGCCCTGGCCGGCGCCATCAAGGAGCTTGAACTGGTTCCGGTCGGCGTCAGCGGTGTCCGGGACGAGTCGGCCCGCTCTGCCGCCCGGGCTGCCGGCCTGGCGGTGATGACCACGGGCAAGGTGCCCGTAGTACAGGAAGCGCCCACCGCGCTGCTCAGCCAGCCCGGCACCAAGGTTCACCGTGGTCCGGTCCGGTCCGGTCAGCAGGTCTATGCCCCCAACGGCTCTCTGGTTATCCTGGGAGCGGTCAGTAACGGGGCGGAAGTGATCGCAGACGACAGCATCCATATCTACGGCCAGCTGCGCGGCCGGGCCGTGGCCGGAGCCAAAGGCAACGAAACGGCACGTATTTATTGTCAACAGCTGATGGCGGAGCTGATTTCCATTGCCGGCCATTATCAGCTCAGCGATGGTCTGCAAGGTTCCAACTGGGAACAGGCTGTCAGTATTTCCCTGGCGGGCGAACAGTTAAAGTTCGACAAGCTCTAATTTTACGACTTCTTAGGAACATACATATGGCACGAATTATCGTCGTCACATCGGGTAAAGGAGGCGTGGGTAAAACCACTTCCAGCGCAGCCATCAGCACCGGTCTGGCCACTCTGGGTCATAAAACCGTGGTGATCGATTTTGACATCGGGTTGCGCAACCTGGATCTTATCATGGGGTGTGAACGTCGGGTGGTGTACGACTTTGTCAATGTCATCAACGGCGACGCCAACCTGAATCAGGCCCTCATCCGCGATAAACGGGTAGAGCAGCTCTACATACTGCCCGCTTCCCAAACCCGGGACAAAGACGCCCTGACCCGGGACGGGGTGGAAAAAATACTCAACGATCTGGCGGCCATGGATTTTGAATACATTATCTGTGACTCCCCCGCCGGCATCGAGACCGGCGCCCTGATGGCGCTGTATTTTGCCGATGAAGCCATCGTCACCACCAACCCGGAAGTGTCCTCGGTACGGGATTCCGACCGGATTCTCGGTATTCTGTCTTCCAAGTCCCGCCGGGCCGAAAAAGGCATGGAGCCGATCAAGGAGCATCTGTTGCTGACGCGCTACTCTCCCGAGCGGGTCAGTCGCGGTGACATGCTGAGCGTACAGGACGTGCAGGAAATCCTGGCTATTCCCCTGTTGGGCGTGATCCCCGAATCCCAGGCGGTGCTCAAGGCCTCCAACTCCGGTGAACCGGTGATCCTGGACGAAGAGTCCGATGCCGGCCTGGCCTATGCCGATACCGTAGCCCGCCTGCTGGGCGAAGAACGCGCCTTCCGCTTCCTCGAGGAGGAAAAGAAGGGATTTTTCAGCCGATTTTTTGGGAGTTAACCTATGTCTCTACTGGACTATTTTCGTTCAAAAAAGACCCACACCAGCGCCAAGACAGCCAAAGAGCGCCTGCAGATCATTGTTGCCCACGAACGTAGCCAGCGGGATACCCCGGATTACCTACCGCAAATGAAACAGGACATCCTGGACGTGATTCGTAAATATGTGGACATCGATCTCGATCAGATTTCGGTGCAGCTCGACCAGAAGGGCGAAAACCTGTCGGTACTGGAGCTGAACATCATGCTGCCCGAGCTTGATGACAAGGAAAAAGACAAAGCCAGCCTGTAAAAGACAAGGGGCGAATCGCTTCGCCCCCTTTACCCGTCAGAGTTGTGAACCGAGCAGTTCACCACGCCACCCCAGCAGCAGCGTCGGGGTAATCTTTTCGCTTTCCTCCAGCCGCCATTTCCAGCTCAGATACTGGTGGATCAGCCGTTTGGAGGCAATCAGCTCCGCCGGCAGCCCGGCTGCCTCCCCCGCCTGTTCGACGATGGCCTTGACTCGCTTGAGCTCGCCCTTATAGCCCGGATAGTCCACCAGCCGTTTCACCGGCTCGGGCCAGCTGTCGGGCGATGCCAGCGCCTCCTGCACCATTGCCAGCAGGACGTCGCCGTGGCGCTTGATCTCCATCGGCTCCAGGCCCAGACGATTGAGATCGCTCAGGGAGCGGGGAGCCCGTTCCGCCACCAGGAACAGGTGGGCCTCCTTGACCACGAAGTTGACCGCCAGATCCCGCCGTTTGGCCTCGCTCAGCCGCCACTGGCACAGCCGCTGCAGAATGCCCAGGGCCTGCCGATCCAGGGTCCAGGCATTCTTGATGTCCAGGTAGGCCAGCTCCGGCAGGGTACTGACGCTGCGCCGCTTCACCGTCCACTCGCATTCCTGCTCGAACCAGGCGGTAAAGCCTTTCAGCTCAAGCCGCTGCCACAACTGCTGGTACAGTGGATAGAGGTAGATGACATCATCGGCGGCATAGCGCAGTTGTTCGGCCGACAACGGTCGGGCCAGCCAATCGGTGCGGGCATGGGCCTTGTCCAGACCGACGCCCAGCAGTTGCTCGACCAGGGCGGCAAAACCGAGCTGGGTGCCAAGCCCGAGGAAGGCGGCCGCCAACTGGGTGTCGTGCACCCGGGCCGGCAGGGCCCCGCTCTGGTGCTGGAACAACTCGAGATCTTCACCGCCGGCGTGCAGCAGGCAGAGCCGGGCCGGATCGTGCAGCAGCCGCCACAACGGCGACAGATCGGTGACCGCCAGCGGGTCAATCAGCACGGTACGCTGGCCGTCATGGAGCTGATAAAGGCCGGGTTTGGCATAAAAGGTGCGGGTACGGACAAACTCGGTATCCACCGCCAACAGCGGGGCGTCGGTGGCACAGAAGTCGGCCAGGGTCTGGTTATCGGTGATCAGTGTGTAGGTCATGGGCGCTCGATTACGGCAAGATAAAGCCCGGGCGGGCCTGGGGACGCATCGAGGGGGCAGGGCTTTCCCGAGCCAGTCGACGACGGTACCGGCCGTCGTCGAACATACGGCCGCAAGCTCAGGGCAAGACCCCGACAACACCTTGACGGGCGGCCCCGGCACCCGGGTTTCGGCTCAGGCGGCCTGGTCTCTCAGCTCCCGGCGCAATATCTTGCCGACATTGGTTTTGGGCAATTCGTCGCGGAATTCTATCACCTTAGGCACCTTATAGGCAGTGAGATGTTGCCGGCAATGCCTGATCAACGCTTTTTCATCCAGCTCGCCGCCCGGTTTCTTCACCACCACCAGCTTGACCATCTCGCCGGTTTCCTTGTGGGGTACCCCTACCGCCGCCGCCTCCAGCACACTTTTATGCAGCATGGCCACCTCCTCGACTTCGTTGGGGAAAACGTTGAACCCCGACACCAGTATCATGTCCTTCTTGCGATCCACGATTTTCAGGAAGCCCTGCTCGTCCATGGTGGCGATGTCGCCGGTACGCAGCCAGCCGTCGTGGAAGCTGTCGTCGTCGACACCACCCTGCCCCCAGTAGCCGCTCATCACCTGGGGGCCTTTCACCTCCATCTCGCCGGGAGTATGGGTCAGGGTAATCCCCTCACCGTCATCGTCCACCAGCCGCACCTCGGTGGAGCAGACCGGCAAACCGATGGAGCCGTTGTAGCCGTCCATGTCGTAGGGACACACCGTCACCAGCGGCGAACACTCGGTCAGGCCATAGCCTTCCAGCAGCTTGCTACCGGTGATCGCCTGCCATTGCTCGGCCACCGCCCGCTGCACCGACATGCCACCGCCGATAGTCAGCTTCAGGCTGTTGAAATCATGGCCCTGAAAGTCCGGGTTGTTCACCAGGGCGTTGAACAGGGTATTGACCCCGGTCAGGCAGGTGAAATCAAAGCCCTTGAGTTCCTTGACCAAGCCGGGAATGTCCCGCGGGTTGGTGATCAGCAGATTCTGGGCGCCCAGGCGCAGAAACAGCAGGCCGTTCACCGTAAGTGCGAACACATGGTAGAGCGGCAGGGCGGTCACCACCCGCTCCGCCCCGGGTGCCAGCACAGGGCCATAAACCCCCAGGCACTGCTCCACGTTGGCCAGCATGTTGCGGTGGCTGAGCATGGCCCCCTTGGACAGCCCGGTGGTGCCGCCGGTGTATTGCAAGAAGGCCAGGGCGTCGCCGGACAGCTCGGGCCGACGGTAGTCCATGTCCCGTCCCTTGGCCATGGCTTCCTTGTAGCGGACGTAGGCCGGCAGATGGTGGCTGGGCACCATCTTCTTGATGTGCTTGACCACGAAGTTCAGCAGGGTTCCCTTCACCGGCCCCAGGTGATCCCCCATCCGGGTCAGGATCACCTGCTCCACCGCCGTCCCTTTGATGGCCTTGTCCAGGGTATGGGCGAAGTTTTCCACGATGACGATGGTGCGGGCCCCGGAATCCCTGAGCTGGTGCTCGAGCTCTCGCGCGGTGTAAAGCGGATTGACGTTGACCACCACCAGGCCGGCGCGCAGGGCCCCGAACAGACAGACCGGATACTGCAACAGGTTGGGCATCATCAGTGCGATGCGCTCTCCCGGAACCAGACCGAGCCCCTGTTGCAGATAGGCGGCAAAATCCCGGGACAGGTGGTCCAGTTCACCGTAACTGATGGTCTTGCCGAAATTGCTGTAGGCCGGGAGTCCGGCGTAGGCTGCCACACTCTGTTCGAACATGTCCATCAGGGAGGCGAAGCGATCCGCGTCGATATCGGCAGGTACGTCCGCCGGGTAACGGTTCAGCCAGGGCTTGCCGGACAAGGGAGCCGGCTGTGGGCCGGACAGGATGTGTTCCATATCAGTCTCCTGCGACAGGGGGAGGATAACTTTAAATCATCCGTTTAAAGCTTTAACTCTAAAAATTTACCTGCGCGCCACAATAAAAACAACGAAATTTTAACAACAGTGTGATGAAACTAACGTCAGCGGCGTCGATAATGCCAGTGTCGGATCTGCCGCTGCTGCTGGCGCTGCCGACGCCGGCGATACAGCAGCACCCGGTGATAGGGTCGTTGCGGGTAAAGCAGCGGGGACTCTTCCTGCTCTTCCTGCTGCGGTTCTGGTAAGTTTGCCACCCGGGCTCCTGTTACCGACCTGGCAGCTTCTGCCAGGTGACCTTGTCTCTCAGATAGACCGGCCGGGCTTCGGCGGCACTGACCCCCTCCCCGGCCTGCAGCGCCTGCAATGCCCGGGGTAGCATGTCCCGCGCCTCGGGGAAGGGCACCGACTCGCACCGCCGCCCGACGCGTCCTGCCAGTTCAGGATAGGTGACAAATCCGCTGCCGGCACCCTGCTCCCAGGACTGGGCCGGGCCGGCCAGGTAGTCGGCCGGGGCAACCACCTGCTCTTCGCCTTCCTTGACCATGACCCCCTGATGCAGGCGGAAGCCACCCACATAGATTTCCCCCATGCGGGCGTCGATCGCCGTCAGCACCCGCTCGCAGCCGGTCACCCGGTGAGTACCCTGGGCCAGGGCCTGCAGGTTGGAGACCCCGAACAGCGGCAGTTCGGCACCGAAGGCCAGGCCCTGGGCGATCCCTAAGGTAATGCGCACCCCGGTGAAAGAGCCCGGTCCCCGGCCGAATGCCAGGCCGTCCAGTTGGCCGAGGCTGAGCCCCCCCTCGGCCAGCAGCTCGGCCACCATCGGCAGGATCAGCTCCGTGTGTCCCCGGGGGGCGACCTGGTAGCGGCAGAGCACTTCGCCCTGCAGCCAAAGGGCGGCGGAGCAGGCTTCGGTGGCGGTGTCGATGGCCAGTAGTCGGGTCATGCTGTCTATTACTCCAAGGTTGATAAAAATTCGGCCACCCGCTCCAGGGAACGGGTGCGCGGCATGGCCGGCAGGCTGGCGATAAAGTCGGCGCCGTAGGCCCGGTTGACCAGGCGCCCGTCGGTGATCACCAGCACGCCCTTGTCCTGCACATCCCGGATCAGCCGCCCCACCCCCTGCTTGAGGGTGATGATGGCCTTGGGCAACTGGACCCTGGCGAAGCCGTCTTCGCCCCGACGGCGGCAATCCTCCAGCCGGGCGCTGAGCAGGGGATCGTCCGGCGCGCTGAACGGCAGCTTGTCGATCACCACGCACTGCAGGGCGTTGCCACGCACGTCTATGCCTTCCCAGAAACTGCCGGTGGCCACCAACACCGCCCGGCCGTCCTGGCTGAACTGCTCCAGCAGGCGGACCTTGTTGTCCTCTCCCTGCACCAGCACGGTTCGGTCGAGCCGGGCGCGCAGCACTTCGGCCACCTCGTTCATGACCTGGTAGCTGGTACAGAGGAAGAAACTGCCCCCGGGCACCCGGGCCAGGGTATCGGCCAGGGTGTTGGCCAGTACCCGTCCGCGCCCGGGGCCGTTGGTTTCCGGCAGATAGCGGGGCACGCACAGGCAGGACTGGCGAGAGTAATCAAAAGGGCTGTCCAATTGCAAGGTGCGACAGTGTTCAAGCCCGAGATCGGCGCAAAAATGGGCGAAGCTGTCACCTACCGCCAGGGTGGCGGAGGTAAAGACCCAACTGACCTCGTCCTTGGCCAGTTCAGTCGCGAAGCGATCCGCCACCGACAACGGGGTCTTGTGGAAACTGATATGCAGCCGGCTGGTATCAAACCAGTAGGAGTAACCGTTCTCCTCGACCCGGGTCACCGAGTCCAGTTGGGTGCGCAGGCCGATCAGCCGTTCGAAGCACTGGTTGAGCTGGTCACCCCGGCCCAGGCACAGCTTGAGCACCTCGTAGGTAAACTCCAGGCTCTCGAGCAGCCGGGCCAGGGCCTGCGCCACCTCTGGCCGTGCCAGCATGGGCCTCAACTGGCCACGTCCCGAGTCCAACCCCACACTGAGCCGCAGATCCTGGGCACAGCGTTCCAGCTGATCCGCCGCCTTGCCCAGTTGCGCCATGTCCCTGGCCTCCACCTTCTGGGCCAGCCGCAGGTCCCTGGCCAGTTCGACAAACAGGCGGCTGGACTGGCTCTGGCCGAAATACTGGCCGGCGATCTCCGGCAGTTGATGAGCCTCGTCCAGGATATAGGCCTGGGCGTCGGGGATCAGTTGGCCGAAGCCGGTATCGCGTACCGCCATATCGGCGAAGAACAGGTGATGATTGACCACCACCACCTGGGCTTCCATCGCCCGGGCCCGGGCCTTGACCAGGTAGCAGTCCTGATAATGGCCGCAGTCGCGCCCCAGGCAATTGTCGTTGGTGCTGGTAACCAGGGGCAGGATTTCGCTGCGCTCGGGCAGGCCCGGGATATCGCCGATATCCCCGCTGGTGGTCAGCGGGGCAAACCGTCTGACCTTGTGCAAATCGGCCAGCCCTTCGGCCGACAAAGCAGGCACCGCATCATTCAGCAGGCCCAGCCGTTCCAGGCAGATATAGTTGGCCCTGCCCTTGAGCAACGCCACCGGATGGTGATATCCCATGGCCTTGACCAGGGTGGGCAGGTCCCGGTGAAACAGCTGCTCCTGCAAGTTGCGCGAGCCGGTACTGAGCACCACCTTCTTGCCGGCCGCCAGCACCGGCGCCAGATAGGCGTAGGTCTTGCCGGTACCGGTGCCCGCCTCCACCACCAGGGGAACCTTGTCGTCCAGGGCCTGGGCCACCGCCGCCGCCATGGCCACCTGGGCCTCCCTGGGGGTAAAACCGTCGATGGCCAGGGCCAGGGGGCCCTGCTCGGCAAAAAGAGATGAACTGTCGTGCGCTTCCACGGGCAAGCTGTATCCGCTGGCAAAAAACCAATGATATCAAAATAGCGCGGCGACGGGCAGGTTCCCGCCCTGACGCCGCCGGGAGGCGATCAGGGACCCCGGTCTGCTCCCCGGTGTCGTCGCCTGCGCCAGGCCGCCGGGGGCAGCCCGAAAGCGCGCTTGAAGGCCCGACTGAAGGCCGCTTCGGAATCGTAGCCCGCCTCGAGGGCGATACGGGAGAGAGGCAAGGAGGACTCCGCCAGTTGCCGGGCCGCGCCCTGCATCCGCCACCGGGCCAGGTAGCGCATCGGCGGCTCGCCCAGCAGCATCCGGAACCGCTCGGCGAAGGCTGAACGCGACAGCCCCGCCTCCCGCGCCAGCAACGTCGTGGTCCAGCGCAGGTCCGGTCGGCCATGAAGCAGCCCAAGGGCCCGACCGACCACGGGATCCCGCAGTCCCGCCAGCCATCCTCGAGAAACCAGCGGTTGCGATCGCAACCAGCCGTTCACCGCCTCGATAAACAGCAACTCCGCCAGCCGGGCCAGCATGGCCGGGGATTCCAGCCGGCCGCTCGCCAGTTGTCGGGCGGCAAACTGCAGGGAGCTCTCGATCCAGCTCCCGGTGGCCGCGTCCGCCACCCTGAGCACCAGTACCGCCGGCAACAGCGGAAGCAGGGGCTCGCCCGGGGTCTCGCTGCCGAGAAAACCACAGAGCACCCGGGTCCGCGCACCTTCGCCACCGTAGCGGATAGAGGGCAGGGCCAGCCCTGCCCCGGCAGGCCGGATCAGCCCGTCGGCGCCCACCGCCGGCAGCGTCAGGTCGCTCCCCAGGCGGTGTTCATCGTTGTGGGGCAGCAGCACCAGATGGCCGCGGCTCAGGTTGATCGGCGCCTGACCAGTCACCTGCAGTTGCAACTGGCCCTCGGTCACGTAGTGATAGGCGATGAGATGGCGGGGAGTGCCGGAAAACGGATGGCAGTCTTCCGGCCCAACCCGGGCGACGATGCACCAGGGCGCGCTGAATTGCGCATCGAGAAAGAGGCCGCCACTCAGCTGCAGGCCGTGCACTATGTCGGAAATGGGATCCATGGACGGCTCCGGAGGGACGGCGGATCGGGCAAAAGTCCCGGCGCCCTGCACATTGTTCAGACTATGCCCCGCACCTAATCTTAGCACAGGAGAGCCGGAGACCCGCGCAGGCGGCCCAGGCTCGGTTCCGTTCGCTACCGGGAGATCACCCATGACATTCAGAGACCAGCAAGGCAATACCCTCAGCGGCGCCTCGGCAGAGGCCGTCGCCCTGTTCGACCAGGCCGTAACCGCGTTCAATCTCTACCGGGGGGATCCCATCGGCCTGCTCGACCGCGCCCTCGGCATCGCGCCCGACTTCGCCATGGCCGCCATCATGAAGGCACATATCCTGGCCGGGGCCACCGAGCCGGCGGCCTCGCGCGAGGCCGCCCTCCTGGTCCGGCGGCTCGGCGCCATGCGCCTCAACGAGCGCGAAGCCTCTCACCTCGTCGCCCTCGGGCTCCTGCTCGAAGGGCGCTGGACGGCGGCGGCGCTCGCCCTCGACCGGCACGGTATCGACCACCCCAGGGATATGGTCGCGCTGCAGTGTGGCCACCTGCTGGACTTCTATCGCGCCAGTGCCCGGAATCTGCGGGATCGTCTGGCCCGCGCCCTGCCCTGCTGGCCGCCCGAGCTGCCGGGTTACTCCATCCTGCTCGGCATGTACGCCTTCGGGCTGGAGGAATGCGGCGACTATGGCCGGGCCGAGGAGCAAGGGCGGCAGGCCCTGGCACTGGAACCCCTCGACTGCTGGGCCCACCATGCGGTGGCCCATGTGATGGAGATGCAGGGCCGGCCCGAAGATGGCATCGGCTGGATGCAGAGCCGGGAGTCCTGCTGGTCGGGGGATGACAACTTCTTCAAGGTGCACAACTGGTGGCACAGGGCGCTCTGCCACCTGGAGCTGGACCAGCCCGACCAGGCCCTGGCACTCTATGACGGGCCGGTGCGGGCAGGGCAGAGTGCCGTCGCACTGGATCTGGTCGACGCCACGGCGCTGCTGTGGCGGCTGCAGCTGGCCGGCCTGGAGCCAGGAGAGCGCTGGCGGGAGCTGGCCAGCGCCTGGGAGCAGCATGCCGACGGCAGGCTTTATCCCTTCAACGACTGGCACGCCGCCATGGCCTACCTGGGCGCGGGACAGGAGCAGGACATCACCCGGCTGCTGGCCCAGTACCAGGCCAACGGTGACGGCGAAACTGCGAGCTGGGCCCGGGAAACCGGCCGACCGCTGATCGAGGGCTTCGTCGCCTTCCGGCACGGGGACTACCCGCTGGCGGTGGAGCGGCTCTATGGTGCGCGCCATATCGTCAACCGCTTCGGTGGCAGCCACGCCCAGCGGGACATCATCGATTTGACCCTGGCCGAGGCGGCCCTGCGTGGCGGCCTGCCCCGGCTGAGCGAGGCGCTGGCGCGGGAGCGCCTCGCGCTCAAGCCCCACAGCGGCATCAACCGCAGCCTGCTGGCGAGAAGCCGCACGGCGGCGGCCTTGTCATAAACCACGGCGGGGCGGTGACGGCCCCGGGAGGCAACGATGAAACACCTGGCCATGGTCGTGCGCGAAGACGCCTACGACAAACTGCTGACCCCCCTCACCTTCGCCTATACCCAGGCACGGCAGGGAGTAGAGGTAGACATGCTGTTCGTGCTCTGGGCGGTGCGGGTGCTGACCCCGGCGGGGGCCGCATCGCCTTGTATCGAAGGGGTTCACGCCGCCGACGCCGGCTGGCTGCGCCGACGCCTGGCGGCGGACGGCGAGCCCACCGAGATCGCCGATTTCCTGCAACTGCTGGCCGACACCGGACGGGTACGACTCTACGGTTGCCGTTACGCGGCCCAGACCTTCGAGGTGACGCCGGCCGAGCTGATGCCGGCGGCCGCGGGCATCGTCGATCCGGGCTGGTTCCTGTCGGAGAAGGCGTTGAAGGCGGATCACTGCCAGTATTTCTGATTTACATCAAACGGGGTCGTCAGGATCCGGGCCCTGCCGGTCAGGCCCCGTGCCAGAGTACCGCGAAATAATGACAGCCGGTGCCGACCATCACGAAAAGATGCCAGACCAGGTGGCCGTAGCGCCAGCGGGCGTCGAGGGTAAAGAACACCACACCGGCGGTGTAGGCCACGCCACCGGCCACCAGCAGCGCCAGGCCGGCAAGCGGCATCCGTTCATAGAGCGGCAGGGTAGCGATCACGATCAGCCAGCCCATGATCAGGTACAGGCCGGTGGAGTTCAGTGGACTGTTCATGCGCCACCCCAGCTTCAGGGTGATCCCGAACAGCGCCAGCCCCCAGATAATCACCAACAGGCTCCACCCCCAGGGGCCACTCAGTATGCCCAGGGTGAAGGGCGAATAGGTACCGGCGATCAGCACGAAAATGGCGGCGTGCTCGATCATCCGCAGCCTGCACTTGGCCTTGCCCGGCGGCAGGGCATGATAGAGGGTCGAGGCCAGGTAAAGCAGTATCATGGACAGGGCGAACAGGACAACGCCAATCGTGAACCCGGTGTCACCGTGGCGAACCGCCCGCACCAGCAGTACCGGTGTGCCGGCCAGGGCCGCCACCAGCCCGATGCCGTGGCTGATGCTGTTGGCCATTTCCTCTCCCCCGGACTGTTCCCGCCGGGGCGTCACAACGCCGTTATTCAACACACCTCCGTACCGCGCCCGGATCTCAGCCGGCGTCAATGGCGCCGCCGGCCAACGGGCGCCCCCATCTCAACAGGATAACACCCGCCAGGGCGGCAACCACCGACGCCAGGAAAATACCCAGTTTGGCGCTGTCGAGCAACCTGCCGCCGAGCGCCAGGTTGGCGATAAACAACGCCATGGTAAAGCCGATGCCGGCCAGCAGGGCGCCCCCCGTCAGCAGCCGCCAGCTCAGCTCCGGGGGCCGCAACGCCAACCCCGAATGCACGGCCAGCCAGCTGAACAGCAATACGCCCGCGGGCTTGCCGCCGACGAAACCGGCCACGACCGCCAGGGTGACGCTGTCGCCCAGAGCCGTCAGGGAGAAGCTGACGCCGGCGTTGGCGAGGGCGAACAGCGGCATGATCACAAACCCCACCCAGGGGTGCAGCGCCATCCCCAGCCGCTCGACCGGTGACAGGCTTTCCCGCACGGCCACCTCCGCCAGTTGCAGGGTGTGCCTGTCCTTGGTGTCACCGCTGCCGTGGTCGCCGGCCGGGTGGGCTATCACCCGGCTCAATATCGCATATAACCGTTCGTCTCCGACCCAGCGCCGGGCCGGGGTCAACAGGCCGAGGATCACCCCGGTGATGGTCGGGTGGATGCCGGACGCATCCACCGCCAGCCAGATACCGCCGCCGACCAGGAAATAGCCTGGCAGATGGCGCACCCCTCCCAGCGCCATGGCACGCACCAGGACCAACCCCAGCCCACCCAGGGCCAGCATGGTCCCGTCGAGGCTCTGGCTGTAGCCGATGGCGACGACCAGGATGGCACCGATATCATCCACTATCGCCAGCGACAGCATAAAGATGCGCAGGCTCTGGGGAATACCAGGCCCCAACAACGCCAGGCAACCGATCACGAAGGCGGTGTCGGTTGCCATGACGATACCCCAACCCGGTTGCCCGGGCTGCCCCGCCTGCAACGCGAGATAGAGCGCGGCCGGTACCAGCATGCCGCCGACCGCGCCGGCAATCGACAGGACGGCCATACGCGGGTTGCGCAACTCCCCCAGCACCAGTTCCCGCTTGAGCTCCAGCGCAACCATAAAGAAGAACAGGGTCATCAGCGCGTCGTTGATCCAATCGCGCAGCGAGCGGGTAAACTCCAGCGAGCCGACACCGAGGCCGATTCGGGTTTCCCAGAGATCCAGAAACCACGGCGCCCAGGGCGAGTTCGACAACACCAGTGCCACCAGGGTGGCGAGCAGGAGCGCACCGCCACCGGCCGCTTCGATCCGCAGGAAACGGGCGAAGGGCCGCCGCCAGCGATCGAGGAAAGCGGCCGGCAGTTGCCTGTTCTCTTTGCCGGCCGGGCGTTTCCCGGTCACCGGCAAAACGGGCGGACTCACTGCCGACGGCTACTCCACAGCAGGAGGCCTCCGCCCAGCACCATGGTGCCCACCCCGGCCCATACCGGCACATTCACCCGTTGCCGTTCCTGCACCGACAGGGTGATTGGACCCAGTTCGGTGGTACTGGTCTGCCTGGTATAGCTGAAGCCGCCATAGAGCAACCCCAGCAGACCGGCCCCCATCAGTACCATTGCGACTATCCTGACTGTATTCATGATATTTATCCTGAATGAACGCCGTTTGCCCCGGCCATGCCACGGCAAACGCCTGGAGTGGACGCCAGCTTACAGGCGCCGGCCCTGTATCACCCTGAATATGAGCACCACCACGGCAACCACCAGCAGCACATGGATCAACCCGCCCAGGGTATAGGACGACACCAGCCCCAGTACCCACAGGATCAACAAGACAACGATGATGGTTTCAAGCATCTTGGTTTCTCCCCGCCGGCTGACCCCCAGCCGGCTGCCACCAGCTTACGCTACCCGGGCGGCTTGTTCTGTACGACAGCACACGCAAAGTGGCCACCGCCGTCGGGAGCCTTATCGACAGGCCTCAAACCACCCCATCGGCGGGCGAAACTGCGCTATCATATACTTGAACAAATAATCATAGGCTGTCGATCTCATGGAGGCTGAGATGTCCAACCTGTCCAACCTCTCCACCCCCGCGCAGAATCACCTGCTGGCCGCCTTGCCGCCCGAAGTGAAGCTGCGCCTGTTTCCCTTGCTCGAATCGGTATCGCTGCCATTGGGAAAGGTTTTGTATGAATCCGGAAGCCAACTGCGTTACGTCTATTTCCCCACCGATGCCATCGTTTCGCTGCTCTATGTGATGCAGGACGGCGCCTCGGCGGAGATCTCGGTGGTCGGCAACGAGGGGATCATCGGTATCGCCGTGTTCATGGGGGGTGAAAGCACCCCCAGCCGGGCGCTGGTGCAAAGCGCCGGTCACGCCTACCGGCTGCCCAGCGCGCGGCTCAAGGAAGAGTTCAATCGCGATGCGACCATGCGCTTGCTGATGCTGCGCTACACCCAGTCACTGATCACCCAGATGGCCCAGACGGCGGTGTGCAATCGCCATCATTCGGTCGACCAGCAACTGTGCCGCTGGCTGCTGCTGTCCCTGGACCGGTTGCCGGATAACCGCCTGACCATGACCCAGGAGCTGATTGCCAACATGCTGGGGGTACGGCGGGAGGGGGTCACCATCGCCGCCGGCAAGCTGCAGCAGCTCGGCGTTATCGAGTACCAGCGCGGCCATATCACGGTGCTGGACCGCGCCAAGCTGGAACGGCTCAGCTGCGAATGCTACGCCGTGGTCAAGAAGGAAACCGACCGGCTACTGGCCATGTCGCCGACCTGCGCATAAAAAACCGCCGTGCCCCGAACCGGATCGCACGGCGGTACCCTGACTAGCGCGTCAACTAGCGCGTCAAGGGGTTAAAAAGTAAGCGCGGTGGCCTCGACACTCTTGACCCCACGTATGTTCTGGGCATGTTCGATGGCCAGCTCCCGTTCCGCGCCACTGTCTACCTTGCCACTGAGATGGACCACGCCCTCTTCCGTGGTAACCGAAATATCGGAGCTGCTGACATTGCTGGAGTACATGAAGGTTGCCTTCACCTTCATGGTGATCCAGCCGTCGGACATTTCCTTATCAGTGCCTGCTGCCGCCTCTTTGGCTTCGTTTTTGGTGATGTCCGGGTCTATCCGCAACTGGTTGTCCACACCCAGCACGCCACGCGTGCTCGCGGCCTGCCGGCCGGCGAATTCCTTGGCTTCGGCGCTGCCGGCCGAGCCCTTCAGCGTGACCTTGCCGCGCTCGGTTGCCACTTCCGTAGCCAGGCCGTCGGCGTGCTTGCTCCACAACAGCTTCGACTTGACCGCCGCGGTAATGGAGGCGTCGTCAACCAGCTCGCCATAGCCATAGCCGCGCTCGCCGGTCGGTGTCGGCGGCACGTAATCCGCCTTCACCTCGATATCGTTCTTGACGGAGGTGATCCCTTCCACCCCCAGGGCAATTTCCTCGGCCAGCTCTTTATTGACGGATTCATCCACCATGCCGGTGAGGGTCGCCTCGCCGTCTTGCACCGCCACCTGCAGGTCGTTGGCCCGTAAATAGGGGCTCAGGGTATAGGTGGTCAAAATCTGGGTTTCCAACCTGACATCGGACATTTCATCGGGCTTCGATTGTGCGTTGAGCGAGGTGCTGAAGGCGGCGAACAGCAGTAGCATGGCCAGCGCCATCAGTAACTTCAACTTTTGATACTGTGTATGGAAGATATACATAGCCTTTCTCCGGGATAAACCAATACGGGAACCTGCATTCCGCTACCGAATCCGGCCACGCCGCCAAGGCGGCATGGCCGGGGGCAACGATGGGTGGCCACAGGACGTTATCATCCAGTCCGTCCCTAGACCGGTACCGTCCTGAGACCTCTAGCCCCCTTCTCGTCAGCCTCTATTTCTTGGCTTCGGGGCGATGCGGCTGCTGGGGCTCTTTTTGCTCGCCTTGCGCTTTACGGTGTTCTTGTTGTTCTTCGCCCAGCTTGCGCTGTTGCTGGGGATCCTGGGGAGCCGTTTTCTTGCCGGGCTGCTCGGGTTGGTTGGGTTTGCGTGACTTGTCCATAATAACCTCGGGATGTTCGCCATCCGCGATATTGCGGGCTGACTACAGAGTAACAATGACAGGAAATCGGTATGGCGTCGGTACGCTGCCGCACCCAGCGGGAAATACTCGCCGAACTGCATATGATGAATGAAAGGATAATGGCTTGGCAGGTCGGAGGCGACGAAGATGCCCCCTGGATCCCGGCGGCTCAGGGGGCCTGTGTTAACGCTTGGTACCTTCAGCCGACACGGATGCCGTCCAGGGCACCCAGGACGCCGAACGCCTGCAACAGCCAGATGACCACGGCAATGACGACGACGATATTCAGGATATTCTTGATCTTGCGGTCCATCGGGATGTAGGCGTTGACCAGCCAGAGCAGGACACCAACCACGATCAGCACGATAACCAGGTTAATAAGCGGCATGGGGATTCTCCCGTCAGATTGTTCTTGTTCCGGTGCAGCCCGATCATTCGCACGCGGCCACCGTTACCTCTGTCCCGGGCCTGTCGGCCCGGGCAACGCGGGACGGGCAGGTTCTGCCTTCGTCCCGACTCATTTACCGATTGATACGGGAAATCTTGGTGCCTTCTATGCTGAGTCCCGCCATCAGTCCCTGCTGGCTGAAAATAAACGCATAGGCATCATGTTGCAGCGACGAGGTCGACAGGTTCTTGGCGACCCCTGCGTCCACCACCACCACGGTGGGGCCTATCCCGAGCTCCCAGCCCTGGGTGTCTTCAACATAACGCACGGCCTCATCGGTCATCAGAAACACCGCATAACCATAAGACTGGGCGCCTATTTGCAACCCCCAGGATCCCGACACCGAATTATAGTAGTCGACGGTCGATGCGCCCTTCATCAGCACGCCTTCACCATAGCTGCCGCCGAACACCAGCCCCGCCTTCACCATATTCGGGAATACCAGTACCCCCCTGGCCGTTTGCGAAAGACGCTCGGCGATGGGCTCGGTTCGATACAGGGTCTGCAGCGCCTGGCGGGAATCCCGATCCAGATCCTCGGCGGTGGCCGCGACGGCCTGACCGTTCATCCCCGGCAGGACGAAGAAAGCCGCCGCCAGGATGAGCGCGAACACATTGCGTTGTAAGCTGTACATATTATTGCTCCTTCAAGTCAGGTATTTCCAAATGGGAAACGACCTGCCGTCATTGATACACCGAACCACCGGGACGTTCCCCGCCACAAATGCACCACGCAGGGTCGCAAGGGTAGCCGGGGCCTGCCTCTCGCGCGGCCCCTGTCTACGGTGGCACAACGATCCCGATCAGATCCGGCCCAGCAGCAGCAACACCACCACAATAACCAACACAACCCCCAGCACGCCGCTCGGAGCGAAGCCCCAATTACGGCTGTAAGGCCAGCTTGGAATGGCGCCAATCAACAGCAAGACCAGCAGGATTAACAGAATGGTACCCATGATATCCGATGCCTCCCGGCAGGTGACCAACAAGAATATCGGCTGGTGCCGATACCCGCTTGCGGGCACAGAGACGGTTGCCTGCCGCGCCGCTCAGACGATGCCGATAACGGAGCGACCTGCATGGCACTCGGTCGTCATCATCACCTGACTCCCACTCTACCCCCACGGGAAGCTCCGTCTGTTCGTTAGCGCACGCAGGCTCGTTCCGGGCTTATGTACGCCAACGTACAGACGGCCCCCACCAGGATGGATAGCCTTGTCCTTGGCGTCGGGCCACTACGATACCGTCCGAGCGGTATCCACGCGGCAACCATCCACGCCGCCATAGGAGGCTGATATGAACCGTGATTGCATCCCCCCTCACAGTACAGGGGCGACCCACGACGTGGAGACCAAGGCTCAGGGTGCCGAAGACCCGAGCCGCAGGAGAGTATTGCGTGGCGCCCTGGCCATGGGCTGCACCCTGTTGATCCCCGTCACCTTGGTAGGCTGTGATCCCAAACCGGAGATCCAGTTACGGGGGACGGACGACAATCCCGCCATTCCCCAGGCGGCCAAGGTCTCGCAGGCCAGTGTGCAGTATCAGACTCATCCCAACGGCGATCGGCAGTGCAGCCTGTGCCAGCACTTTATCGCCGAGTCGAACAACTGCCAGATGGTGGCAGGCCACATCATTGAAACCGGTTGGTGTAGCTTGTGGGTCGCGGCTTAACCGGCATGACTACACCCTCGGCCTGACCGGCGATGGCGCCGGCGGGCTCATCCATATACACAGGAGTTGCATATGAACTGGGATATCGTGGAAGGCAACTGGAAACAGTTCAAGGGCAAGGTAAAAGCGCAGTGGGGCAAGCTGACCGACGATCACCTCGACGTCATTGCCGGCAAACGCCAGGAGCTTTCGGGCAAGATCCAGGAAACCTACGGCATCAGCAAAGATGAGGCCGAGCAGCAGATCAAGGACTTCGAAGAACACAACAAGGACTTCGAAGAGCACAACAAGGACTGAGTACCACCGTCCCGGCCGGACCGGGACCGCCGCCTGCGCCAGCCCCGAGCCGCAACGCCGGAGCTGGCGTAGCCTGTCCCCCATCTTTCTTTCATCCCGTACTGTATCGAGTCCCGGCAACACGGTTTCCCATGAACTTGGCGTCTCGCCACAAGCATCTGGCCGTTGGCCGCAAGCACCCTGCCCCTGTCCCCGCTACACTGACACCTTCACCCACTGATGGAGACTGTCATGGATTACCCAAGCCTGTTCGTTCGCTGCCTGCGGGAGGTGATCGCCAACCCGGATTTCGATCCCGATCGGCTGCCCCGATATTTCACCCCCGATTACCGCCAACGGGTCAACGGTCGGCAGCTCGACTATCCGGCATTCGAAGCCCACATCCGTACCCTGAAACGGGAGCTGGTACGGTGCGAACTCCATTTCGATCGGTTGCTCTGCCAGGGAACGACGCTCGTTTCCAGCCACCGGGTGCAGGCCTGCAAGGCCGACGGGCGCCGGCTCGAGGTACAGGTGATGGGGATATTCACCTTCGAGGGCAGTCGACTCACCACCGCCGACGAACTGACCTGCCTGCTGAGCGGTGACGAGGCGGATGGTGATATCGGCCACCGTCACTGATCCCGTTCCCGCAGGAAAGCATTGAAGGCGCTGGAAAAGGCGGCCAGGCTACCGTAGCCTAATTCCAGGGCAATGCGGGTGTGGCTCAGTCCCTGGCGGGACAATTGCAGGGCTTTCTCCATCACCAGCCGCTGGCGCCAGCGGCGGAAAGAGCAGCCAAACGCCCGGTGAAACAATCGCTGCAGGGTGCGGGGCGCGGCGCCACTGTGGCGGCCCAGTTCCATCAGGCCGGCGCGGATATCCGGCCGGCGGCACAAGGCCTCCACCACGGCAAACAACCGGGGATCCAGGCCGGCGCCTGAAAAAAAAGGCGCCTGGCTCGGCGACAGGCCGGCCAGTTGGTCAAGCAGCACCCGGTTGTAAGCGTCCACCAGATCCGGCGCCGGTGCGCGCCGGACCCGCTCTTCGAACAGTTGCGCCAGCAAAGGAGACAATTCCAGCCGAGCCACCGACGACGGCAGTCCGTGCACTTGTCCGGCCGGACAGTACAACAGCAACAACAGGCTGTCGCGCATCACCCGAAAGTCATGCTCCAGCTCGGCGGGCAGCCACAGCAGTTGCCCGGCGAGCACAAAGCAGGCCTGCCCGTCGCAGCGCAACAGGCCCCCACCCCGCTGTACATAGACAAGCTGGCCCCGGCCATGGCAATGGGTGCCGGTCGCCTGTCCGCACTGATATTCCCGGCACAGCACGTCGATATTGGTCATCGATGATGGCCCCCGCCACGGCTCGGATCCAATTCAATATTCAACGCTACCATCACTCACCACCACAGAACAAAATCACTATAAATAACAAAAACATGGAGTATACCTCCAAAACCTTGCCACTCTGGCCCTGTCCCGCCATAGGCCCGCCGCCTTCCTCCGTCAAGTTTATCCCGATCCGGGGTTGGCAAAGACGGTCCGGCTTGCTATGGTGAGCCCAGACCATTTGAGAGATTCAGGTTACGCCTTTTATGAACTTCCTGCACAACGCCAAGCACCATCATCATCCCGACTAGGCTTTCAGAATCATCATTCTGGAAGACCTTTCGCTTGGCGGCTTCCAGCAGGACAGAAATACCAGACCCTCGGAAGCTACCCTTCCGGGGGTTTTTCGTTTTACGGCTTTACGGTTTACCAACAAGGAACACAGCACCATGACTTTGGATCAAAATCGCCTGCGCATCGCCATTCAGAAATCCGGCCGCCTCAGCACCGACTGCCAGCAGATGCTCAAGGGCTGCGGCGTCAAGCTCAACCTGCGCGAACAGCGGCTGATCGCCCATGCCGAAAACATGCCCATCGACCTGCTGCGGGTGCGGGACGACGACATCCCCGGCCTGGTCATGGACGGTGTGGTCGATCTCGGCATCGTCGGCGAAAACGTGCTGGAAGAAGCGGTGATGGAGCGCCAGGCCACCGGCGACTCTGCCGAATTCAGCGTGCTCAAGCGGCTCGATTTCGGCGGCTGCCGGCTGTCGCTGGCGGTCTCCGAAGAATTCGACTACCAGGGGCCCAAGAGCCTGGAAGGCAAGCGCATCGCCACCTCCTATCCCTGGTTGCTCAAGCGCTACATGGACAACCAGGGCGTCAAGTTCAAGAGCGTGATGCTGACCGGCTCGGTGGAAGTCGCACCCCGGGCCGGCCTGGCCGACGCCATCTGCGACCTGGTGTCCACCGGGGCCACCCTGGAAGCCAACGGCCTGGTGGAAACCGACGTCATCTACCGCTCCAAGGCGGTGCTGATCCAAAGCGCCAATCCCCTGAGCGCGCCCAAGCAAAGAATCATCGACAAACTGCTGCCCCGAATCCAGGGCCTGCAGCAGGCGCGGGAAAGCAAGTACATCATGCTGCACGCACCCCAGGACAAACTGGAAGACGTGATTGCCCTGATGCCCGGCGCCGAACGTCCGACCATCATGCAACTGGCCGGCGAAACCAAGCAGGTGGCCATCCATGTGGTCAGCACCGAGGATCTGTTCTGGGAAACCATGGAAGGCCTGAAGGCCCTGGGCGCCTCTTCCATCCTGGTGCTGCCCATCGAGAAGATGATGGAGTAAGCCATGCAGACCCTCGACTGGAAGCAACTGAGCAAGCAAGAACAGGCCGCCGCCCTGCGTCGCCCGGCCCTGGCCCAAAACGGCCGGGAAACCCAGGTCGCCGCCATTATCGACCAGGTACGCGCCGGCGGTGATGCCGCCCTGCTGCAACTGACCCGCACCCTGGATCAGGTGGAGTTAGCGCGCCTGCAACTGAGCGACGAGGAAATAGCGGCCGCCGGTACGCGGGTAAGCGAGGAGCTGAAAGCCGCCATCGAACTGGCCATCGACAATATCAGCGCCTTCCACCAGGCCCAGGTGCCGACCCCCATCAGCCTGGACACCCAACCGGGAGTGCGCTGCGAGCTGCACTTCCAGCCCATCGAAAAGGTCGGCCTCTATGTACCCGGCGGCAGCGCGCCTTTGGTGTCCACCGTCATGATGCTGGCCATACCGGCCCGCCTGGCCGGTTGCGAGCGGGTGGTGCTGTGCTCGCCACCACCGGTCAACGACGCCATCGTCTATACCGCCCGGCGCTGCGGCGTGGATGCCATCTATACCCTGGGCGGCGCCCAGGCAGTGGCGGCCATGGCCTACGGCACCGAGACGGTGACCAAGGTGGACAAGATCTTCGGCCCGGGCAACACCTGGGTGACCGAAGCCAAACGCCAGGTGGCCGCCGATGTGAACGGGGCCGCCATCGACATGCCCGCCGGCCCGTCCGAAGTGCTGGTGATCGCCGACGAGTCCGCCGACGCCGCCTTTATCGCCTCGGATCTGCTGTCCCAGGCCGAGCACGGCCCCGACTCCCAGGTGATACTGGTCACTCCCAGCCGTGCCCTGGCCGAGCGGGTCGATGCCGCCCTGGCCGAGCAGTTGGCAACGCTGTCCCGGGCCGATATCGCCCGTCAGGCCCTGGCCGAGAGCCGCACCTTTATCTGTGACGATCTGGCCCAGGCCGCCGCCATTTCCAACGCCTATGCGCCCGAGCACCTCATCGTGCAAACCGAGGATCCGCGCGCCCTGCTGCCCAGGTTCAGGAACGCCGGCTCCATCTTCCTCGGCGCCTGGACCCCGGAGTCGGTGGGCGATTACGCCAGCGGCACCAACCACACCCTGCCCACCTACGGCTATGCCCGCACCTATTCGAGCCTGGGACTGGCCGACTACCAGCGCCGCTACACGGTGCAGGAACTGAGCCCGGCGGGGCTGCAAGCCATAGGCCCGGCGGTGGAACTGCTCGCCGCCACCGAAACCCTGGATGCCCACAAGAACGCGGTCAGCCTGCGGCTGGCCAAACTGGAGAAACAAGCATGAGCCTCACCCAACTGGCCCGCGCCCAGGTTCAGGCGCTCACCCCCTACCAGTCCGCCCGCCGTATCGGCGGCCAGGGCCACATCTGGCTGAACGCCAACGAAGCGGCGGACAGCGGCAGCTTCACCCTGGACAGCTCGCGCCTCAACCGCTACCCCGAGTGCCAGCCGCCCGCGGTGATCAACCGCTACGCCGCCTACGCCGGCCTGGCCCCCGAACAGGTGCTGGTCAGCCGTGGCGGTGACGAGGGCATAGAGCTCCTTATTCGCACCTTCTGCGAGCCGGGCCGGGACAAGATCCTCATCTGCACCCCCACCTACGGCATGTACGCCATCAGCGCCGAGACCAACGGCGTGGGCATCATCGACGTGCCGCTGCAGGCCGATCGCCGGCCCGACTTCGATGGCATCATCAGCCGCCTGGACGAGACCAAACTGGTGTTCCTGTGCTCGCCCAACAACCCGACCGGCGATCTGGTGGAGAGCCGCGGCCTTATCCGCCTGCTCGAGGCCGCCCGGGGTCGGGCATTGGTGGTGGTGGACGAGGCCTATATCGAATTCTGCCCCGAGGCCAGCCAGGCCGGCCTGCTGGCCGACTACCCGGAGCTGGTGCTTATCCGCACCCTGTCCAAGGCCTTCGGCCTGGCCGGCATCCGCTGCGGCTTCACCCTGGCCAACCCGGAAGTGGTGCAACTGCTGCTCAAGGTTATCGCCCCCTACCCCATCCCCGAGCCGGTGGCCCAGATTGCCGCCCAGGCCCTGAGCAGTGACGGCCTCGCACGGATGCGCGCGCGGGTGGCGGAGATCAACCGCCTCAAGACGGAATTGGCCGGACAGCTGGCCGGCAACGCCCTGGTCAAGGAAGTGTTCGCCCCCCACGGCAACTACCTGCTGGTGCGCTTCACCCCGGGCAGCGCCGTCTTTGACCGCATGAGCAAGGCGGGTATCATACTGCGTGATTTTTCCGGCAAGCCGGGGCTGGCCGACTGTATTCGTATCACCATCGGCGACCAAGCCGAAATGGACGCAGTACTCGCCGTACTGCAACAGGAGCAATAAGTGACTAAGGAACGTATTTTATTCATCGACCGCGACGGCACCATGGTGGAAGAGCCACCGGTCGACAAGCAACTGGACCGGCTCGACAAACTGGCCTTCCTGCCCGGTATGATCCCCGCCCTGCTCAAGCTGCAGGATGCGGGCTACCGGCTGGTGATGGTCACCAACCAGGACGGCCTGGGCACCGACAGCTTCCCGCAAGCCGACTTCGACGCCCCCCACAACCTGATGATGCAGATCCTGACTTCCCAGGGCGTCAAATTCGACGACATCCTGATCTGCCCCCACTTCCAGCACGACGACTGCGCCTGCCGCAAGCCGCGCCTGGGGCTGGTCAAGGACTACCTGCAAGCCGGCCGCATCGACTTCACCGACTCCTGGGTGATCGGCGATCGCATCACCGACATGCAGTTGGCCGAGAACATGGGCTTGCCCGGCCTGCACTACGGCCACAACGACCTGGGCTGGCCCGAAATCGTGGCGCGCCTGCTGAGCCGCGGCCGCACCGCCGAGGTGACCCGCACCACCAAGGAAACCGATATCCGCATCAAGCTGGATCTGGACCAGAGCGGCGGCAACCAGATCCACACCGGGCTCGGCTTCTTCGACCACATGCTGGATCAAATCGCCACCCACGGCGGTTTCCACCTGGAAGTGGCGGTCGAGGGCGACCTGCACATCGACGATCACCACACGGTGGAAGACACCGCCCTGGCCCTGGGCGAGGCGTTGCGCAAGGCGCTCGGCAACAAGCGCGGCATCGGCCGCTTCGGCTTCGTGCTGCCGATGGACGAGTGCGAGGCGGCCATCACCCTGGACCTGTCCGGCCGTCCCTACATGGTGTTCGAGGCCGAGTTCCACCGGGACAGCGTGGGCGACATGGCGGTGGAAATGGTGCCCCATTTCTTCCGCTCCTTAAGCGACAGCCTGGCCGCCAACATCCACCTCAAGGTCACCGGCCACAACACCCACCACATGGTGGAAAGCCTGTTCAAGGGCTTCGGCCGGGCCCTGCGCCAGGCCATCCGGGTCGAAGGCGATGATCTGCCGTCGAGCAAGGGGGTATTGTGAAGGTTGTTATCATAGATACCGGCTGCGCCAACCTGTCCTCCGTGCGCTACGCCATCGAACGGCTGGACTACCAGGTAGAGGTGAGCAAGGATCCGCAGGTGGTGCTGGCCGCCGACAAGCTGTTCCTGCCCGGCGTGGGCACCGCCCGCGAGGCGATGAAAAACCTGAAAGAGCGCAACCTGATCGAACTTGTCAACCGGTTGCAGCAGCCGGTGCTCGGCATCTGCCTGGGCATGCAGATGCTGGTCAACCGCTCCGAAGAGGGCAACGTGGACTGCCTCGGCAAGATCGACGCCGACTGTACCAAGATGGTGGGCGGTGACGGCATCCGCCTGCCGCACATGGGCTGGAACCAGGTCACCCCCATGCCCGGCCACCCGCTGTTCAAGGACATTCCCGACGGCAGCTTCTTCTACTTCGTGCACTCCTACGCGGTGCCGGTGGGCGAATACACCCTGGCCTCCTGCCAGTATGGCCAGGCGTTCAGCGCCGCCATCGGCCAGGAGAACTTCTTCGGCGTGCAATTCCACCCGGAGCGCTCCGGTGCCGCCGGTGCCCAACTGCTGAAAAATTTCCTGGAGCTGTAACCCATGATTATCCCTGCAATAGATCTGATTGATCGTATGCGGCAAGGTGCCCAACAGCGGACATTTTCCTGGAGCCGTAACCCATGATTATCCCTGCAATAGATCTGATTGATCGTATGCGGCAAGGTGCCCAACAGCGGACATTTTCCTGGAGCCGTAACCCATGATTATCCCTGCAATAGATCTGATTGATCGTATGCGGCAAGGTGCCCAACAGCGGACATTTTCCTGGAGCCATAACCCATGATTATCCCTGCAATAGATCTGATCGGTGGCAAGGTGGTGCGCCTGTACCAGGGCGACTACCAGCAGAAGACCGAATACACCGCCTCGCCCCAGGAGCGCTTCGACCTCTATGTGGCCGAAGGCGCGACCCAACTGCACCTGGTGGATCTCGACGGCGCCAAGGACAGCTCCCGCCGCCAGCTGGACGTTATCCGCTCCTTGATTGAAAACACCGCCGTGCCGGTGCAGATCGGCGGCGGCATCCGCACCGAGCAGGACGTGAAGGACCTGCTCGACATCGGCGCCCAGCGGGTGGTGATCGGCTCCACCGCGGTGAAAAACCCGGAGCTGGTGGCTGGCTGGATCAAGCAGTACGGCCCCGAGCGCATCGTGCTGGCACTCGACATCAACATCACCCCCGAGGGCGAGAAGAAGATCGCCATCGCCGGTTGGCAGCAGGACAGCGGCATCACCATCGAGGCCCTGCTCGAGCACTACCTGCCCGCCGGCCTGTGCCACGTGCTGTGCACCGACATCTCCAAGGACGGCACCCTGTCCGGCTCCAACGTGGCCCTGTACCGGGAGCTGGCCGCCCGCTACCCCACCATCCTCTGGCAGGCTTCGGGCGGCATCGGCAATATCGATGACATAGAGGCGCTCAAGGGCACCGGCGTGGCCGGGGTGATCCTGGGCCGTTCCCTGCTCGAAGGCAAGTTCACCGTCAAGGAGGCCATTTCATGCTGGCAAGACGCATAATCCCCTGCCTGGACGTGAAAGACGGCCAGGTGGTCAAGGGCGTGAAATTCCGCAACCACGAGATCATCGGCGACATAGTGCCGCTGGCCGAGCGCTACGCCGCCGAGGGCGCCGACGAGCTGGTGTTCTACGACATCACCGCCTCCAGCCAAGAGCGGGTGGTGGACAAGAGCTGGGTCAGCCGGGTGGCGGAAGTGATCGACATCCCCTTCTGCGTGGCCGGCGGCATCAAGTCCATCGAGGACGCGGCCCGCATCCTGGAATTCGGCGCCGACAAGATCTCCATCAACTCCCCGGCCCTGGCCAATCCGGCCCTCATCACCGAGCTGGCGGACACCTTCGGCGTGCAGTGCATCGTGGTCGGCATCGACTCCTACTATGACGAGGCCACCGGCCAGTATCAGGTGCACCAGTTCACCGGCGACGAGAGCCGCACCCAGGTGACCCAATGGAGCACCTTCGACTGGGTGGAAGAGGTGCAGCGACGCGGCGCGGGCGAAATCGTGCTCAACGTGATGAACCAGGACGGGGTGCGCCAGGGTTACGACATCGAGCAACTGCTGCGGGTGCGTGCCCTGTGCCAGGTGCCGCTCATCGCCTCCGGCGGCGCCGGCGAGATGGTGCATTTTCGCGACGCCTTCCTGCAGGCGGACGTGGACGGGGCCCTGGCGGCATCGGTGTTCCACAAGGGCATCATCGATATCGGTGATCTCAAGCAATACCTCAAGCAAGAAGGAGTGGTGATCCGTGATTGACGCCAACCAACTGGACTGGGACAAGGTCGACGGCCTGATGCCGGCCATCGTCCAGGACTGCCACAGTGGCCGGGTGCTGATGCTGGGCTACATGAACAAGGACGCCCTGGCCAAAACCCAGGAAACCGGCCAGGTCACCTTCTTCAGCCGCACCAAGAACCGGCTGTGGACCAAGGGCGAGACCTCGGGCCATGTGCTGCAGTTGCGCGACCTCAGCACCGACTGTGACCAGGACACCCTGCTGGCGATGGTGGAGCCCATCGGCCCCACCTGCCACCTGGGCAATGTGTCCTGCTTCAACGACCAGCAGTTGCCGTCCTTGAGCTTCCTCGCCGAGCTGGAGCAGGTGCTGGCCAGCCGCAAGGGCGCGGATCCGGCCACCAGCTACACCGCCAGCCTCTACGCCAGGGGCACCAAGCGCATCGCCCAGAAGGTGGGCGAGGAAGGGGTGGAAACGGCACTCGCCGCCACGGTGCACGACCACGAGGAGCTGGTCAGCGAGTCCGCCGACTTGCTCTACCACCTCACCGTGCTGCTGCAGCAGGAAGGCCTTGAACTGACCGACGTGGTCAACAAGCTGAAAGCGCGGCATAAGTAAGCACGCCCCCTGAAGAGGAGCCGGTCAACTTTGACTTGACCGGCTCCTCTTTGTTAGGACCTGTTTACGATCTTTTGTTCTCGGCCAAAGCGCACTGCTCCGCCGACACGCGATGAGACATGACACTCGCCGTTTCGTCACGACGAGCATGCTCGTCCCATGTACGCTCTCTGTTTCATCCCTGCAACAGAAAGTACCCTTCGCCCTCCCCATCAGCACCAGTGCCACTTGCTGGCGCAACCATCAGACGGCATTGGAGCTTGAAAGAGGCAACAGGGATTGCCTCCGCCAGCCATCACGGGGATGAGCTTGAGGCGTGTCGGTAGCGCTGGTGCCTCTTTGCGGGGGGAGCAGGCTGCCTTGCAGAGATCGTCAACAGGTTCTTAATAAATCGGGGCTTTCTAAAATCCATACTTCGCCACAAGGAGTATTATGTAAAATAAAGGACAACCTGCCCACACAAGCTCTGGTTTGCCGCCGTGTTCCGGCCGCCAGTCCTTGCATCGATGCGGACAGCCTGCTAGATTCAAAGGCATCCCAAGTATGTTGGCATAAACCATGTTCACTCTTGCCGCAAGGCTGCGCCATACCTTCTCCGAGCTGGAGTCCGCCCTGGCGGCATTGTCCGAAGTCATCACCCAGGCGGCCGGTGCACCGCTCCAGGCCGGCTGTTTCCCCTTGCCCGACGTGGCCACCGGCCAGGAGCATGAGCCCGTCACCCACATCCGGGTGGCCCGGCTCGATGGCGGCGAGGCGGTCGCCGCCGCCCTCGACGGCTACCGCCAGTGGTATATCCGCCCCGACTGTTCGGCCAAGGCCAGTTTCCGCCTGCCCGGCTACCTGCTGCTGCCGGCGGCATGCCGGCAGCAGCTCGATCCCCTGGTGGCCGAAATCAACCGGCTCAAGCTGCAGTTTCGCGCCCAGGTACAGGAGGCCGAAGGCCGCGACAAGAAGTTCACCCTGGTGCACGACACCCTGCCCGGCCTCGTCACCCTGCAGGTCTACCGCCAGTTGGTGCTGCTGCCCCGTCCGGCTTCGCGGCTGGGCTTTACCTGGGCCAACAAGCAGATCATCCAGAAAATCGACAAGGACCAGTTGGTCGGGCAGCTCACCGAATCCCGGCAGAAACCCCCGCCCCTGGTCGACGCCCGGACCTGGCTGCAATGCGTGGATCGGGAAATTTACGACGTGAAACGACTGCCGCCGGGAGTGGAGCTGCGCCTGCGCCGGCCGGTCAAGACCCATCCCATGGTCAATGTGCGCTGGTGCGAGGAGATAAAACCCCGCCAGCAACAGGTCAAGGCCCACCTGCCCCTTATCCTGTGCCAGGACGAGCTGCCGGCGGTGACTCCGCTCGGAGACTATCCCCCGGCCACCATCCGCAAACGGCGCGAGGCCAGCATCACCGAGGGGCCGCTCATTCCCCGGCTGCATATCTACCCCTACCGCCCCTAAGAGCCTGTTTACGATCTCGGCAAGGCTGCCTGCTGCTCCCCCCAGCGCAGCGGCAACAGGGCCACCGACACGCTGCGCACCTGGCGGTTGGCGGGGCAATGCGCTTTGGCCGAGTACGGCAGAACTCAAACCGCTTCTGAGGCGGACATCTTTTGCATGATAATGGTTATCATGTTTAAATTGGTTACACTTGTTACCGTTGGAATCTCCACATGGGTCTGCCCCTTTCCCTGCTTTTACTGCTGGCGAGCCTCGCCGGCCTGACCCCGCTCGCCATCGACATGTACCTGCCGAGCCTGCCCACCATCGCCCGGGATCTCGGCGTGCCAGTGGCCCAGGCCCAGCTCACCATCAGCGTGTTCCTGGCCGGTTTCGCCCTGGGCCAGCTGTTCTACGGTCCCCTGGCCGACAGCGTCGGCCGCAAGCCGGTGATGCTGGGCGGACTGGCGCTCTTTACCCTGGCCAGCCTGGGATGTGCCTTTGCCGACAGCATAGAAACGCTGATGGCCTTTCGCCTGCTGCAGGCCATCGGCGGCGCGGCCGGTTCCGTGGTGCTCAACGCCCTGTTGAGGGACATGTTCGATCGGGACATGTTCGCCCGGGTGATGTCCATGGTAATCCTGGTAATGACCCTGGCCCCCCTGCTCGCCCCCATTATCGGCGGTTACCTGCTGCTGGTGGCCCACTGGCACGGCATCTTCGTGCTGCTGGCGGCCATCGGCGCCCTGGTCAGCATCACCCTGGCCATCAAGATCCCGGAAACCCTCAAGCCCGAGCTGCGCCAGCCGTTCCGGCTGCTGCCCATACTGCGCAACTACGGCAAGGTACTGAGCCACCGGGCGGCCTTGGGCTATATCCTGTGCGGCGCGCTCACCACCGCCTCCATGTTCGCCTTTATCTCCGGCTCGCCGCTGGTCTATATCGAGCTGTTCGGGGTCCCGGCCCAGCACTACGGCCTGTTGTTCGGCATGAACATTCTGCTGATGATGGTGCTCACCTTCGGCAACAGCCGGCTGGTAAAACGCCTCGGCAGCGACCGCCTGCTCAAGGTGGGGCTCACCATGGCGGCCCTGGCCGCCCTGGTGCTGATATTCAATGCCGCCACCGGCCTGGGCGGTCTCTGGGGCATAGTGCTGCCGATCATGGTGCTGATCGCCCAGATCAGCCTGATCGGCGCCAATGCCATGGCCGGTCTGCTCAGCCATTTTCCGGAGACCGCCGGTACCGCCTCGGCCCTGGCCGGCACCACCCGTTTCGGCCTGGGGGCGGTGGCTGCCTTCGCGGTCAATGCCAGCCACGCTCCCTCGGCCCTGCCCATGGCGCTGGTGATGACCCTGTGCACCTGGCTGGCCCTGTCCAGCTACTGGCTGCTGGTGCATCCGGCACTGAAAGCCCGGGCACAAATTCCCCGGTGAAAGCCATTTTTTAATGGGGGCGCAAGTGTTATAACTAGGGGCTGTCGCAGCCTGCGACCCGGACCATGTTTATCATCACAAGGAATTAACACTACCATGTTCGAGAAGGTCACCGCCGCCCCTGCCGATCCCATCCTGGGCCTTACCGATGCGTTCCGCAAAGATCCCCGTACCGACAAAATCAACCTGGGTGTGGGCATCTACAAAGACGAAGCCGGCCAGACCCCGGTACTGCGCTGCGTGAAAAAAGCCGAAGCCCGTCTGGTGCAGGAGCAGACCACCAAGAACTACCTCAGCATTGAAGGCACCGAGGCCTATGGCCGCGTGGTGCAGCAGTTGCTGTTCGGCACCGGCTCCGCCGTGACCGAAGCCAGACGCGCCCGCACCGCCCAGGCTCCGGGTGGCACCGGAGCCCTGCGCATCGCCGGTGAATTCATCGCCCGCCAGCTCGACGCAGGCACCATCTGGATCTCCAACCCCACCTGGGCCAATCACCGCGCCGTGTTTACCGCCGCCGGCCTGGACGTGAAGGAATACGGCTACTACAACGCCGAGACCAAGGATCTGGACTTCGACGCCATGCTGGCCGATCTGGCCCAGGCCAAGGCCGGCGACGTGGTGCTGCTGCACGGTTGCTGCCACAACCCCACCGGCATCGATCCCACCGCGGAGCAATGGCAACAACTGGCCAAGTTGTCCGCCGAGAAAGGCTGGCTGCCACTGTTCGACTTCGCCTACCAGGGTTTCGCCAAGGGCATTGAAGAAGACGCCTACGGCCTGCGGGTATTCGCCGAACACAACCAGGAACTGCTGATCGCCAGCTCCTTCTCCAAGAATTTCGGCCTGTACAACGAGCGGGTGGGCGCCTTCACCCTGGTGGCCACCGACGCCGCCGTGGCCGACACCGCCTTCAGCCAGGTGAAAACCATCATCCGAGCCAACTACTCCAACCCGCCCTCTCACGGTGCCGCCGTGGTGGCCCTGGTGGCCGAGGATCCGGAGCTGTACCAGGACTGGCTGAACGAGCTGGCCGAAATGCGTGACCGCATCCAGGAAATGCGTACCCTGCTGGTGGACAAACTGTCCAGCCGCGGCGTGGATCAGGACTTCAGCTTTATCGCCCGCCAGAACGGCATGTTCTCCTTCTCCGGCCTGAACAAGGAGCAGGTGGAGCGGCTGAAAAACGAGTTCGGCATCTACATCGTGGGCTCGGGCCGTATCAGTGTGGCCGGCATCACCAAGTCGAACATCGACGCCCTGTGCGACGCCGTCGCCGCGGTGATCTGATCCTCCCCTGATAACAGCCCCGCCGCGGCGGGGCTTTTTGTTGCTTATCGCCGCTGAGCCTCACCTGCTCAGCCCTGCTCCTCCGTGGTATGCCCCCGGTTGCCGCTGTCGATCCGGTTCAACAGGGTGGACAGCGTTTCCTGTCGATCGGGGCGGATCACCTCCACCCCCAGCTCATAGCTCAGGGGAAAGGACAGCGAACCGCCGGCATTAACTACCGCCAGCAGCTGCTCCAGGCGTTCAAGAGCATGTTCGGTTTGTTGCCGCCCGGTATCGATCAGCAACACCGCAAATTCATCTCCCCGCACCCGGGCCTTCAAATCCGACTCCCGAAACGCTTCCCGCAGTACACCGGCAAAGACCACCTGGGCCTGCTCCCCGGCCTCATACCCCCCCTGTTCGCTGAACCGCTTGAGCCCGTTCAGATCCAGCAGCAGCAGGGCTGCCGGCAACGCCCAGCGGGCACAGAAGCCCAGCACCTCTTCGGCCGCCAGCTCAAACCCCTGCCGGTTCAGCAGTCCGGTCAGGTGATCGATACCGGCGGCCCGATCGGCAGTCAGCTCTCGCTCCACCAGGTAGGCCAGGTCGGCCAGCAGGGCGACGTCCTTTTCACCGAACAGCCGGGGCACCTTGTCAATAAGGCAAAGGGTGCCCAGTTTGTTTCCATCGGGCGCCCTCAATGGGCAACCGGCATAGAATCGGATACCAGGCTCGCCGGTCACCAGCGGATTGCCGGAGTAAGCAGGATCGGCCAGGGTATCCCCGACCACATAGACCCCATTCTGCTCGATGGCGTGGGTACAGAAGGAGATGTCACGCGGCGTCTGCTCCACCTCCAGCCCCTGCCGGGATTTGCACCACTGCCGCTTTTCATCTACCAGGCTGACCAGCACAATCGGCATGTCGAACAGCCGCCTGGCCAGCCGGGTCAGGCGGTCGAAACGCTCTTCCGGCGGAGTATCCAGCAGCTGAATATCGTGCAGGCTCTGCAAACGCCCGGCTTCCCGGCGCGTCTGGTAGTCCCGGATCCAGGCCAGCAGCTCCGCCTCTACCATGGGGCGGGCGATCAGGTAGCCCTGCGCCAGATCGCACCCCTGATCCCGTAAATAGCCGAGCGTATCCAGATCCTCGATGCCTTCCGCCGTCACCTGCAGGCCCAGGCTGTGCCCCAGTTCGATCACCGACTTGATCACCGCCCGCGACTCCTGGGACTGACTGGCTGTCATCACGAAAGACTTGTCCACCTTGAGCTCGGAAAACGGCAGCCGGACCAGCTGCAGCATGGAGGAAAAACCGGTACCGAAATCATCCAGCGACAGCTGGAACCCTTTCATCCGCAACCGGGTCAGGATATCCAGGGAGGCAACCGGATCCTCCATGGCACTGGTTTCGGTCAGTTCGAAGATCAAACGCTCCGGCGCCAGCCCCAGCGCCTCGCAACGGCGCTCCAGCCATTCGAACAAGGCCGGGTTGCCCAGGGAACGGGCCGAGATATTGATAGACAGGGTCAGTGTCTTCAGGGGCGAGGCCGGGGTCAGCACCGCCGCCAGCGGTCCGTCCACCCGGTGCAGCCGGGCGAACCAGTGCAGGGCCAGTTCCAGTACCTGCTCGGTCAGAGCGTCGATCAGCCCACCCGACTCGGCCAAGGCGATAAAGGTCTCCGGGGCGATGGCCCCCAGCTCCGGATGCTGCCAGCGGGCCAGGACTTCGAAACCGGTCAGCTCAGAACTCCGACAGGCCACCTTGGGCTGGTAGACCACATGGATATCGCCGCGTCTCAGGGCCTGGCGCATATCTTCCAGGCTGGGCGGGCGCAGAGCTGCTCCCCCCGCCTCGGTGCCCGCACCGGCCCTGCCGGCCGGCGGCTCATCGGCCAGCAGGGCCCTGAACTCCGTGGGTGTAAAAGGCTTGGGCAGCACGCCGGCAATATTGAGGCCATGCCCGGCGGCGGAGCGGCCGGCGGCGTCCAGCACCCGGCTGCCCACCCCGCTGCTGATGATCAGGCGGGCGGTGCAGCCCCTGTCGGCCAGGGCCGACATCACCTGCACCCCATCCATCTGGGGCATCACCAGATCGAGCACTATGGTATTCGGTTGCCATTCCTCCACCAGCCGGAAAAAGTCGTCCGGGCTGGTGGTAAACCGGACTTCGGCCCCGGCGAACTCGGCAATGCGCGCAAGGGTCTGCCCCGTCATGGGGTCATCGTCCAGGATTAATAACCGTGTCTTGCTCATAAGGAAACCGTGCATCTTTGTTATGAATGATCAATCGCCTGCCGAACCTTCGCCAGCAGCTCCGCCCGCCGGTATGGCTTACCCAACAGCAACCCCCCCGGTCCAGGCGACCGTGACGAACAATGGCATTCTCAGTGTAGCCCGAAGTGAGCAGCACCTTGATCCCCGGCCTGAACCCTTTCGCCCTGGCAGCCAGTCCGGCGCCCCCCATGCCGCCGGGCATCACCACATCGGTAAACAGCAAATCGATGTCATCACTTTGCTGCAGCAGGGTCAGCGCATCATGGCCATTGCCGGCACTCAGCACCCTGAAGCCGAGGCCCAGCAGCTGTTCCTCCGCATACCGGCGCACCAGCTCATCATCCTCCACCAGCAGGATGCATTCGCTGCCACCATGATGCAGCGGCACCATGTTATCCGCCGGCTCCTCCTCAGTCGCCCCGGTGACGGCCCCGGTGTCGGCTCTGGGCAAATACATCTTCACCAGGGTACCGATACCGGGCTCGGTGGCCATTGCTCTGGCGGATAAAACCGAACACCATAGACAGGCCCAATCCCGAGCCCTTGCCCTTTTCCTTGGTGGTGAAGAAGGGCTCGAAAATCCGCCCCAGATGCTCGGGGGGAATGCCGCAGCCGGTATCCGACACGGCCAGCAGCACATAGTTGCCGGGCGCCACCTCAGCATGGCTGGCGGCATAGCCCTGGTCCAGCCGGATATCGGCGGTTTCCAGGGTCAGTCGCCCGCCTTCGGGCATCGCATCCCAGGCATTGATACACAGATTGAGCAGGGCGCTTTCCAGCTGGCCCGGATCCACCAGCGCCGGCCCGAGCCCGGTGGACGGCCGCAGTTCCATGCTGATATGCCGGCCCAGGGCGCGGGTCAGCAGCGGGCGCATCCCCTCGACCAGGTCGTTGACCTGGATCACCTTGGGCTCCAACGCCTGACGGCGGGCAAAGGCCAGCAGCCGATGAGTCAGATCCGCCCCCCGCTGAGCGGCCGCCACCATCATCTGCGCCAACCCGGCCAGCGCCGGCTCCCGCGCCAGCTGCTCCTGCAGCAGTTCGCCGTTGCCCAGGATCACCGTCAGCAGGTTGTTGAAGTCATGGGCGATACCGCCGGTCAACTGGCCCACGGCCTCCACCCGCTGGGCATGACGCAGCTGTTCCTCCAGGGAGCGCAGGGCGGCTTCCTGCCGGTGACGTTCCAGCGCCAGCCCGACGATATGGCTGGTACGGCCGATCAGGGCACGGTCAGCCTCGGTAGGTGCCTTGGGGTTATGGTGATAGAGGGCAAAGCTGGCCAGTACCCGGCCCTCGCCGTCCATCACCGGCATGGACCAGCAGGCCCGCAGCTCATGGGCCAGAGCCAGCTCCTTGTAGGCCGCCCACAGGGGATCGGTCGCGATGTCCTCCACGATCACCGTCTGGCGCCGGTACATGGCGGTGCCGCAGGAGCCGACCCCGGGCCCGATGGCCAGGCCGTAGATGGCCTGGCTGTAGCTGTCGCAGGTAATGGATAATGACGACGGAAAGGAGGCAACTCAGGCCGATGCCCGCCAGGGCCAGCAACCGGTTGGCCAGCACGAAGACAGGTGAAAAATCCGCTGGCGCTGCCGGGGAAAGGAAGATGCCCGCCACGGTCAGCCCGGCGGCCGCCAGGGCAATGGCGAGCACGAAGCCGATTCTGCCGGTAAAAAGGGCCAGCAGGATGACGGGCGGATACAGGCTGCCGTGGGCAAAGCCGAGCTGCGTCAGGCCGTCGGCGGCAAAGGTCAGTGCGAGCCCGCCCAGGGCGCTCCAGCGCCAGGCCGGGTGCCCGTTCGGTGTATACAGCCATCGCCATCCCTTGCCTGTCGGCAGTGCCATGGCAGTGCCATCATTCTTGCTCCCCCGCTCTCCGACGGTTCAGCTGCTCGGCGCCCGCCAGGAGCGATCCCGCGGGCATATTCCCCCCCTGACACCAGGGGGCTTATCCCCACAGCCGGACTATGCGGCCCTTGCCCCCGGCCTTGGCACCGTACATGGCGTTGTCCGCCCGGGTCAACAGGGCATCGGCGCTGTCGCCGTCTTCCGGATAGAGCGCGATGCCGATGGAGGCCGACACCTGCAGGGCGTGCCCGCTCCAGTCCAGCGGGGTGGACACCAGCCGCAATACGGTTTCGGCGATGCGCCGGGCCGAGGTTTCATCGGCCACCGCCTCCAGCAACACCACGAATTCATCGCCACCGGTACGGGCACAACAGTCGGTGGCCCGCAAATGGGTTTTCAGGCGGTGACCGAGGGCGGCCAGGTAGGCGTCGCCCGCATCGTGGCCATGGGTGTCGTTGAGCGCCTTGAAACCGTCCAGATCGATAAACAGCAACGCGAATGGCTGCTGCTCCCTGCGTCCCCGGTGAATGCTGCGCAGCAGCTGTTCGTTGAGCAGGCTGCGGTTGGCCAGGCCGGTCAGGGAATCGTGCAGGGCCAGATAGCGGATCCGCTCCTGCTGCAGGTGACGCTCCAGGATCAACGCCGTCAGGTGAGCAATACGCTGGATCACCATCTGCTCGTGCGTCGAGGGATGGGTATGCTGGCGGGGGAACACCGCCAGCAGACTCTGGGGCGCATGCGTACTGGCGTGAATAGGCATCAGCCAGCAGCCGGCCATGTCATGCTCTCTGGCCAGCGCCAGCCACGGCTGCCAGCGGGCCGCCGCGCCCTCGGCCACGAATACCTGCAGGCGGCCGCTTTGCAGCCCCGGCTGCACAACGCGCAGCATGCTTTCGGTTTGCAGGGCGGCCAGGCGAGGGCCAAAATCGCCCGGCAAGCCGGGCCCGTTGTTGACCAGCAGCCGCTCATCCGCCGCCAGCTGGAGCACCGCCACCCGGCATTGCTCCAGCTGGCGCTCCAGCGCCAGGCAGATATGATCCAGGGTCTTGTCCGGCTGCTCGCCGGCGGTGGCCATTTCCAGGATCTCCCGTTCCAGACGCAGCAAGGCGTCGGCCCGTTCCCGTTCGGTGATGTCCTGGCCGGTATAAATCAGATAACGGGGGGGGTGGCCGGCATCGCCGACGCTTTTTACCGTCCAGCGGATATGCATCAGTTCCCCCGCCGCACTCTGCATACGGCAGGTGAAGGGACGGGGCTCGTCATACTGCCAGGGGCTGTCGATCAGGTTGTTGAAGGTCTCGATACTGAACAGTACCTTCAGCGGCTGGCCCAGCACTTCTTCCTCGCTGAAACCGGTCTGTTGCTCACAGCTGCGATTGATGCTGATAATACGGCCATAGGTATCGGTCACCACCACCAGGGCGCTGATGGTTTTCAATACCGTGTCGATAAACTGTTTCTCTTCGGACAGGGTCTGGTGTACCTTGCGCAGCGCCTGCTCCTTGTCGCGCAGGTGGCGCTCACGCCGCACCGCATTGGTGGTGTCGAGCAACTGCACCAGGGTCAGCCCTTCACTTTCCGCCAGGGGCCGCAACAGCATGGAGTGAAACAGCGGGCTGCCCACCCCGGACGGTGCCTGGCGGCGCAACGGCAGCAGTTGCGGATGCAGTTGGTGGGACAATAGCCGCGACAGCCGGTATTCACAGGCATCGCGTACCGCATCCAGCAGTACCGCCGGCAAGGGGTCGCTGAACAATTGCTCCAGGTGCCGCCCCACCGCGTTCTGGGCAGCAATGCCGCTGTGCTGCTCCAGCCAATGGTTCCAGAACCGCACCCGCCGCTCACCATCCAGCAGCATGACGCCGCTTTCGATATGATCCAGGGTGATCATGCTCAACCCGTTCACGCGGCTCAAAGCGGCATCCATGGCGGCTGTCCTCACTCGAGCTCGGCCAGATAACAGCGCAACGCCTCGATAAAGGTATCCGCCGAATGGACGTCAATCAGGAACGCCAGATACCCCTGCAGGGCACTTTCACGCAGGCTGAAGTCTATCTGTACCAGCATGATCATCGAGTCGTCGCCATCCGCTTCCAGCGACAACCGGTTCAGCAAGTGGGGGGTATCGACATTGAACGCCTGGGGCAGGTCGGTCTGGATCTGCTGATGGAGCAGGTTGGCCAGGGTCGCCAGGCAATTATTGAGCAGGATATTGCCGAGTTCGGCCAGGGTTTCCTGCTCCAGCTCGGAAATCTCGTCGGCGGACAGATCCGCCCCCAGCATGGCCCGGACCAGCTCCAGGCTGCGATCTTCGGGAAACAACAGCGCGGCCCGGCCGCTCATAAAACCCCGGAAGCCCTGGATCACGCCGGCCAGCAGGCCGGGCATGGAGCGGCAGAAAATATCCCTGGCCTCGGCCGGAGACAAAAACTGCAGTTGGGGCACCGACAGCAGCACCTCGTCCTGAACCAGTTGCGACAGCGCGCTGGCCGCCCGCCCGACGCCAATGTTCATCAGCTCAACAATGACATCATGTTCATCGGCGGTCAGGGTTAGAGTCATTCGGCTACCTCTAAGAAACGGGCCAGGCCTTCCAGGCTGGCGGGTTTGGCCAGAAACGTCATCTCCAGCTCCTGGGCCCGTTTCACCAGGGCATCCTGGATATTGGCGGTGACCAGAGCCAGTTTCATCTGCGGGTGGCTCTGCCGAAAGAGGCTGGCCAGCTCGATGCCGTCGCGCCCGGGCATGTTGAAGTCGATCAGCGCCACGTCGGCCTGCCGCTCCTGCATCAGCGCCTGGGCTTCATCGGCCGACGCGGCTTCCAGGATATCCAGCGACAGCGGTAAGCTTTTCAACTGACGCATCAGGCTGAGACGGGCTACTCTGCTGTCATCGACCAGCAGCAGGGTCATGGCTTTGGCTTGGGTCATTAATAATTTCCGGAAACGGCTTAAAATTGCAACAAGCTAGGCATTATAGAGAAAACACAACCGTTTGAAATGGATATGGGTAAATCTTTGGCAGAAAAAGCGGCCCGATACACGGCGGCGTCGGGCCGCTGGATCAGGGCCTGTTCACCCAGCTCACCGGGACGGCACGGGCTAAGTCCGAGGCTCGGCAGCAAGGCCGCGTTCCAACGCTCGGGCGGCGTCATTTTCATCACGCGTCAACATCCGTCAAGTCAACAGCACGGATTGTCGACAAAAATAACGTACGCCTCGCCACCGACCCGGTGAACATCGCCATGGCCACCCGCTCCTCCGCCCCCAGAAACACCGGAGTACCGACCCCGGTTGTGCTTTATTAACCGGGCAAAATTGTCGTAGTATCAACCACTCACAGGCAGTATTCAGAGGTATAAGGTCATATTGGCTGAACACAATACGGCTCCCGCTCCCGACAGGGCAGCCAACACCCACCGGCACCGGCGTCACTCCGTGTCCCGGCGCCGTCTGCGCGCCTGCCACGAGTGCGACCTGCTGGTGGCATTGCCGCCGCTGAAGCCGGGAGAAAAAGCCGAATGCCCGCGCTGCGGCCACACCCTGGTGCGCCGTCATGCCAACCCGGCCGAACGTAGCCTGGCGCTTAGCCTGGCCACCCTGTTCACCCTGGGGCTGTCGGTTGCCTTTCCCTTTATCAGTTTCGATATCAGCGGCATCGGCAACCGGATAGAGCTGACCGAAACCGCCTTCACCCTGATTGGCCTGCACCAGCCGCTGGTGGCCCTGTGCGTGCTGCTGACGGTGATCGTGCTGCCGGCGATTTACCTGAGCTCCGTGGCTTGGCTGTGCCTGGGGGTACTGTTGCGCCGGCCGTTGCCGCGCAGCCGCCAGATTGCCCGCACCCTGCGCCACGTCACCCCCTGGATGATGGCGGATGTCTTCGTGATCGGCACCCTGGTGAGTCTGATCAAGGTGATGGGCATGGCCCATATCGGGCTGGGCCTGTCGTTCTGGACCTTATGCGCCTATGCCCTGCTGCTGTTGCTGACCACCCAGTCCATCGACAACGACTGGCTGTGGTTTTCCCTCGACCGGGAGCCGATGGCGCCGGAAGGCAGCCGTACCGGCATCACCGCTACCGAGCAGGGCCTGACCGGCTGCCATACCTGCGGCCTGGTGAACCGCCAGCCGGAAAGCGGCAAGGGCCGCTGCCTGCGCTGCGACGAGCCGCTGCATCCCTATCGCGGCGTGAACAACCAGGCCACCCTGGCGCTGCTGGCCGCCTCGCTCATCATGTACCTGCCGGCCAACCTCTACCCCATCATGATCACCACTTCGCTCGGCACCACTCAGCCCTCCACCATCATGGGCGGGGTACTGTTGTTTATTCAGCACGGCGACTGGCCCATCGCCTTTATCATCTTTACCGCCAGCGTGGTAGTGCCGGTGAGCAAGATGCTGGCGCTGCTGTGGCTGTGCCATGTGGTACGGCAACGCCGCAAACCGCTCGACCGCCTGACCCGTATCCGACTGTATCGCGTCACCGAGTTTATCGGCCGCTGGTCCATGGTGGACGTGTTCGTGGTCGCCATTCTGGTGGCGCTGATCCGCAGCGGCTCCCTGATGTCCATCGAACCCGGCCCCGGTGCCCTGGCCTTTGCCGCCGTGGTGGTGCTGACCATGCTGGCCGCCATGCTGTTCGACCCCAGGGCCATCTGGGCCGGCGCCTCGCCCGAACCATATTCCGGCCGGCCGAGCGCCGCCGCCCATAGCGCTTCCAAGGAATCCGATTATGTCTGACAGCCAGCGTGCCCAACGCCGGACCCAACGCTCCCTCTCGCCCATCTGGATAGTGCCCCTGGTGGCCGTGTTGATCGGCGCCTGGATGATCTACGACAACCTCAGCAAGCTGGGGCCCTCCATCACCCTGATCATGAACAACGCCGAGGGCATAGAAGCGGGCAAGACCCTGATCAAGACCCGCAACGTGGAAGTGGGCAGGGTGGAAAAAGTCACGCTGTCGGACGATCTCAGCCACGCCGAAATCACCGCCCGCATGAGCCCCCAGGCCGAAGCCATGCTCAACGACGACACCCGCTTCTGGGTGGTCAAACCCCGCATCGGCCGGGAGGGGATCAGCGGCCTGGGCACCGTGCTCTCGGGCGCCTATATCCAACTGCTGCCAGGCAGCGGCGAACAGTCGCAGAACACCTTCACCGTGCTGGAACAGCCGCCGGTGGCCTCCCCCGATGCCCCGGGGCTGCGCATCACCCTGGCCAGCCAGGTGGGCAACGCCATCTCCACCGGTGACCCCGTCACCTACCAGGGCTACACCGTGGGTCGGGTGGAAGACAGCCATTTCGATCCCGAGAAACGGGAAATGCGCCACCAGCTCTACATCCAGTCGCCCTACGAAGTACTGGTCACCAGCACCACCCGATTCTGGACCGCATCCGGCGTCGATGTCCGGCTGGATTCCCAGGGCTTTAGGGTCAACGTGGCATCGCTCGAATCCCTGATAGGTGGCGGCGTCACCTTCGGGGTACCGGACAACGCCGCCATGGGGCGTCCCGCCAAGCCGGGCGCCAGCTATGTACTTTTCCCGGACGAGGACAGCGCCTACGAAGGCAGCTACAACCAGTATCTGGAATACGTGCTGCTGGTAGACGACACGGTGCGGGGCCTGAGCCCCGGCGCCCCGGTGGAATACCGCGGCGTGCGCATCGGTACCGTGGTCAGCGTGCCCTGGAACTTCAGCGCCCCCCAGCCCGACTCGCTCAGCCGCTTCGCCATTCCGGTGCTGATCCACATCGAGCCCCAGCGCTTCGACGAAGAACGGCAGGAGATCGACACCGACCAGTGGTACCGGCGGCTGGATCGGATGTTCACCAACGGCCTGCGCGCCTCACTCAAGGCCGGCAACCTGCTGACCGGCGCCCTGTTCGTGGATCTCAATTTCCACCAGGACGTGGTGCCCTTCCAGCGCATGACCTTCGTGGAACGACCGGTGTTTCCCACCACCTCCGGCAGCTTCGCCCAGATCGAGCAGAAGGTATCCAACCTGCTGGACAAGCTGAACAGCCTGGAAGTGGAGCCGATATTGAGCACCCTCAACGACACCCTGGCCACCACCCAGCAGACCATGGCGAAAGTAAGCGGCATCGCCGCCTCGGTGGATGCGCTGCTGGCCGATCCGGCCACCGGCCAGTTGCCGGAAAACGCCAACGCCACCCTGCGCCAGCTGCGCGACACCCTGCAGGGCTTCGCTCCCGACTCCCAGGGCTACGACGAACTGACCCAGACGCTGTCCAGGCTGGAGCGACTGATGCGCGACTTGCAGCCGGTGGTGCGAACCCTGAGCGATCAGCCCAACGCCCTGATCTTTGACAAGAAACTGACCGAAGACCCACAACCGAGGGCCCCGAAATGAGAATGAGCACCCGCCCCCTGCCGACCCTGCTGCTGGCTGCCCTGCTCGGCCTGGCCGGCTGCTCCGCCAGCCAGCCCGGCACCACCAGCTATCTGTTGCCAAGCACGGTGCCGGAACGGCAGTTTGAGCACCGCCTGGCCATCCAGGTGGCGCCGGTGCGGCTGGCCGGACACCTGGACGGCGAAGGCATCGTCATGCAGTTGAACGACATCGAGGTGTACCAGGCGCGCCAGCACCTCTGGGCCGAGGACATCGCCGGCCAGTTGCAGCGGGTATTGCAGGAACGGCTCGGCCGCGCCCTGCCCCGGGCCCAGGTGGTGAGCCGCGGCCAGCCGCTGCTGGAGGGCGCCCCGGTGCGCGACCTGCGGATACAGGTTACCCGCTTCCAGGGCCGCTTCGACGGCATCGCCCTGGCCGAGGGCCAGTGGCAGTTGCTGGACGGCAACGGCCGCCTGCTGGCCCAGGCCGCCTTCAGCGCCGAACAGATTCTGGAAGACGACGGCTATCCCGCCCTAGTGCGCGCCCTGGGTGCCGCCTGGGAGCAGGTGGCGGACCAACTGGCGACGGAGCTGGGCGCCTGACCCCCGACTTTATCGCAGTTCAGAGGCGGCAGAAGAAGGAGCCCAGGAGTCAGTCGTTGGCCAAACAGCATGCCGGATAGCAAAATGCGATATCCCCTGTGGGACAGCCTTAAATGGAAACTCTGGTGTATGGCACTGGTGGCGGCGTTGTGCGTCATGATACTGGCGAGCATCACCTTCTATCAGTCTGTCACCAGTTTTCTCAAAGCCCAGCAAAACGCGCAGGACATCCGCCACTTTGCCGCCATCTTCGAGGCGGCCAACCTGATCTCCGCCGAACGCGGCCCGGCCAATACTTACATGGCGGCCTCCATCGAGTTGCGGGAACAGGCACGAGTCAGGCTGGACAAACTGAGAACCCTCGCCGATCAACGCCTGGATGAACTCGAATCGGGCGGCTTTCCTCCCACCCTGCTCACCGACATCCACGGCCGTATCGAAGCGGCCCGTCTTCAGGTGGATCGGGTGGCGTCAAGGCCCCAGGAACAAAGGACTTACGATGATATCCAGGCCGCCATCGATGCCATGTTCACCGCCTGGGACAGCTATTTCGGCCTGATCCAGTGGCAGGCGGCAGAGCTGCTGCGCCGGGATGACTCCCTAACCGCTCCCGTGCTTAAGGCCATGATGCTGAGCAACCTGCGTGAATACGCGGGCCGCCTCGGCTCCTACCTGATCGCCCCCATGGCGGCACACGAGCCCGTTCCCCTGCGCAACCGTATCGAAGGCCAGGTCACCCGGGGCCGCCTGCTTGAACTCTGGGCGCTGCTCAAACCGAGTTCGGAAGCCCTGCCGATGGAGGCCAGGATCCGCAACAAGCGCCAAGAGGCCGAGCTGCGTTACTTTGGGGAGGGGCTCCCCCTTATCGATCAACTGCTCGACGAAGACCGGGACAACCAGGTCTACTCGCTGGATCCCGTTGTCTTTACCGAGTATTACGTGGCCACCATGAAGCCTCTGGAAGAGTTGCGTGAGCTGCTGCTGAACCTGACGGTCCGGGAGTTTGAGCTGCGGGAGGAGCAGGCCCTGCGGGCGTTGGCCATGGAAAGCCTGGTCACCCTGCTCGCCCTGCTACTGGTGGGAGGTCTGGTACTGGCGCTGCAGCTTTATCTGTTCGGCCCACTGCTGCGGGCGGCCGACGCCGTCATCGCCCTGACGGACGGCGGTCTCGGCACGCCCCGGCCCAAGCCCACCGACCCCGGAGAGATCCGGCGGCTGTTCAGTGCCATCGCCATGCTATCGGAGCGGTTGAGAGAGCGAGAGCGGCTCACCCGGGAACTGGAGCAACTGGCCCTTACCGACGGCCTGACCAGTCTGCTCAACCGCCGGGCCTTCGATCAACTGGGCGAGCGAGCCGCCGCCAGCAACCGGCGCCAGGACTGCCCCCATCTCATCCTGATCGACATCGATCATTTCAAGGCCATCAACGATGGTCACGGTCACCCGGTGGGCGACCAGGTGCTACGGGACATCGCCGTCTTGATGAGCGCCCTGCTGCGCCAGGACGACCATCTGTGCCGCTATGGTGGGGAAGAATTCGCGGTACTGATAGAAGGCTACAGCCTGCCCGAGGCCGCCTTGCTGGCCCGTCGTCTGCGCCTGGCCATTCGCCGCCACCGCGTCTGCATCGATCCTCAGGGCAAGACCCTCAGCATCAGCGCAAGCTTCGGGGTGGCCGGCGGCCCTGGGCAGAGTTGGGAACAGATAGTGCGCCGCACCGATGAAGCCCTGTACCGGGCCAAGGCCGAAGGCCGCGACCGGGTGCGCATCGATCGCGGCCCCAGACAGAAGCCCCCCCCGGCCGGAACACCGGGCTGAATTCCGCCACCGGCATTCGCCGGTGAACAGAAGTTATCGTAAACACGAATTGATGCGTGTGCGGGCGCTCCTGCGGTGCCGATTAATGACTTTCCGGCATTTTCGAGGAATGGTGGCTGGAGATCAGCCATTGCCCGCCATCCCAGCGGTAACTGTAGCTGTAACGGCCACTGACGCTGGCGCCGGTGCGGGCGAAGGTAAAGGTGTAGAGGCCAGCATCGACGGCGCTGTTACAGCCCAGCTCAATCTGGCGCAGATCGATGCGACCCGAGGGCCGATCCTCAAGGAAATGGGCGAAGTAGTCTTCTTTTTCCGCCGGTGTCAGCCGTGGCAAGTTGGAAACCGTGGGCAACAGGATGGAGTCCTCGGCGTAATTGGCCACCACCAGGGCAGGATCTCCGCTTAGCAGGGACTGGTTCCAGCGTTCGAACAGGGCAGCGATCTCCGGCTCGGTAGGATAATGGCATTCCGGCTCCGGAACCGACTGTGCCTGTCGCCCTCCATCGGCGGCACAACCGGCCAGTACGGCGGAAACGACAACAATACCCATCAACCTCATTGCAATACTCCTTATAGAGAGGATCAACATCGGGGGCAGCCCCCCTTTCGTACGGGCCAGGACCCGCAGACCACAGGATTGCATTAATAAGATTCGATTGGTACTAATTCCATATAGAAATCAGGGGTTAAATACCCAGGAAGCGCTCCTCGCGACAGTTTTCTGCCAGGAATACCCCCATCTTCCCCGTCCGCCTAGCCGCGCAGCGCGGAGGGCACCATGCCCCGGCTCTGGCGGAAGCGGTTGGCCAGGTGGCTGGCGGAGCTGAAGCCGCAGGCCAGGGCGACCTCGGTGAGCGGCAAGGCGCTGTGGCGCAGCAACTGCTCGGCTCTGAGCAGGCGCCGGGTCAGCACATACTGGTGGGGCGGCAACCCTTCGGACTGCTTGAACATGCGGGCGAAGTGGTATTCGCTCAGGCAGGCTTCCCCGGCCAGCACCCGCAGCGGCAGCGGCTGATCCAGATGGGCCTCGATATAGTCCTTTACCCGCCGTAACTGGGCCGGCGACAGGCCGCCCCTGACCACCGGCGCCTGCCAGCGGTACTGGGTATAGCCCTTGAGCAGGTGGGTGAGCAGCAGGGTGGCGGCGCTGCTGAGCGCCAGGCGCTCGCTGTTGTCCCGCCAGTCGCTGGCCAGCAGGAACTGGCGATAGAGCGTCTTGACGCGATCGTCCTGGGCGAAGGTGCGCTCCTCCAGCAGCAGGCCGGCGGGGGATTTGTCCCACACCTGCTCGGCCAGGGTGCGCAGATGGGCATCGGTAAAGTAGAGGTGCACGAATTCCAGCGGCCCCCGGATATCCCAGGTTGACTCGTGCAGACCCGGCATCAGGCAGAAGCGATCCGGTGCCCCGCCGTTGTGCCAGCCGGCGCCGGTTTTGCGGTAAGACTGGTAGCCGTCGGCCACGTAGAGGCTGAGGGTATGGTGCTCGGCCCGCTCCAGCTCGATGAAGTCGTCGTCGTTGTACCAGCGCGCCAGGGCGATGCCGTCGTCGAGATCGACGCTGTCCTTGAGTTGGGCCTGGTGCTGGCTCAGGCAGTGGTGAACGTGGTAGCGGGACGACATGGGTTTCCTCTCGGGCGATGTTGTTCGATGGTATAGCGGCGGCGCGGCCGAACCAAGCCGGCGGCGGCCCGCCCCGGCAAAAAAGCGCAAGAATCTGCAAGGCAGCCGCAAGAACCCGGGCGCCCGGGGCCGGTGCCGACGGGCATGATGGTGTCTTTCCACGAGGAGGACCGCCATGAACCTGATACTTTACCTGCTGACCGTGCTGATCTGGGGCACCACCTGGGTGGCCATCGCCTTCCAGCTGGGCGAGGTGCCGGTAACCGTTTCCATCTTCTACCGTTTCGCCCTGGCCGCCCTCACCCTGCTGCTGGTACTCGCCCTCTGTCGCCGGCTGCACCGCCTGGCCTGGCGGGATCACCTGTTTTGCGCCCTGCAGGGGCTGTGCGTATTCTGCCTGAACTTCTACTGCTTCTATACCGCCACCGGCCATATCAGCAGCGGCCTGAACGCCGTGGTGTTTTCCACGGCGGTGCTGTTCAACGCCCTGAACGGGGTGATCTTCTTCCACCAGCCGATCACCCGTCGCCTGCTGGGCGCCGGCGTCCTGGGGGGGCTGGGCATGCTGTGCCTGTTCTGGCCCGACATCCACCGCGACGGCTTCAACCCCGGCGTGCTGCTCGGCCTGGGCCTGGCCCTGCTCGGTACCTACGGCTTTTCCCTCGGCAACATGCTGAGCCTGCGCCACCAGCGCCGCGGGCTGGACCTGCTGTCCACCAACGCCTATGCCATGGGCTATGGCGCCCTGGCCATGCTGCTGATCGTGCTGGCGAGCGGCCAGCCCCTGGTACTGGATAGCTCGCCCCGTTACCTGGGTGCTCTCTTCTACCTGGCCATCATCGGCTCGGTGGTGGGCTTTGGCGCCTACTTCGCCCTGGTGGGCCGCATCGGCCCCGGCCCCGCCGCCTACACCACCCTGCTGTTTCCGCTGGTGGCCCTGGGGCTGTCCACCCTGTTCGAAGGCTACCGCTGGACGGCCCCGGCGCTCGCCGGCCTGGCACTGATCCTGGCCGGCAATCTGGTGATGTTCTGGCGACCCCGGCGGCGGCTGGCACCTGCGGCCGGCACCGCCTGAGACGAAAAGCTGACAGAAGGATACGAGGCAGTCGGAATAATCCGGGCCGGACTGCTCCGGCCCGGGCGAGAGGCGGCTACTGGGCGGGAAGGCTTACGATGTCGGCCTTGGTACTGCCCACTATGTCGAACAGATCTCGGGCTTCCTGTTCGGGTACCTGGTGCTTGGCCAGTACTTACTGAAACAGTACCACCATGCGCTGCCATTCCGCCTCGGCAATATTGAAGTCTGACGCCACCTACCCTCTCCGTCCAAAACAAAGCCGGAGGCCTACCAGCGCCATGGCCAGCAGCAGTCCCAGACCCGCCAGCCCCAGCACCCGGTTGGCCGCCGCCGAGGGCAGCCATTGCAGGTAATGCACCCGGTACAGGCCGTTGATAAGCCGGGTGTCCCGCCCTTCCTGGCGCAAGCCGAGCGTGTTCCAGTCCAGGCTGAGGTTCCCCCCGGTGCTGGTGCGGGTGCGGCTGCCTTCGAGCTCCACAATGTCGCCGTAGCGGGCCGGGTTGACCGAGACGGCGTCCTGCAGCAGCAACCGTAACTGCGCCTCGTCCGGCGGCGGCAAGGGCTGCTGGCTGCCCGGTTGCAGATGCAGCGGTGGCCCTTCGGTGGTAACCAGCAGATGCGAGCCCAGAACGGTGTCGACCAGCCGCACCTGCCGCCAGTGGGGCTCGGGGCGGATCTGTACCCCTTCCGCCAGCGGATGGGCCTTGACCGCCAGCGGCTCATAGGCGCCCTGATAACCCGGCTTGACAAAGAACACCGCGCCGGTCAGCGCCCAGCCGAACAGCGGCAGCAGCAGGACCAGCCCCAGCAGACGGTGGAATTTTCTTGTTTTGATGGACATAAAATAAGCTTGTTGACCTTTAAACTCATGCGAAAGCCGGTTCAGCTTAGATGGGATAAAAACGACCGGATTGTTGCTCCTGGCTGAGGGTACACAGCACCAATCCGGTGTTTGCCCCCCGGGCCGCAAACACCGGCCTGCCGGCACCATCCCAGAAACCGCTGTTGCCGCAAGCGGCCCAGCCACCGGTGACCCCGGCATGGTTGCACAGCAGCACCGGCATTTCCAATCGGGCCGCAAGGGAGGAAAGCAATCGGCTGTCCGCCGCAAAACCCGACTCCGATATCAGGGCACTGGCCAGATAAAACCCGGCCCCGGCGGCCTGGGCATCCTGCCCATGCCGGGCCTCACCAAAGTCCGCACAAATGGCCAGGGCCACCCGGTGGCCCTTGACCGGAAACTGGTAATTCCGATGACCGGGAGCACAATATTGCGCCTCCCCCGGATGCAGATACTGCTTGGCGTAATACTCCACCCGCCCATCGGGAAAACAGATCACCGCACCGATAAAGGGCTTGTCCGCTCCATTTTTAAGCGGACAGCCGGCCACCACCACAATTTGGTGCCGTACCGCCGCCAGCGACAGTTCGGTCAACACGGATGAACCGGCATCCAAAGCCAGTTCCGCCGCCAGTTCCAGCTCATAGCCGGTGAGGGAAAGCTCGGGGAACGCCACCAGATCCGTCCCCAGCCGGGAAGATGCCGCAATAAACTCCAGGTGGGTATTCAGGTTTTTGACGAGATCGCCTTTCTCGGCCTGGCTCTGAGCCAGGCCGACAATGATGGTGCTGTTGTTCACACAGTCTCCGTTGATGAGGTCTTTGTACATCACGATAAGCGCGCCGATTAATGTGCCGTGCGGCCCTATTCAGCCCCGTCTCCCCGGGCGTAAAGGCGGATTTATTCGCGTGAATAAACAGCTCTAAATAGCTGTTCCGAATGGTAGATCAATCAAGACAACGGGCAGTGTACCGCTAAGCAAACCCGCCGCGCCAGGGATGGGTTCACGGCGTGTCTGCGTGCGGGGTCCGGTCGATGTAGCACCCTTAGGATCAGTTATTTAGTGCGGATCATGCCAGGATAAAGGATTGAAGCGCTCGCGGTTCTCGACTGGTATCGGCAGCAACGGGGATCCGGCGTGCGACCTCGCCAGGTTTGACATATTCGGGTAGTTCCATTTTATTATCCTTCCCTGGCGTTTTTTTTCTGGAAAGCATTGCTGCATGCGGCAGCCAAAATGCCGGTTGGCATGGCGATAAGGCCGATGCCTGCAATGGCCGTAATACCGGCAAACAGCTTTCCCCAGGCCGTGATGGGCGTAACATCACCATAGCCCACCGTGGTCAGTGTGGCTATGCTCCACCACAAGGCGCGAGGTACGCTGCCAAATGCTTCCGGTTGGTGTGACGCTTCAACCGCATACAAACAGGCGGACGAAAACAACAGCAACAACCCCGCCAGCCCCAGGCTTAGAAGCAGTTCGTGCATACGGGCCTTTACCGCCTCCGCCAGTGCCGACCACGCCTGACTGAACCGCCCCAGACGGGAAAGGCGCAACAGGCGGACAATCCGTAATAGCCGCAATAAAAACGCATTGTTGATGGCAAGAAAGCCAAGGAAAAACGGGAGGATCGCCAGCAAATCCACCAAAGCCCACCAGCTCAGCATATAGCGTATACGTCCCGATATTCCGCTATAACGCGGGTTCTCGCCCGCTGCATAAATGCGCGCCAGGTACTCGATGGTGAAGATGAGCGCAAAGCAGGTTTCCAGCGTGTTGAAGAGAAAAGGTGCTGTATCCCGGACGCTGGCTTCGGTTTCGATGATAGCGGTAAGAGCCGCCAAAAGGATAAGCAGACAGATCAGTTTATTCGTTGGTGAAAGGCCAAACTTTTTCCAGCCTTCCGGTGCCAGCTGGTAGTAGAGCCGAGCCCTTGTTTTTGTCATTGCAGCCATCCGTCGCGTTAGTGCAGTTCTGAGAAATCATTGTAAGCGAGCGATGGAAAAGACTCTAGCTGCCTTTATCTTCATCGGGCCAGGCGGAAAATGCTACCCGCCCCCTCTTAAACGGAACAATATTGCAGTAACGCTCGGCCGAATGTTCGACTTTTGATAAGGCAGCCTTTCTTGATTTTGGATTGTGCGGTTGATAACCCGGTATCACATCCAGCAGATGTGCATGGAGTCGATGGCCATTTTGCTCTCAACCCTATGGATTCCAGCTCAGCATGCCATCGCTGATCCTGCAGTCGGTTACTGCGTCAGAGGCATCGACCAGGAAGATTTGCTGTGTTTCAGACACAGGGTAAGTTAAATATTCAGAGCACTGCGCGCTTTGCCCTGTACCGACAACGATCTTGCTCCCGGTTTTAAGGTTACAGCTTGCCAGTTTATCCAACGGAGACCATTGATAGCAGATCTCATAATCGGCGCGGTATTGTGCGACAGGGCCGCTGGGTTTATTGAATGCCCACCATTGCCCGTATTGACTGTTGGGGTTGGTGCTATTCCAGGCCCGGAAAATTTTGACTTCCGTATCGGCTTTGCTCTGATAAACCTGCCCCTGACAGAGTTTTCCCTGCTCGGGTCCGCCCAATGCCTGCTGAAGAAGTGCAGGGTCATGAATAGCTTCGAATTGATCGGCAACCGCCATTGGCAGTGCCGCACTGCCAATGCATTCAGCGGGGGTGTAAGCAATCTCTTGCGGCGAGTAGTGAGCACATCCTGCCAGAACCGCCAGTGTGAGGTATGATCCTATTCTTTTCATCTTTTATCCCTTTAATTTATGGTTATTAAACGCCACGGAGAGCCTGCTTAGCAGCACCCGCCTGCCGCCTTGATTAATTTACTATTCGGAACAGAAATTTAATTCTTGGGTGAAAACTGTTCAAACACCTGCTGTCCGGTCAGCTTATGGGTCTCATTTTTGAACTCGTAATAGGCGGGCTTTTCGTCGATAAAGATCTCACTGGTCAAGCTGAAATCCTGATCCTGAAACAGACCAGCAGGCAAGATGTACTCGTCATTTGGAAGGAGATGGTAAAACAAGTGGGTTCCGCAGGTGGAGCAAAAGCCACGTTCGGCCCAGTCGGACGACCGATATACCGCTGGTTGATTGCCACTGAAAACGACACCGGCCCCGCAATGAACGGCAAACATGGGGCCGCCCGACCAGCGTCTGCACATCGAGCAATGGCAAAGGCCGACGTCTTTATGGTCATTCGCTGCCACTTCGATGGATCCGCACAAACATGTTCCTTTCATATTGCCTCCTGACTTATGTCGGTAACTCGGGAATTTAGCGCTGAGCAAAACTGCGGCTGACTACACATTGACCGAATACTTGAGGTCACGGACCTCGTCTCCGGTCATGCCACGAAAACCCCAGCAGTGGGCCGGCTGTTCCTTGATGGTTACTTCCACATCCACGGGTGCAATACCAACCTCCGATTCAATCCGGCTGAACAGCGCCTTTATCAAGGCTTTTTGGGTATCCGAGGAACGCCCCTGCATCATATTGATTTCAATCACAGTATAGGCAGGCGAGCGGCCGCCGGGGTAGTAGAGATCTTCGGCCTCCAGGGGAATAAAGCGATGGACCCTTTTGTCTTCCGGCATTCCCAGCACGGATTGCATGCACCCGTGGATAACCTCGGAAAGCCGAGCCTTGATCGGATTAAGATGCGCCTTGATCCCATAAACGACTATCATAATATCTCCTGTAATGTGTAACACTGCACCATGCCGATTACCTCTGCTTGAGTGCGGCAACCGACAAGCCGGAAGCGATAAAAGCCACCCCCGCCCCCATATTAAGACCGGACACGAATCGCGGCCTTGCCTGAAGGCATTTGGACAGCCTTGATGCAAATATCCCCATCAGCGCGAAACCGATGGCGGTGAGCAGGGCGAACCAAACCCCATAAACAAGCATCTGTGCCGTAACCGAGCCACGAGCCGGACTGACGAACTGAGGGATAAAGGCAAGCACGAAAAACCCCGGCTTCGGATTCAGGGCCGCCGACAAGAAGCCGGTGATGAAAATGGTGCCGGTGGATTGCTTTTCAGCCGGTGCAAAGTTGAACAGGTTCCTTGAGCGCAACACTTTTATCCCGAGCCACAGCAAGTATGTTGCACCGACAAGTTTTACCACCCAGAAGGCAACCGCGGAGGTTTGCATAAGCAGGGTAAGGCCGAATATCGCGGCCATGACATGAAACAGAATGCCGCCACCCGAAGACAGGCCGGAAACAATGGCGGCCCCTTTGCCCTGACTGAGCCCACGTCCGATGGCGAGCACGTTATCCGGCCCCGGGGACAACACCAGCAATACACATGCTGCGGTGTAAGCAAGCCAGATTTCCAAGGGAAACATAGTAACCTCCGGTGATAACTAATGCCTGAAATGAATCGGCGGTCCACCCTGGGTGAGTCGCCGTCTCGCGTGAAGGGTGAAGCCCGCTAGCGTATCCGCTCCCAGAACGTCATCTCCACCGACTGCTCGTCCAGCAGCTCTATATACTGGAGCGCAACCGCGTTGGCGGTCCACTTGGCGCACACCGCCTCGGCCCGCGCTTGCGAGTCGGCAAAGGCGAGATCGGCGTAAATGCCATCCCGCCCCCGCAACAGGACATGACCGAGGAGCCCTTCCTCGTGGGCCAGAAACTCTCGGTCCACCTGCTCGGAAGCCTCGAGCAAAGTACGCTCCTCAACGCCCTCGCGCAGCCTGAAGGTTGCAAACTCGACGCCGCCGAAGCCAAGCGCGCTTTCTTTCATGAGTGTCAATACTTTCATTACCTGATCCCTGTCGTTTCATAAGGTCCAGGCAGCTTACGACAGCCCTGCTGACACCGTGGTGTCAGTAGGTCCACAGCCTTCGTGCCATGCGGCGGCTTGTCGCGCCATGTAGGCTTCCAGGTTGATTGCCTGCGTTGGCTCAAAGCCGTGGTCCAGCGCCTCGACGGCACTCATCCGGTCGAGGCGAAACTCTCTGAATGCTTGCCGCAACAGGCACCAGGATCCCAGTGTCCATTTGCCTCCCCAGTAGAAAAGTCCGAGCGGCCAGACTTCCCGCTGCGATACCTTTCCATCCGCGGTCCCGTAGCGAAAACGGACCACCCGCCGCGCACAAATCGCTTCTTGCAGCAGGTCCCACAGCTCTGCGATATCGCCCCGGTGCTCCACCGTCAGCGCATGCGCCCACCGCCCCCGGCTTGGTGTGCCCTGCTCCGGCAACGAGGCGCGGATCTTGCTGAGCAAGGTCCGCGCGGCCGCCGTCAGGCTCGCGCCTGTCGACACCGAAACCATCTGGGCTCCCAAAAGAAGCGCGTCCAGCTCCTCTGGCGTCAGCACCAGGGGGCGGAGCTCGAAGCCCTCTTGCAGCCGATAGCCAATACCGGGCTCACCGTAGACAGGAATGCCAGCCACGGACAGATCATCGATATAGCGGTAGACCGTGCGTACCGATACCGACAGCTCTTCTGACAACGCCTTTGCCGTGACTGGCTGCCTTACACGTAACACGTTCACCAACTGAAACAGCCGGTCTGCTTTTCTCATGTCGCCAACCCTGTTGGTTATCGTCCGGTGATTGGGCACGACGGCCCGCATCGGCTGTATGGCGGGTAACCCCAGCCCCGGTGTCAAACTATTAACCCGGTGGCAATTTACAGGCCATTGTCAACAACACCCCAGTTTGACCACTTTGGGGATGCGGCGCTTTTCATCAGCGTTCAGTGTCCGCTTGTTGAGTCTCAGGGTCGTCAGTACCCTGCTGTTCCGGGAGCATACCGAGATGTCGATTGCCCCCGGCTTCTTCCTTTTCCTTTAACCCGGGGCTCACCAGATCCATTGTGATTTTCGTCTGGTTGAGCTCACGGGAAAGCCTACAGAGCAAGCCTAAAGCCCAATAGCCATCAACTTCATTGTTCCGGCTAATGAACGAGCCGACGATTTCGCCTGTGATGCCTTTCAGGTCGCTACGCCCCATAGAGCTTAACCCCCGCAGCCTTGTAGTGAAGGTGAAGCCGCAACGAAAAGGTGGTCGCTGCACTTGGCCATGTTATGATGAATCACCTGCTTGATGCTGCCAAGCCAACACCAAAACCAACAAAAACTCCCCCACTAATTTTATTTAAAATCATATTACCTTTTTTAGAGGAAAGCTTTTTTCTAGCAAAAGATGAAAAAAGCGCGTAGGCCACGTGGATAATTATAACCAGCATGCTAAAAGTCAACGACAATAAAATAAATTGCGGCTTGTATTCTTGAGATAAATTAATAAACTGTGGAAATATAGACATAAAGAAAACAACTGCTTTGGGATTCGAAGCGGAAACCAAAAAACCTTCAGAAAAACATTTAAAAAAAGAAACCTCTTGATGATCATAACGTGCACCGCCCACCTCGTTCACACGCCACATTTTTATACCAAGGTATATCAAATACACGGCTCCAATTACTTTTACCACTGTGAATGCCATCACCGAGCTTGCCAGAATAATGCCTAAGCTTGTAGCAGAAACCATTGCCACAAGCAAAATTGCCAATGCTATACCAAATATCCCAGCAAGTGACTTGGACAATCCTCTCTGAATGGAGTTGTTTATCGTTAACATAACGGCGGGTCCAGGCAATAGAATTGTTGCCATTGCCACGCCCACATATATTATATAATTATCCATATACCCTTCTCATAACTCCCGAATTTGTGACTGACTTGGGATCAGCGGAAAACCAGCCCTTCTAAAACATTTTTATTCATTGCTTGCGATGCGAGCCATATGATAAACATTAACATATTCACCATATCTAAAAGCATAAGATTCTGACTCACCTTCAATTTCAAAACCAAACTTCTTATACAAATTAATCGCGCGCTCATTATCAACATAAACAGTGAGCTCCAGTCGCTTCAGATTCAACCATTTATCTGCAAGTTCAGTCACCGTAGTCAATAAAGCACTACCGATACCTTTTCCCTGAACATTATCTTTTACTCCCATGCCAAAATAACCCACATGGCGACGTCTTGGATTGGTACATACCTCAAAACCCAAATTACCTACAACCTCACCGTCTAACAAAGCAACATAAGCATAAACATGCTCCGGGATATTTGAAATGCGCTTTTCCCAAAGTTCTAGCGATGGATGGGGAAGCTGCAAAGTCCTGCTGTAAGCATTTTCACATTCGTAAATCTCTTTTATTGCCCTGGCATCTGAAGGTTCTGCCCTTCTGACTTCAATTTCCATAATCGACATGTCTCCAAAAACGCATAACGTCGGCCACAGGCGGCCGAGTGAAACGAAGTCCGGCGTACGAAACTCGCGAGTTTAATGGCTTGGTTATATGGTTTTAACCCAGGGTGAGTAATCCAAGCTTGTGTTTATGATACATCGTCATTCTGGATTATGAGGGTTACCTCTTCAGTCGCGTGGATTACCTTGTCAGCATCGGCTATCTCATACTGGTTAAACACTTGAACACCATGTTGGCGTAGCAAAGCTGCTGTAACCCCCATGCCGGGAACTTTTCTACCTGAGAAGCTCCCGTCGTAAACAGCTGAGCTTCCGCAGGAGGGGCTAAATTCTGCAAGCACTGCAATTGTGATGTTGAACTTATTGCATAAATCCAAAGCAATGGAGGCACCAGCTAAAAAATCACGAGTTACCCTCCCTCCATTTTTTTCAATAACATCGGCTTCGCCTTTTAATACATCATCTCCATTGCCTTCGAAAATCTCCGCTGGCTTCCTGGGAATACTCATCCCGGCCTCGACTTCGGGGCAGACAGAAATCACTCGACCCTCAGATATCCACTGCTCAACTATCTGAGCAGTCATGGCAAGGCTTCCACCATCATATCGAACCCTTTTCCCTAAGAGGCAGGCACTCATTAATACTTTTCTCAAATTACTAGCCTCCAGCACAGTGCTAACGCAGAACTTTGCGGCGAGTTTGGAGCCGAGAAGCGGCGGAAGAATGATTGTTCGCCAACAGTGCCTTGTTATGGATTATCTATATTATGCAAAATAAACTACTCACGCTCATTAAATAACTGATCCTAATAGTGCTACATCGACCGGGCACCGCACGCAGACACACCGTGAACCCATCCCTGGGGGCTCCGCGCGCCATCCCTGGCGCGGAGGGTCTGCTTAGCGAAACCCTGTCGCTGCCGGTAGTGATCTACCATTCGGAACAGTTATTTAATATTGTTACGTGGGACTTCTAGTGTTTCGTAACCCATTGCGAATACCACCTTTGCATGCCCTCAGAACCTCTACGGACTCCTCAGAACTTTGATCACGTTCTGAGTCTGTATCGTAAATTTCTTCCCATGGAGGAAGAAGAAAAACAACCCCGTTATATGGGAACTGTTGGACGTATTGCACGATTTCATCGCGTGTTAACGCGCTCTCCGCAGCAAGCATGTACAGCGCGTCCAGTACCCTACGCTCAAAGAACATGGCATGGTCGCAGGCAGTTGCATCCCGCAGGGCAAGATTACGAAACCCAAGGTTCCTGCCAAGACTTGCGACAGACTACACCTAAAGTTTTTAACTCTGGCCAGTCAAAGGCGAAATCTCCCAGAATGGACAGGTCGTCCACCGCCAGGCTCAGCCGGGTTTCTTTACGGCCATGGCCGCTTTCCTGCGTGCTGTAGCTGTAGCTGTAGCTGTAGCTGTCGTCATCATCTACAGGATTTGGTGCCCCGAAAAGCGCTCCAGGCAGCGGTTATCAAGTCCCGTCTCCGGCACAAAAAAATCAGTTGCCATAGCTTCAGGCATTCATTCGCTACCCATCTGCTGGAAGCAGGCCGGGATATCAGAACGGTACAGGAACTGCGGGGTCACAGCGAGGTACGAACAACGCGAATCTATACCCACGTGATTGTTCGGTATTTCGCCGGCACCAACAGCCTGCTGGACAACCTGGCCGGGTAGCAATGCACTGAATATGTGCTCGGGCGGCCCAGTTAATATATTTTCAGGCACGCTACCGCCCGAGCCTTGTGTGGGCGACCTGCCCTCTCCTTCCCTGTAGTCTCGGGTTATTTTGCCGTTCTCAGAATGGAATTCAAATGAAACTTTTGCATGATGGGCATTTTGGTTTGCGGAATGGGAAGTCGAGGCTGTTTTTTCCGGATGCCCGCCTTCGCAGGCAAGGCAGAATAGGAAGTGGGTGCTGCCTGGTGGTGCCCGGTTACTGCCGAGAGGGAGATACGGGTCCTTGGCAGGGCCGGTGCCCTGCCAAGGAAGCAGGATCAGAAATTGATACCCATGCCCAGCACATAGGCCCAGGCGCCGTTGTCGAAGTTGTCTCTGGCACTGTCGCCGCTGTCGAACAGGAACTGGTATTCGGCCCTGGCCTGCACAAAGGTGGCAGGCAGCACATAGTACTTGAGGCCGACTTCCAGGCCGGCCGTGCCGGTGTCCTTCACGCCGTCGCCGTAGATGGCGCCCAAGGTGGCGCCCACGAAAGGACGGGCCGCCCCCTGGCCGAAGTGGTAGTCGACAAAGCCGCGGGTACTGCCGTTCCAAAAATCACCCGACAGATCCTCGCCTTTAACGTCAGCGTAGCTGATACTCTGGCGAATACCAGCCACCATTCTGTCCGACAGGTACCACCCGTAATCAACCGATACGCCGAAGCTGCTGTTGTCGAAGTCCTTGTTACTGGAGCCGGTTCCCGAAAGCGAAAATTCCCTGTCGCCCTTGCTGGGGCCCAGCATATCGTGACCTCCCATGTGCGACTGCGCCATGGAATAGGTGGGCAGCAGGGTTGATCCAATGAGAATGACTAGCGGAGCTTTTTTGAAGATTTTCATGATAATACCTCGAATTTATCACCAACTTTCGATTAAGCACTTTCACGTTTCCGCATTCCCGCATGATCAACTTCCTGTTTGGCATGGGCAATATAAGCCCATCAACGGCCACTGTTTGCCGTCAATCCTTGTTTTAGGCCGCGGTCAGCCACCGTTAAGTATATGAAGGGATGGAAAGGTAATGGGTAAATAATGACACTTTCGTGACGGCTGTTGTCCGAGTATCTGCAGCGGCCTGGGCAGCAATGGTGTCGGCCACCCGGTGACGGAAGGGGGTTAAAACGCCCGCTGGTGCGGGCGTCTGTTATTAAATCGCGAGCATGACGGGCTCAAGCGGCAACGCCGGCAAAGCCGCGCAGGCCCACCACGTGCACATGCTCCTGCTTGCCGTGCACCTTGCGGATCAGCTTGTAAGTGGTGCCTTTTTCCGGGCTGATGTTCTCGGGTGCGGCAATCAGCAGCTGCATGTCCTGGCGTTCGCACAGCTCGAACAGGGTGGCGATGGAGCGGGCGTCCAGGCGCGCGGCCTCGTCCAGGAACAGCAGGCGGCAGGGCAGCACTTCGCGACTGCGCAGGTGACGGGATTCTTCCTCCCAGCTCTGCAGCACCATCAGCAGAATGGCCTGGCCGGTGCCGATGGCCTCGCCGGTGGAGAGCGCCCCGCTCTCGGCGCGCAGCCAGCCGTCGGCGCCGCGCTGCACTTCGATGTCCAGATCCAGGTAGTTGCGGTAGTCCAGCAGCGCCTGGCCCAGTACCTGCGGGCTGCGATCCCCCTGCTCCAGCTGCGGGTTAAGCCGCTGGAACAGCTTGCCCATGGCCTCGGAGAAGCTGAGCTCTTTGCTGTTGAACAGATCCTGGTGCCGCCCTTCCGGATCACTCAGGGCCTCCAGCAGCCGCTGGTAGGTGTCGCGGATGTTCACGTTGAGGCGCACCCCGGCCACCAGGCCGAAACTGATGTTCTGCAGGCCCTGGTTGAGCAGGCGGATACGGTTCTGCTCCCGGCGGATGATGGTGGTGATCTTGGCCGCCACCTCGTGGGAGGAGAGCGACAGCTGGCCTTCGCGCAGTTGCAGCTCGTCGGCCAGCCGGCCCAGTTCCACTTCCATCTCTTCCAGCGCCTCCACCGGATCGTCGGCGCGGATAATGTCGTGGCGGATGCGTGCCTTGAGGTAGCTGAACACCAGTATGTAGAACTGCACCTTTTGCAGGGTGTTGCGGTTGCCTTCGGAGAGGCGCAGGGCATCGCGCAGCTCCTCGTCGTGGTTTACCGCCATGCGCAGGGCGCCCAGTGCCTTGTCGGAGATGGATCTCAGCTCCTCGGCGTCCAGGTAGGCCAGTTCCGGCCGGCTCAGGCTACGCTCCACCCCGTGCTCGCGGGCCAGCCGTTCCACCCGGGCCCAGTTGGCCTTGTGGGCCACCAGCACCTTGCGGGCGGCAAAGTAACCTTGACCGTCCTTGCCCAGGCGCTGGCTCAGGGATTCGATCTCGCGCTTGGTGACCTGCCGCTGGGCCTCGGTCTGGCTGCGCTTGCCGCGGGTGTGCACCAGCTCGTTTTCAAGCTCTCGCTTGGCCTCGCGGGCCTTGTCTTCCATGTCGGCGGAAAGGACGATGCCCAGCGCCGTCAGTTCTTCGCGGAACTCGTTCAGGGTCTGGCTTCTGGCGTCGCGGCCAGTCACCAGTGCCGTGCGCGCCTGCAGGGCGTCGCTGACCCGCCCGGCCAGTTGCTCGGCGCGCAGGCCGGCCTTGCGCCGGGCCTCCTCGGCCTGCACCAGCTTGGCCTTGAGGCTGTCGTTCATGGCCGAGCTCTGGTTCAGCAGTTGCTCCGCGTCCGCATAGGCGAAGTGTGGCAGCCGCGCCACCAGTTGGTTAAGGGCATAGGTGCGGGCGCGGGCCTCGGTCAGTTCGGCTTCTGCGGCTTCCACCCGCGCCTTGAGGGCATCGTAGCCGGCAGGATCCTGGCGTAGCACCTGCACCTGCTCGGCCAGCCGGCCCAGTCGCTGGCCATGGGCGGCCATAAAGTCGCGCGCCACATCCAGTTGCCCGGCGTCCGCCCGGGCGGCGGCCAGGCGCTGGTCCAGCCCCTCGGCGGCCAGCCAGGAGGCCAGGGGCAGCAGCTTGTGCAGCAGCCCCTGCTGCTCGCGCAGGGCGGCCAGCTTCTGCTGCCACTGGGCCTGCTGCTCGGCCAATACCGTCTGTTCCTGCTCCAGTGCCTGCTGCTGGTCGGCAAGTTCGGTCAGGGCCTCTTCCGGGCTGGGGCCAAAGGCCAGTTGCAGGCCGTCGCTCACGAATTCGCTCAGTTGGTGGTAAAGCCGGCTGTGCTTTTGCTGGGCGAAGGCAGACTCCGCATAGCGGGCACTCACCGCCTCCAGCTCGGCACTCAGGGATGCTATCCGGGCCTCGCGGGCGGCGCGGCCGAACAGGGGATCGGCGGGAAAACGGGAATAGCGCAACTGCCGTTCGCCATTTTGCACCCAGATGGCGCCTTCCAGCTCGGTCGCCTGCAGCAAGTCTTCGTCGAAGGCGTCCGGGTTGCCCTGGATCAGGTACACATCCGGAGGGCATTCTTCCAGCACCTGCAACTGCTCCAGCGCCGCCAGGGGATCGGCCACCACGACGGCGTGGCGGGCCGGGCCGTACAGGGCCTCGTAATAGGGGGCGTCGTCCACGGCGATGTCGTCGTACACCTCTGCCAGCAGGGTGCCGCCCAGTTGCTCGCACAGGGCGAGCAGGCGCGGATCGGCATCGGCGCCGCTGCTCAGGCGACGGATCTGCTGCTCCAGCTGCTGCTTGGCGGCCAGGGACTGCTGCTTGCTCTGCTCGGCCTGGTGCTCGTCGCGCAGGGCCTGCTGCATGGCTGCAGTCACTTCGGCGCTGTCGGCCAGCATCTGGCCGCTCAGTTCACGCAGCCGCTCCAACTTGGCCTGGGCCTTGTGCCAGGCGGGGGCCTCGGCGCGCAGTTTGGTCACCCGGGGGGCTACCTGCGCCAGTTGGGATTGCAGCTGGCGCTTTTCCTCGGCGCAGTCGGCCAGTTGCTCTTCCACCTCGCTCTTTTGTTCGTCCAGCTCCGCCAGTTGCAGATCCAGCTCGGCTTCGTCGTGCACAGCCCGGCCGTGACGGGCCAGGGCTGCCTGCAGGGCCAGCACCTTCTGCCGGCGCTCGGCGGCCTGCTCGGCATCCTGCCGGGCGCGGCGAATGGCGTCTTCCCGCCCCAGCAGGCTCTGATAATCGCGCCCTTGTTCGATAAGCTGGCAGGCCTTGGCAAAGGCGGCGGCCCGCTCCACCGGGCCGGCCACGGCCTCGAGTAGCCCCAGGGCCTGGTCGTACTGGGCCTTGGCGGCTTCGGCCAGGGCAAGCTGCTGGCGTTGTTCCAGCACCACGGCGGTCAGTTCCTGCTCACGGCCCTGGTGGCGCTGTTCTTCTTCCTTGGCCTGCTCCGGGCCGAGCTCGGGCAGGCCGCAGCGCACCTTGGCCTCCCCCAGCGCCTGGCGAGCCTGGCGATACTGGATGGCACGGGTCTGCTGGGTGTCCAGCGCCTGCTGGTAGTCGGCCAGTTGGCTCTTGAGGCTGTCCACCTCCTCCTCGGCGGCGGCACGGGTAGCGGCGGCCTCTTCATGTTCGTCCTGCAGCTCGGCCAGCATTTCCTCCTGAATGGCGAGCTTTTCTTCCAGCTCGTCCAGCTCCTGCTGGTAGGCGGCGATTTTCTCGTTGAGCTTGACCCCACTCAGCACCCGGGCCAGGTGCTCGGAGGCAATGTCCAGCTCGTCGGTAAGCATCCGCTCCCGGGCGGACAGGTTGTCCAGCTCGTCGGCCAGGTAAATCAGCCGGGCCTTTTCCTCGGCCAGGATGCGCCGCTCCTCGGCCAGGGCCTTGCGCGCGGCCAGGGCCTGCTCGGACAGCCGTTTCTTCTCGGCACTGTTGCGCACATAGTCGGCGGCCACGTAGTGGGTGGTTTCGGTGATTAGCTGGCGAAACAGATCCCGCTGGCGCTGGGTTTCGCGAATGGCTTCCAGGGTGCGGCGGTTCTCGAAGATAGCCGCCTCCATATCATGGAAGGCCTTGCGGATGCCGGCGTTTTCCGGCAGCAGGTAATCCTTGAGACTGCGGCTGATGGTGCTGGAAATACCGCCGTACAGGGAGGCCTCGATCAAGCGGTAGAACTTCACCCGGTCGCGCTGATCTTTCAGCTTGCGCGGGGTCACGCCCATGTCGAACAAGAAGTTGTGATACTCGCTCACCGTATTGAAGCGGGTGAAACGCAGGCCCGCCTCGAGGACGGCGGCCTTCAGTTCGTTCAGGGAGCGCACCAGCCCGCGACCGTCGTCCAGCCGGCTCAGCAGCAGGGCGGTGGGGGCCGTGCCCTCGCCCAGCCCCTGCACCGCAAAGGGCACCATGTTGACCTTGTTATCCCGGTTGGCCACCTGTTCCAGGTGCACGCCAAACCAGACCCGCTCTCCGGCGGAGGTGCCCACCTCAATCAGCGAATAGCAGTGGCCCCGTTGCAGCTTGCCGTACAGGCCCTTGTCGCGGCTGCCGGACTGGCTGCCCGCCTCGGTGGTGTTGCGAAAGTGCAGCAGGCTGAGATCGGGAATAAGAGCGGCGATAAAGGCCGCCATGGTGGTGGACTTGCCGGCGCCGTTGCCGCCCGAGAGGGTGGTGACCAGGGCATCCAGCTCGAAGGTACGGGCAAAAAAGCCGTTCCAGTTGACCATGGTCAGGGAATGAAACTTGCCTCTGTTAACGCTGCTCACTGGTCGTTCTCCTGCTCTTCTTCTTCATTCTCGGTGCCGGCCACGGCCTCGCCGTCTCTTATCATGCGCAGTTGCAGTTCACGCGGATCTTCATCGCTGCGCACGTCGGCGGCAAAGCGGAAGACCGCCTCGGTAATGCGGAACTTGTCCTGGGTGCCCACGCTGCTGACCATGCCGAGTCGCTTCAACCGGCGGATGGCGCTTTTCAGCTTGTCGGCGAGCTTGCGCTTGTCGAGGTCGGAGCCACCGGCGCGCTGGTTCACCATGCGCAGCAGCGCCTGCTCGTTGGACAGGGTCAAAATCTCTTCCTGCAGGTCCGTCAGCGAAAACACCCCTTCGTTGATGAGCCGGTCCGGACTCAGGTAGAGGTAGCACAGCACCTTGCCCACCAGCATCTCCAGTTCGGAGAGGATGGAGGTGCCCAGCTCGCTGGTGGAGCGGGGTCGCAGGTAATAGAAACCCTCGGGAGCACGCACCAGCTCCACGTGGTAGCGCTGGTAGAAGGCCTCGAGCTCGGTAAAGTACTCCTGCAGCAGCGAGTGTTGCTCCAGTTCGTCGGCACTGATATGGCGGCCGGCGCGCAGCTGGTTGTCCAGCGCCGGAAACAGCGGGTTGGCGATGGCCTGGGCCAGGCGGGGGTCCAGGGCGAGTTCAGTATTGGTCGATAACATGTGCTTGTACCTTGGCCCCGTGGGCATTGATAGTCTGCCAGTCCGGCATGGCCGCGCCCAGGCGTTCGGCGTCGGCATGGCCCAGTTTCACCGCTTCGTCGATCAGCAGGCGGGCGAGATCAAAATGTTGGTAATGGGGAAAATCGTGCAGGTAGTCCCGGAGCACCTGGGCCAGGTCCAGCGGCCGGCCGGAGAGCGGAAAGTCCTGCAAGTGTTCGCGGATACGGCCCGACAGCTCGGCGGCCAGGTCCACCATGTCCTGGTATTCCAGCTCTTCGGGCAGTTCGCCGGTCACTTCCTCGGCGTAGGCCGCCATGGTCTCGTCGCGCAGCTCCAGCAGCGGCAGGGCCTGGCTGATCCGCAGCCGCCAGTTGTGCTGTTCGAACTGGCGAATGGACTCGCGCAGCCGCTGGCTGAAGGCGCGGTTCTTATCCATGTCGATGGCGGTACGGATAAAGCGGTGCACGTGACGGTCGTAGCGGGACCACAGCTCGATGCACTGGCTGCCCCAGTGGATGATGGCATCCAGCCGCGCCTGCAGTTGCTGGCACAGAGGGGCCACCGTAATGCCGCGCACGCTTTGCTGCAGCCGCTCTTCGATGTTGAGCAGGCTCTGCTGCAGGCCGTGGCCGGCCTTGTCCAGGGTGTCCTGCAGCTCGCGCAGGGTGAGGCCGGTTTCCCGCAGCAGCTGTTCGCAGGCGGAAATGGCTTCGTGCCAGTTCTTGTTGAGCAGGGCGGCGATGTTTGCCTTGACCGCGTTCTGCTGCTCGTCCATGGCCCGCTGGGTGTCGTCGATGCGTGCCAGCTGTTCGGCCACCGAATACTTGAGCCGGCCCTCCACCTCCTGGGCCCAGCGCTGTTCGTCCGGCTCGGCGGCAATGGCCTCGGCCACCTTGTCCAGATCGTGGGCGATCTGCTCCAGCAACAGCGACAGCTTGATCTGGCTTACTTCCCGCTGGGCGGCGAAGAATTCCACGATGGCCAGCCCCAGGCGGGTTAGGCGGTAGAGGCTTTCGCCCTCGCCCGGCTCGCCCTGGAAGCGACTCAGCAGGCGCTGGCGCACCAGATCGTTGATAGCGTTGTTGGCGCGGCTGCTCTGGGTGTCGTCGGCCTGGCCGAAGCCCTTGCTGACGTAGCCAAAGGCATGGTGCAGCTCGGCCTCGGTCAGTTGCGGCTGCTCGCCGCCCCGGCCGACGATATGCACCGCCAGCAGGAAGGCCAGCCGCTCCGGGGGCAGGTTTAAACTTAAGCTTTCCTCTCTGACCCAGCCGATCCAGTCCGGCAGGGTGCGGGACATTTCCGTCATCGTTCTGCTCTCTTCACCGTTGGCGCCACCCGGCCCTTGTCGGCCCGATGGCTTTTATATTTTCCCGTCACCTTAGCGCTTTCCCGTGACTCCTGCGCTTTCCGTCCCCCCCACGCTTTTCCGTCATCCCGTGCAGGCGGGGAGCCATTCAGTCGGCGGCCGGGCTGGCGCCTTTACGTGCCAGCACATGAATATAGCGCCCCAGGTGTACAAAGGGCTCCCGGCGGGCGTGGGCCAGTTCCATTTCTATCACCTCGTCCGGGCGCTCTGCTTTCACCTGGCGATCCACCATATAATCATGCAACACCCGCACGCCGCTGCGCCCGGTTATAGCAAAACCCAGCTGCTCCAGCCATCGGTAAACCTCGTCCGGCCGGCAGGGCCAGCCCGGCGTCAGTTTCTGGCGTCGTTTCTTGACCAGGTCGGCGTGCACGTAATCGAAGTTGCCCATTACCAGGCTGTGGAACAGCAGGCCGTCCCGGTTGTAGAACATCAGCGACAGCTGGCCGTCGTCCGCCAGCAGGGCGTTCAGCACGCTGAGCAGGCCGGCCTGATCCTCCACCCATTCCAGCACCGCATGGCACAGGATCAGGTCGAAGCGGCCCATGTCCGCGACAGTCAACGACTGTATCGGCGCCTGGATAAAGTCAAATTGCTGGTTCAGGCCTTTTTTCGCCACCTGCTCCCGCGCCAGCGCCAGCATCTCGCCGGACAGGTCGCACAGCACCACCCGGTGGCCGAGCGCCGCCAGGGGTTGCGACAGGGGGCCGAAACCGCCCCCCGCATCCAGGATGCGCAGCGGCCGTGGCGGCAGCGTCTGCAGCAGCTCGTCCAGATCCCGGCCCAGCACCGCCAGCCGGATGCGGCCCTTGGTGGTGCCGTAGATATTGCGGGCAAAGGTATCGCTTTTGCCATCGAAGCTGGTATTTGGCTGCACCTTGGTGTTTCTTCGTGACTCGGGGAAGGCTATTCTGGCATAACCGCTACGGTTAACAAATGCGTGCGTGCATGGAGACGATGTTTTTGGCGAAAAAGTGGCTGGGTAGCCTGTTATTACCGCTACCCCTGCTGCTGTTTCTGGGTTTTTGGGGGTTGTTTCTGCTGCTGTTGCGGCACAAGCGCAGCGGGATCGGCCTGTTGGTGCTGTCGCTGGGGACCTTGCTGCTGCTCGCCACCCGGCCGGTGGCCAATGCGCTGATGGCGCCGCTGGAATCGCGCTATCCCCCCCATGAGCTCACCGCCGAACCGGTGCAGGACATCATCGTGCTGGGGGCCGCCCAGGTGGCGGACCCGCGCCTGCCGCTGCTGAGCCAGCTCGGCCAGGCCGGGCTTTATCGCATCGCCGAAGGGGTACGCCTGGCCCACGCCTACCCGCAAGCCCGGCTGATCCTGAGTGGCTATGCGGGCGGTGAAGGCCGCACCAGCGCCGAGCTCTACGGCGAGGTGGCGGTGGCGCTCGGCATCGCCAGGCAGCGCCTGCTGATGCTGCCCAAGCCTAAGGACACGGCGGAAGAGGCCCGGGCCATCGCCCCGCTCATCCTGCATCGCCGGGCGGTGCTGGTCACCTCCGCCAGCCATATGCCGCGGGCCATGGCGCTGTTCGCCGCCGCCGGGGCCGCGCCCCTGGCGGCCCCGGTCGATCACCAGGTCAGGGAAAGCGGTGCCGCCCTGCCGCTTTATACTTATCTGCCCCGGGCCCGCTATCTGTGGCGCAGCGAGCAGGCCTGGCACGAGTACCTGGGGCTGTGGTGGCAGCGGCTCGGCCGCACCGAGGTCATATCTTTGACCGGGCACAACAAATAAGATGAAAAATTACATCAAATTGTGCCCTGGTTCCTAGTTTCACCGGATCTATGTCCCTATAATGATCACATTTAACTGAAAGGAAACAACTCATGAGACAAACACTGGTAATGGGCAACTGGAAGCTGAACGGCAGCAAGACCATGGTGGCGGAACTGATCAACGCCCTCAAGGCCCCCGCCGCCGAGGCCGCCAACGTGGCCGTGGCCGTGTGCCCGCCCGTGCTGTTCCTGGGCCGGGCCCAGGAGCTGCTGGCCGACAGCACCATCGCCCTCGGCGCCCAGGACGCGGACGTTCACACCCAGGGCGCCTTCACCGGCGAAAACTCCCCGGCCATGTACGGTGAGTTCGGGGTGCAGTATGTACTGGTCGGCCACAGCGAGCGCCGCACCCTGCACGAAGAAAGCGACGCCGTGGTGGCCGCCAAATTCGCCGCCATCCAGCAGGCCGGCCTGGTGCCGGTGCTGTGCATCGGTGAAACCCTGGAGCAGTTCGAAGCCAACGAAACCCAGGCCGTGGTGGAGCGCCAACTGCAGGCGGTGATCGACCACAGCGGCATCCAGGCCCTGGCCAGCGCCGTGATCGCCTACGAGCCGGTATGGGCCATCGGCACCGGCAAGACCGCCACCCCCGACATCGCCCAGAGCGTACATGCCGCCATTCGCGGTTTCCTGGCCAAGCAGGACACCAAGGTGGCCGCCGGCGTGCAGATCCTCTACGGCGGCTCGGTCAAGGGTGCCAGCGCCGCCGGCCTCTTTGCCATGGAAGACATCGACGGCGCCCTGGTCGGCGGTGCCGCCCTGCAGGCGGATGAGTTTGCCGCCATTATCAAGGCTGGCGCCTAAAAAGAACGGGCATATTGGTAATTTTACTACATATGCCCGCTGTTCCGGGTTTCAACCACGATTTTGAATTGAGGCCAAGATGATTAAACGAATTGGGGTACTGACCAGCGGCGGCGACGCCCCGGGCATGAACGCCGCCATCCGGGCCGTGGTACGGGCCGGTTTGCACCATAACCTGGAAGTATTCGGCATCTACAACGGCTACCAGGGCCTGCACGCCGACGATATCAAGCCGCTCGAGCGCCACAGCGTGTCCGACGTAATCACCCGCGGCGGCACCTTCCTGGGCTCGGCCCGCTTTCCCGAGTTCAAGGAAGAGAAGGTACGCGAGGAGGCGGTCGAAAACCTGAAGAAGCACGGCATCGATGCCCTGGTGGTGATCGGCGGTGACGGCTCCTATATGGGCGCCATGCGCCTGACCGAAATGGGCTTTCCCTGCATCGGCATTCCCGGCACCATCGACAACGACATTGCCGGCACCGAGTTCACCATCGGCTTCGACACCGCCCTCAACGTGGCGGTGGAAGCCATCGATCGGCTGCGTGATACCTGCAGTTCCCATAACCGGATTTCGGTGGTGGAAATCATGGGCCGTCACTGCGGCGACCTCACCTCTTCCGCGGCCGTGGCCGGCGGCGCCGAGTACGTTATCGTGCCCGAAATCGCCTTCGACAAGGACGAACTGATCAAGCAAATCCACGAAGGGGTAGCCAAGGGCAAGAAGCACGCCATCGTGGCCATCTGCGAAAACGTCTGTGAGGTGAACGAGCTGGCCAAGGAGATCCAGGCCGCCACCGGCCGCGATACCCGCGCCACCATCCTCGGTCATATCCAGCGCGGCGGTACCCCTACCGCCCAGGACAGGATCATGGCCAGCCGCATGGGCGCGCGGGCGGTGGAGCTGCTGCTGGAAGGCTACGGCGGTCGCTGCGTCGGCCTGCAGAACAACCATATCGTGCATCACGATATCATCGATTCCATCAAGCACCTGAAGCGTCCCTTCAACGAAGAGATGTACCAGCTGTCCAACACCCTGTTCTGAGGATGTTCAAGGCAGGCGCTCCGCCTGCCTTGCTTTACTTCTCCACTTTTTAATCATCATCCTGAATACCTCTTTATTGTCCCCGATCAAACCACCCTCGCCCTCCCGGGGTTATGCTGGCTCCCGTCATCAACCCAGAGGAGAACACCATGAGCGGATGTTGCGGCGCCTGCGGCGGCCAGGACAAAGAGCAGGAAAAGAAACAAGCGGAACAACAGCAGCAGCAGGCGGAGCCGAAGCAGGAAGAAAAGTCCTCCTGAAACCAGTCAGTTTTGGAATCCTTGTTCGGCCGGCTCCAATGCCGTTCGTCCAGGGCAGGCCGCGAGGACCTGCAGGACTGTCACCCCCGCGAAGGCGGGGGCCCATCGGCACCGCCCCATAACGTCGGCCCCCGGCTCTGCCATGGTACCAACCCGGAATATCCATAAGGCCAGCCCCCGCCGCTCTTCCCCCGGCTCTCGCCATTGGCCATAATGGCACCCTGATTGCTGTTCCAAGGCCCTGAAATGCTGGACATTATCGAACTAGATCCGCTGGTGTTGCTGCTCGCCGCCCTGGCCTGTTTTACCGGCGCCTATGTGCAGACCGCCATCGGCTTCGGCATGGCGATCATCGCCGCTCCCCTGATGTTCTACCTGGACCCGGCCCTGGTGCCCGGCCCCCTGTCCTTCGTGATCCTGATGATGTGCCTGATCAACGGCTGGCGTTTTCGCAAGGGGCTGGAGCTCAACCTGCTGGCGCCGGCGCTGCTGGCCCGCATTCCCGGCAGCCTGGTGGGGGTCTGGCTGCTGGGGGTGATGTCCCAGTCTTGGCTGGCCATCCTTATCGCCTTCACCATCATGCTGGGGGTGCTGGTGCGCCTGTGCAACCTGGCCCTGCCCACCAACGGCACCACCCTCTCCCTGGGCGGCTTTCTGTCCGGGGTCATGGGTACCAGCACCACCATCGGCGGGCCGCCCATGGTGCTGGTGCTGCACGGCGCCGACATGCACCGCATCCGTGCCAACCTGGCGGGCTTTTTCCTGGTGTCCAGCCTGATGTCGGTGATTGCGCTGATCGGCGGCGGTTATTTCGGCCAGGCCCAGTTGCTGCAGGCCGCTCCCCTGGTGCCGGCAGCCCTGCTCGGCAACTGGCTGGCGGTGCAGACCCTGCACCTGGTGTCGAAGCCGGTGATGCATTACGGATCTTTATTGCTCTGTACCCTGGCGGTTATCGGCATGCTAATCAATACCTTGTCATAATCCCATAGAATATGTGGCATTGTTAAACGGGGCGTAAAGGCCGATAATACCGGCCGCCATTTAATATCGCCGAGTGATCATGTCTGAATACCTGCTGCTGTTTGTCGGCACCGTGCTGGTCAACAACTTCGTGCTGGTCAAGTTTCTCGGACTCTGCCCCTTCATGGGGGTGTCGGGAAAACTGGAAACCGCCATCGGCATGGGGCTGGCCACCACCTTCGTGCTGACCCTGGCCGCCGCCTGCTCCTACCTGGTCAACCAGTACATACTGCTGCCGCTGGAACTTTTATACCTGCGCACCCTGTCTTTTATACTGGTGATCGCTGTGGTGGTGCAGTTCACCGAGATGGTGGTGCACAAGACCAGCCCCACCCTGTACCGGCTGCTGGGCATTTTCCTGCCGCTGATCACCACCAACTGCGCGGTGCTGGGGGTGGCCTTGCTGAATATCAACGAACAGCACAACTTTATGCAGAGCCTGGTGTACGGCTTCGGCGCCGCCCTGGGCTTTTCCCTGGTGCTGGTGCTGTTCGCCGCCATGCGCGAGCGCCTGGCCGGGGCCGATGTGCCGGCGCCCTTCAAGGGCGCGGCACTGGCCATGATCACCGCCGGCCTGATGTCGCTGGCCTTTATGGGCTTTACCGGACTGGTCAAGTTTTAACATGATGCATATCTTAATCGCCATCGCGGTACTGGCGCTGCTGGCGCTGATCTTCGGCCTGGTGCTGGGCTTCGCCGCCGTCAGGTTCAGGGTGGAATCGGATCCCGTCGTCGAGCAGCTGGATGAACTGCTGCCCCAGACCCAGTGTGGCCAATGCGGCTATCCGGGCTGCCGCCCCTATGCCGAGGCGGTCGCCAACGGTGACGACATCAACAAGTGCGTGCCCGGCGGCGATGCCACCATGCGCAAGATTGCCGACCTGATGGGGGTGGAGCCCCAGGCCATGGGCGAGGCCGCCGCCGAACCGGTAAAGAAGGTCGCCTTTATCCACGAAGACATGTGCATCGGCTGCACCAAGTGCATCCAGGCCTGCCCGGTGGATGCCATCGTCGGCGCCACCAAGGCATTGCACACCGTGATCCGGGACGAATGCACCGGTTGCGATCTGTGCGTGGATCCCTGCCCCACCGACTGTATCGAGATGATCCCGCTGCCGGTCACCCCCGACAACTGGAAATGGCAACTGCCGTCCATCGCCATCAAACAGGTAGAGTAAGATGTCGCTGTTACAGGATCTGAACGCAGGCAAGCTGCACGGTTTTCATGGCGGCATCCATCCGCCCGAGCGCAAGGCGCCGGCCAATATTGCCCCCATCGGCGAGGCCGGCCTGCCGGCGGAGCTGGTGCTGCAGGTGCGCCAGCATATCGGTCAGCCGGCCCAGCTCAAGGTCAGGGTCGGCGAACGGGTACTCAAGGGCCAGCCCCTGACCGAGCCGCTCAACCCCATGATGATACCGGTGCACGCCCCCACCTCGGGAGTGGTGACCGCCATCGAGGACAGACCCCTGTGCCACCCCTCCGGGCTGGACGGCCCCTGCGTGGTGCTCGAGCCCGACGGCGAGGACCAGTGGCGGCCGCGTTTCCCTATCACCGATTACCGGGCCCTCGGCGCCGACGTGCTACTGGAGCGCATCCACTCCGCCGGCGTCACCGGCCTCGGCGGCGCCGGTTTCCCCGCCCACGTCAAGCTGATGCCCCGGCGCAAGGCCATAGAGGCGCTGATCATCAACGGGGTGGAATGCGAGCCCTATATCAGCGCCGACGACCGGCTGATGCGTGAACACCCGCAGGAAATACTGCAGGGGGTGGCCATCTTGCGGCACATAGTGCAACCGCAAGTCACGGTGCTGGCGGTGGAGGACAACAAGCCCGAAGCCCTGGCGGCCCTGCGCAAGGCCAACGACGACGACCAGATCCTGATTGTGGCGGTGCCCACCAAGTACCCTTCCGGCGGTGAGAAGCAGCTGATCGAAATGCTCACCGGCCGGCAGGTGCCCCACAACGGCCTGCCCGCCGACATCGGCATCGTGGTGCAGAATGTAGGCACCGCCTTCGCGGTGAAGCGGGCGGTGATGGACGACGAGCCCCTGACTCGCCGGGTGGTCACCCTGGCGGGCGATGCCTTCGCCGAGCCCGGTAACGCCTGGGTGCATATCGGCACCCCGGTGCGCTACCTGCTCCAACGTTACGGACTCAGGCCCGAGCCCGAGCAGCGTATCATCATGGGTGGCCCCATGATGGGCTTTACCCTGCACAGCGCCAGCGCCCCCATCATCAAGGGCAGCAACTGCCTGCTGGCCCCGACCCGGGCCGAGCTGCCCCCGGCCGACGAGGAGCTGGCCTGCATCCGTTGCAGCCAATGTGCCGACGCCTGCCCCGCCAGCCTGCTGCCCCAGCAACTGTACTGGTTTGCCCGCGCCGGCGAGCACGACAAGCTCAACAGCCACAACCTGTTCGACTGCATCGAGTGCGGTGCCTGCGCCTATGTCTGCCCCAGCCAGATCCCCCTGGTGCAATACTACCGGGTGGCCAAGGCCGACATCCGCCAGGCCCAGCGCGAGGCGGAGCTGGCGGAGCGGGCCAAACACCGTTTCGAGGCCCGCCAGGCCCGGCTGGGACGGGAAAAGACCGAGCGTCAGGCCCGCCACGAGAAAGCCGCCGCCGAGCGCAAGGCGCGCATGGCCGAGCAGGTGGCCGCCGGCGGTGAGGATCCGGTGGCCGCCGCCCTGGCCCGGGTCAAGGCCCGCCAGCAGCAGGAGCAGAGCCCGGAAGACATGGCCGCCGCCCGCGCCGCACGCAAGGAAGAGGCACGCCGCAACCGGGAGCTGAAGACCCGGGAAACGGAGCAAGGCACCCCGGCGCCGGCCGATGACAAGGCAACGGCGGTGGCCGCCGCCATCGCCCGTGCCAAGGCGCGCAAGGCCGAACAGGAAACCGCGCCCGCCCCGGCGGCGGACAAGGCCGACGACGACAAGAAGGCCGCCGTGGCCGCCGCCATCGCCCGCGCCAAGGCGCGCAAGGCCGCACAGGAAGCCGCACCCGCCCCGGCGGCGGACAAGACCGACGACGACAAGAAGGCCGCCGTGGCCGCCGCCATCGCCCGCGCCAAGGCGCGCAAGGCCGGACAGGAAGCCGCACCCGCCCCGGCGGCGGACAAGACCGACGACGACAAGAAGGCCGGCGACGACAAAAAAGCCGCGATCAAGGCCGCGGTGGCCCGGGCCAAGGCCCGTCGGGCCCAGCAGCCGGCCACCCCCTCTCAACCCGATCGAGAAGACGAGTCCTAATGGCGTTTACACTCAGCAGTTCACCCCATGATCACAGCCCCCTGAACACCGCCGCCCTGATGCGGCGGGTCTGCTACTGCCTGGTCCCGGGCATACTGGCGCAGTGCTGGTTCTTCGGTTGGGGCAGCCTGATCCAGATGGCCCTGGCCGTGGCCACCGCCTACGGCGCCGAGGCCCTGGTACTGGCCCTGCGCAAGCGGCGCTTCACCCCCCTCAGGGACAATTCGGCCCTGCTCACGGCGCTGCTGATCGGCATCGCGGTGCCGCCGCTGGCACCCTGGTGGCTGGTGGTGATCGGCACCGCCTTCGCCATCATCGTCGCCAAGCAACTCTATGGCGGCCTGGGCCAGAACCTGTTCAACCCGGCCATGGTGGCCTATGTGCTGCTGCTGGTGTCCTTCCCCTTACCCATGACCAGCTGGCTGCCGCCGCTGGCGCTACAGCACTACCCGCCGGGGCTGCTGGACAGCCTGTCCGCCATCTTCACCGGGTTCACCCTGGACGGTTTCGCCCCCCACCAATTGCGCGAGTTGGCCGACGGCACCACCATGGCCACCCCCCTGGATGCCTTGAAAACCGGCTTCACCCAGGGCCATACCAGCAGGGAAATCCTGGCCGGCCCGGTGTTCGGCGGCCTGGCCGGCATCGGCTGGCAGTGGGTCAACCTGGCCTACCTGGCCGGCGGCCTGGCCCTGTTGCGGCTGCGGCTCATCAGTTGGCCGATACCGGCGGCCATGCTCGGCAGCCTGCTGTTGCTGAGCCTGGTGGGCTTTATGGTGTCCCCCGACGGCACCATCGGCCCCATGATGCACCTGTTTTCCGGCGCCACCATGCTGGGCGCCTTCTTTATCGCCACCGATCCGGTGTCGGCTTCCACCACCTTCCGCGGTCGCCTCATCTACGGCGCCCTGATCGGCCTGCTGATTTATCTTATCCGCACCTTCGGCGGCTATCCGGACGCGGTGGCCTTCGCGGTGTTGCTGGCCAATATGACGGTGCCCATGATCGACAGCCTGACCAAACCCAAGACCTACGGGGAGCCCCGCTGATGCTGGAGATGATGCGCAAGAACGGCCTGACCCTGGCCCTGTTCGCCCTGGGCTGCACCGCCCTGGTGGCCTTTACCCACAGCCTGACCCGGCACACCATAGTGGAGCAGGAGCAGGCCCAGTTGCTGCTGGTGCTGAACGAACTGCTGCCCCCCGATACCCACGACGAGCCCCTGTTCGACCACTGCATGCTGGTAAGCAACGAACACTACCTGGGCAGCCGGGAGCCGCTGCCCGCCTTCACCGCGGTGAAAGACGGCGAAGTACGGGGCCATGCCATCGAAGCCATCGCCCCCGACGGCTACAGCGGCGCCATCAAGCTGGTGGTGGGCGTGAACGCCGACGGTCGCCTGTCGGGTGTGCGGGTGCTCGGCCATAACGAAACCCCCGGCCTGGGTGACAAGATCGAGCTGAAAAAATCCCCCTGGGTGCTGGCCTTCGACGGCATGCAACTGCAGGGCGAAGACGACGCCCGCTGGGCGGTGCGTCGGGACGGCGGCCAGTTCGATGCCTTTACCGGCGCCACCATCACCCCCCGGGCGGTGGTCAGGGCGGTACGCCAGGTGTTGCTGATGCTGGAACTGGAGCCGGAGTTGCTGAGCCATTCCCCCCGCTGCGGAGATGCCCTATGACCGAACAACAACAAGACATCATCCGCCAGGGCCTGTGGCGGAACAACCCTGCCCTGGTGCAGATCCTCGGCCTCTGCCCGGTGCTGGCGGTGACCAGTACCCTGACCAACGCCATGGGCCTGGGGCTGGCCACCATGCTGGTGCTGATAGGCTCCAATGTTACCGTGTCCCTGGTGCGCCGCTGGGTGCCGAACGAGGTGCGCATTCCCATCTACGTGATGATCATCGCCAGTTTCGTGACTTGCGTGCAGTTGCTGATGAATGCCTACACCTATGGCCTCTACCAGTCGCTCGGCATCTTTATTCCGCTTATCGTCACCAACTGCGTGATCATCGGCCGGGCCGAGGCCTTCGCCTCCAAGAACAGCCCGCCCCTGGCCGCCCTCGACGGCCTGATGATGGGCCTGGGCTTTACCGCCGTACTGCTGGTGCTGGGCGGACTGCGCGAGCTGCTGGGCCAGGGTACCCTGTTCGACGGTGCCGAGCTGCTGCTGGGCGACTGGGCGGCGGGCCTGCGGCTCGATGTGCTGCACCTGGACAACGGCTTCCTGCTGGCGATACTGCCGCCCGGCGCCTTTATCGGCCTGGGACTGCTGATCGCCGCCAAAAACTGGCTGGACGGACGGCTGGCGGCCCGCCGGGCGCCGGCGCCCAAGGCCGAAATCACCAGAGCAAGGGTTACTTCGTTATGAACATGGAAAAACGCCGTCAGATCCTGGAGCGACTGCGGGCGGACAACCCCCAGCCCACCACGGAGCTGAACTACACCAGCCCCTTCGAACTGCTGATCGCCGTACTGCTCTCGGCCCAGGCCACGGACGTGAGTGTCAACAAGGCCACCAAGGGTCTGTTCGCCGCCGCCCCCACCCCTGCCGCCATGCAGGCCCTGGGGGTGGACGGCGTGAAAGAACATATCAAGACCATAGGGCTGTTCAATTCGAAGGCCGAGAACGTCATCAAGACCTGTACCCTACTGCTGGAACAGCACGGCGGTGAGGTGCCGGAGAGCCGCGAGGCGCTGGAAGCCCTGCCCGGGGTGGGTCGAAAAACCGCCAACGTGGTGCTCAATACCGCCTTCGGCTGGCCCACCATAGCGGTGGACACCCATATCTTCCGCCTGGCCAACCGGACCCGCTTCGCCCCGGGCAAGAACGTGGACGAGGTCGAGCAGAAACTGCTGAAATGGGTGCCGGCCGAGTTCAAGCTGGATGTGCATCACTGGTTTATCCTGCATGGCCGCTATGTGTGCCTGGCGCGCAAACCCCGCTGCGGCGCCTGCATCATCGAGGATTTGTGCGAATATAAAGACAAGCAATATCCCGATTCCTGAATCCCGGGCTTGATCCTCCCCCCTCGATCCGGGATAGACTTGGGCTCAACCGAGTAACCTAAGGAGCATGGTTTGCATACACTCAGGCTCTTTGCCGGTGCCTTCTTACATGCCCTGAATAACCTGCTGCCCATCGTTGCCGTGGTGTTGCTGTTCCAGTTGCTGCTCGGCCAGTGGCCGGAGAATGCCGCCGGTATGGCCCTGGGGTTGCTTATCGTGGCCGCCGGCATCGCCCTCTTCCTGCAGGGGCTGGAGCTCAGCATCTTTCCCCTCGGCAAGAGCCTGGCCAACCAGTTCGCCCGCAGGGGCTCGGTACCCATTCTGCTCTGCTTCGGTTTCGCCATGGGCTTTTCGGCGGTGATCGCCGAGCCGGCCCTGATCGCGGTAGCCTCCCAGGCCGAGCTGGTCAGTGAAGGGCGCATCCAGGCCCTGACACTGCGCCTGATCGTGGCCCTCTCGGTGGGTCTGGTGATGGCCATCGGGGTGCTGCGTATCATCCTCGGCCAGGGCCTGCACTGGTACATGATCGGCGGCTATAGCCTGGTGGTGCTGGTGACCTTCTTCGCCCCACCCGAAATCGTCGGCCTGGCCTACGATTCGGGCGGGGTCACCACCAATATCGTCACGGTACCGCTGATCGCCGCCATGGGGATCGGCCTGGCCTCGTCCATTAAGGGTCGCAACCCGCTGATGGACGGCTTCGGCCTGGTGGCCCTGGCGGTGATGGTGCCCATGGTCAGCGTGCAACTCTACGGCATCGTCACCTACAGCCTGGGCACGGCTCCTCTGCCCCTGTCGGCGAGCGACTTTCAGGATACCGTCACGCCTTCCCCCGGGTTGCGTGTCATTCTCGACCTTTTTTCCCTGCTGCGGGATGTGACGCCCATTCTGGTGGTGGTGCTCTTCTTCCAGTACCTGGTGCTGGGGAGAGCCCTGTCCAACCCAGTCCGGGTGTTTTTCGGCTTCCTGTTGGTGCTGGTAGGGCTTTACGCCTTCGTGGTCGGCCTCAAGCTGGGCCTTTTCCCCATCGGTACCAGCATGGCCGAACAGCTGATAAAGCAGGACCGGGCGCTCTATATCTACCTGTTCGCCTTCGCCATCGGCTTTGCCACCACCATGGCGGAGCCGGCGCTGATCGCCGTGGGCCACCAGGCGGAGCAGGCCGCACCCGGTGAGCTGAGCGCCCGGGCCATCCGCCTGGTGGTGGCCCTGGGCGTCGCCCTGGGCATCACCCTGGGGGTACATCGCATCGTCGATGGCGGCTCCATCCACCATTTCATCATCGGCAGCTACCTGTTGGTACTGCTGCTGATCTGGTTCTGCCCGCGCAACATACTGGCGCTGGCCTTCGATCTGGGCGGGGTCACCACCTCGGAAGTGACGGTACCGCTGATCACCGCCCTGGGGATAGGCCTGGCCAGCCATATCGAGGGGCGTAATGTGCTGATCGACGGCTTCGGCCTTATCGCCTTCGCCTCTATCTATCCCATAGTGACGGTGATGATCTACGCCATCGCAGCGGATCTGCTATTTAAATACCGGAGAGCATCCTCATGAAATTTTCATTACTGGTGGCCATAGTGCCGGAAGAGCTGGAGCAGGACTGCATCGATGCGGCCAAGGAGGCCGGAGCCGGTGGTGTCACTATCATGAGTGGCCGGGGCATCGGCACCAGCAGCAAGAAGACCTTTTTCGGGCTGACCTACGAAGGATCCCAGAGCATACTGCTGATGGTGCTGGAGAAAAACCTGTCGCTGCACGTGCTGAAGGCCATTCAGGCGGAGCTTGCGATCACGCCGAAGGACAAGGACGAAGGCGCTTCCAAGGGCGTGGTGCTGACCCTGCCCCTGGAGCACCTGGGCGGTATAGAGGCGGCCCAGCTCGAGCAGTTCGAACGTTTTATCAAGGACGACTTCTAACTAGCGGTCCCGAAGAGTAGATCACCCGATCGATGCAACAGAATTAGGATCAGGCAGTAAAGGAGCACACCCATGCTGGTAAAAGATATCATGGTGACCCAGGTCATCACCGTTTCCCCCTTCGCCAAGGTACGGGAGGCCCTGAGCCTGATGAAACGGCACAAGGTGAAATGCCTGGTAGTGGACAAGGCCAACGAGCACGACGCCTACGGCCTTATCACCTACTCCACCGTCATCAAGACCATAGTGGCGGAAAGCGGCGATATCGACTTGATCAATGTTTATGATGTCTGTGCCAAGCCGGCCATCGCCGTGGGCCAGGATCTGGCCATCAAGCACGTGGCCCGGCTGATGACCTGTTACGGTTTCAACCGCATACTGGTGCTGGACAACAACAGCCTGGTGGGGCTTATCACCATTACCGATATCATCGACACCATACTGGACATGGTGGAATAATAATAACGGACTGATTTTAAACTTTAATTGAACTACTGGGAGTCTTGATTATGCGTATTTTGCACACCATGCTACGGGTCGGCGATCTGGATAAGTCCATCGCCTTTTACACCGACATCATGGGCATGAAGCTGCTGCGCACCAGCGAAAACACCGAGTACCAGTACACCCTGGCCTTCGTCGGTTACGGCGAGGAAAAAGACGAGGCGGTACTGGAACTCACCTACAACTGGGGCACCGACAGCTATGATCTGGGCACCGCCTACGGTCATATCGCCATCGAAGCCGACGACATCTACGGCATGTGCGAGCAGATCCGCGCCGCCGGCGGCAAGGTGACCCGCGAGCCGGGCCCGGTCAAGGGGGGCACCACCGTCATCGCCTTCGTGGAAGACCCCGACGGCTACAAGATCGAGCTGATCGCCAAGAAGGACGCCGGCAGGGGGCTGGGGGAATAAATTACGGGGATTGGGGATTGGGGATAATCATCCCCTCCCTGATCCCTAGTCCCTATCTTATCGATAAGGCAGTTCTATCCCCTCGAACAGCTTGTCTATCTCTTCCGGCGCCTTCAGGGTAGTCACCTTGTCCACCCGCTCCCGGGTGAGATGCGGTGCGAACCGCTCCATAAAGTCATACATATAGCTGCGCAGAAAAGTGCCCTTGCGAAAACCTATCTTGGTGGTGCTGGCAGCAAACAAGTGGCTGGCGTCGATGGCTACCAGATCCGCATCCTGCACCGGGTCCACCGCCATGCTGGCCAGTACGCCGATGCCAATCCCCAGCCGTACGTAGGTTTTGATCACATCCGCATCGGTCGCGGTAAACACCACCCTGGGCTCGAAGCCGGCCCGGTTGAAGGCGATGTCCAGCTCGGAGCGGCCGGTAAAACCGAACACATAGGTGACCAGCGGATACCGGGCAATATCGGCGATGCTTGGCTTCTCGATGGCCGTCAGCGGGTGCCCCTTGGGCACCAGGATGCAGCGGTTCCAATGGTAGCAGGGCAGCATGATCAAGTCCTGATACAGGTGCAGCGCCTCGGTGGCGATGGCAAAGTCGGAGGCGCCCTTGGCCACCGACTCGCTGATCTGCACCGGGGTGCCTTGATGCATATGCAAGGACACCTTGGGATAGCGGGCAATAAAGCCCTTGATCACTTCGGGCAGGGCATAACGGGCCTGGGTATGGGTAGTCGAAATATTGAGCGAGCCCTGATCCGGGTGGGTATGCTGGCTGGCCACCGCCCTGATACTCTCGACCTTGCCCAGGATCTCACTGGCGATGCGGATGATATCCTTTCCCGCAGGAGTAACCTGGGTCAAATGCTTGCCGCTGCGCTCAAATACCTGGATGCCCAGTTCATCCTCCAGCATCCGCACCTGCTTGCTGATCCCGGGCTGGGAGGTATACAGGCTTTCGGCGGTGGCGGACACATTCAGGTTATGGTTGGCAACTTCGACGATGTAGCGCAACTGTTGCAGTTTCATGGCGTCTCAGGGTTAGGGTGACTTAGCTAAATACTATCAGACCTTGGAAAAAGATCCTCTGTAGCAACCGCACCGAATAGGCTAATCACCTGAACTGTCGCCGGTTTTGCCGTCTTTACGTACAGGAAGTTAGCCAAAGCGCTATTACTGGGTTAACATTTCCTCCCTGATTCTCACCGTAACCGAAGCGAGCCGCTGACAGATGACTCTGACCCTGGTACTCATAGCCATAGGCGCCCTGCTCTTTCTGGTCATCATTTACAATATTCTTCAGCAATACCGACAGAAGCAGGAAGCCGAAAAGCGCGCCCTGCTGCTCAAGCACAAAAACATCATCAACGAAGCCGATGATCTGCTGCTGAACGCCGGCCAACTGCCCTACAGCAAAACGCTGGTGATGACCCTCTACCAGCGCATTTTATCCAGCCTGCAAACCATGCAACAGCAGGATCCGAAAAACAGCCAGGTCAAATCCCGCCTCGTCAATATTCAACAACAGCTGCAACAGGTCAAAGAACATTACCAGATGGAGCAATCCGCTCTGAAGCCACCGGAGTCCGATCAGCAGGCCATCCATATGCTGCAAATCGTGAAACGGCTGCGAGCCGTGCTCCGTATCGAGCACAACAAGGGCAAACTCGGTAACCAGACCTTTGTTCAGGAAGATCGCCGACTGGAATTGGTACAGCTGAAGATCAACCTGTCCAACCTGACCAAACGGGCTCGTATGGCCCATGAAAACCGTGATAACGCCATGGCCCGGCAAATGCTTCAGAAAGGCCTGACGGTGCTGGAACAGGTCATGGATAAGGATGAGCAGTTGAAGAAGATTGAAGAAGTCCTGCAACAGCGGCTGAGCGAGCTTACCAGCAGCCAGATCCGGGTTGAGCAGGAACAAAAGGAGCGGGAGGAGCGGGAAGAGAAATCCGAGCTGGATGTGCTGTTCGAGCCCAAGCGCAAATGGTGACCCCGGAACCGATGCTGGGTGATACCCGGGCTTTTCTGGAAACCCTGGCCCGCCACATGACCCGCCATGGCTTGCCCCTGAACCTGGGGCCCATGGATCATGTCTGTTATCGCACCGCCGACCCCCGGGAATACCTGAAACTGCGCCATGAGCTGGCGGCGGTGGGGGACTGCCTGGTGGAAGGCATGATTGCAGGCCGGCCCATTATTACCTTCCGGCTGCACCAACCGCTGGAAGGCCCTTTCGGCCCCGTCCCCTGTCTGGAACTGGCCGCCCCCAAGCCGGGCAAAACCCATCTGCACGGCCTGGAGCATGGGGAGATAGTGGTGCCCGATCTGGAGCAACTGCTGCGTGACTATCCGGCCGTGCCGTTTGACGGCAAAGGGCTGGCCCAGCATCCGCCGGAGCTGACCCTGTCCCTGCCCCCCTACCAGCTCAAATTCCATCTGCAGAGCCTGGCGGACACCATCGCCGCGGAAATCGCCCGCGACGACGTGGTGCCGGTACCCCGGGACTATTTTACGCCATAGCCGGCAGACGCTGCTCCTGCCGCAACAGCCGCAGGCCGAGCCCCGCGGTGACCACCAGTACCAGCATCATGCCCGCGGCCACGCCGGGCAGTCCCGCCCACTCCCAGTAGGGGTAGAGGTAGAGCCCGCCCAGGCTGGCCCCAAGATAGTAGAACACCAGGTAAAGTGACGAGGCCAGCGCCCTGTGCTGCCGTACGCTGCGGCCCACCCAGCTGCTGGCACAGGCGTGGGCCAGGAAAAAAGCGAAGCTGTCCACCAGCAGCGCCAGCAGAATAAGCGGCATGCGGTGGCTGAACAGCCCCAGGTTGCCCACCGCCATGATGGCGATGGCCATCAGCAGGGTTTTACCGAGCCCGAAACGGCCGATCAGCCAGCCGCTGATGCCCGAGGCGAAGGTGCCGCTCAGATAGGTCAGGAACAACAGGCCCAACGCCGCCGGCGCCAGGTTGATCGGCGGTGCCGCCAGGTAAAAAGCCACATAGGTGTACTGGTTCAGAAACACCATAAAATTAAGGCCGCCCACCAGGTACACCGGCCACAGCAGGGGATTGCGTACATGGCCGAGCAAGGCATGGAAGCCCTCCCCGCTGGCGGCCGGCACAAAATGGCGGGAGTGCGGCAGCAGCTTCAGCAGCGGCAGCCACAGCAACAGGCTCAGCCCCCCCAGGATCAGGAAGCTGGCCTGCCAGCCACCGGCCCACTGGGCGATAAAACCGCCGAACACCCGCCCGGCGATGCCCCCCATGGAGTTGGCGGCAATATAGATGCCGATGCTGGTCACCAGCGCCCTGGGCGTGAACTCCTCCCCCATGTAGGCCACCGCCGTGGCCGGCAGCCCGGCCAGGAAGAACCCCTGCAGGGCCCGCAATATCACCAGGGTGGCAAAACCGGGTACCAGGGCAATCAGCAGGCTGAGCAGGATAGCGACCAGCAGGCAACCCAGCATCACCGGTTTGCGGCCAATCAGGTCGGCCACCCGGGCCCAGAACAGCAGGCCGACGGCCAGCCCCAGGGTCGATACCGACAAGGCCCAGCTGGCGCTCAGCGCCGACAGCTCGAAGTCCCGGGCCAGCAGCGGCAACAACGGCTGGGTCAGGTACAGGTTGACGAATACCAGTATGGAGCCCAGGCCGAGGGCCAGGGTGGCACGCCACCAGAGCGGGGTTTTCAGGTCTATCATGGGGGTCTCCGGGATCACAGCCTTGACCTTAGCGCCCGCCGGTGCATAAATGAAATATATAAAATTTATGGAAAAAATAACTAAACGTTATGCTTGAAACCAAATGGCTGCACCAGTTCGCCGCCGTGGCCCGGGAAGGCAGCATCACCCGGGCTGCCGAGCAACTGCTCCTGGCCCAACCCGCCGTCACCATGACCATCAAGAAACTGGAGCAACGGCTCGGCACCGCCCTGTTTGACCGCCGGCAGGGGCGCATGCATCTGACCGCCGAAGGCGAACGGCTCTATCAGCACGCCGAGCGTATACTCGGTGCCCTGCGGCTGGCCGAGCAGGATATGGCGGCCTTGCACGATCTGAACAGCGGTGAGGTCTGTATCGGCATTCCCAGTATGCTCGGCTCGTTCTACTTCCCTCCCCTGCTAATGGCGTTCAAGCATCGCTACCCGGGCCTCTCCATCCGGGTGGAGGAAGCCGGCACCCAGGATCTGCTGGAACGCCTGTGCCGGGGCGAGCTCGGCCTCGGCATAGTGCTCACCTCCTCCCTGCCGGCGGGTCTGACCGGCCTGCCCCTGCTGCGGGAAGAGATGGTGGCGGTGGTGTCGGCGGAGCACCCGGCCCGCCACCAGCCTTATATGGCCATCGAAGACTTCCTGCGCCAGGAGTTGGCGGTATTTCGCCACGGCTTCTTCCACCGGGAATACATCGACGACGTGGCCCGCCAAACCGGCATCAGCCCCCGCATCGGCTTCGAGAGCAACCTGATCCCGCTGCTGAAGGCGGTGGTCCGCCAGGGCTTTGCCATCACCACCTTCCTGCGCATGGTGCTCAAGGATGATCCCGACCTGTTCGCCGTCTCCTTCCAGGAGCCCTATTTTCTCGACCTTTGCCTGGCCTGGCCGGACGACCGGCGACTGTCCCGAGCCGAGCAGGCCTTTATCGACTTTATCCGGGAGCAGCACCAGCGGCCTTTACAGGAACACACCAAAAACGTTATAACGTAACAAAATCAATACTAATGGAGTGTCGTATGAAACTTAGTCCTATCGCCCTTGGCCTTGCCCTGCTGCCCCTCGGCCTGTCCGCACAGACCCAGCTCGGCGTTCACGAACACGGCTATGGCATGCTCAACCTGGCGCTGGAGCAGGGTCATCTGGTGCTGGAGCTGACCGCGCCGGCGGCGGATCTGGTCGGTTTCGAGCACGAAGCCAAGACCGAGGCAGAACTGGCCCAGCAGGCTGCGGCGATGGCAAAAATCCGCCAGGCCGACACCCTCTTCACCCTGTCCCCGGCGGCGTCCTGCCGGCTGGAGAAGGTCGAGCTGGTCAAGGACGAGCATGATGATCATCACGATGATCATAAGCACGACCACGACCATCATGATGAGCATAAACACGACCATCATGACAAGCACGCCCATGGCAACGACCATAAGGACCATGACCATGACCATGACCATGACCATGACGAGCATGCCCACAGCGATGTCCAGGTGCACTATTTCTACCACTGCGAGCAGCCCCAGGTCCTGAACCGTATCGATGTCGCCCTGTTCGAACAGTTCCCGAGCTTTAACCGCATCGAGGTACAGGGTATCCTGCCTTCGGGCCAGGTGGCCGCTACCCTGACCCCGGAGCAAACCCAACTCAGCTGGTAACCGATGACCTCACTGATTTCCATAGCAAACCTGCGCTTTTCCTGGCCCGGCCAGCCCGAGCTGCTGCATATCGAGCGGCTCGAGCTGATGCCCGGAGAGCGCATCTTTATCAAGGGCCCGAGCGGCAGCGGCAAGAGCACCCTGCTCGGCCTGCTGGCCGGCATTCAGCCCGCCAGCCAGGGCCGGCTCGAGGTGCTGGGCCAGGATTTGGCGCAGCTGTCCGGCCGGGCCCGGGATCGCTTCCGGGCCGATCACCTGGGTTATATCTTCCAGCAGTTCAATCTGCTGCCTTTTCTGTCGGTGCTGGAGAACGTTACCTCGGCACTGATTTTTTCCCGCTACAAACGCGACCGGCTGCAGGCTCCGGCCCGGGAAGAAGCCGAACGGCTGCTGGGTGAGCTGCAGTTGCCCCCCGCCCTGTGGCAACAGCCGGTGCACAGCCTGAGCATCGGCCAGCAACAACGGGTGGCCGCGGCCCGGGCACTGATCGGCCGCCCCGAGCTGGTCATCGCCGATGAGCCCACTTCGGCGCTGGACACCGACAACAGGGCCGCCTTTATCGAGTTGCTGTTCAACGAATGCCGGCTGCAGGATAGCACCCTGGTGTTCGTCAGCCATGACCCCCACCTGGAGCCGTTGTTTTCCCGGGTGGTGTCCCTGCCCGAACTGAATAAGGTATCTTCATGTTAATGCTGGCCTTCAAAAGCCTGTGGGCACGCCGGCTCACCGCCGGCCTCACCCTGGCCGCCATCGCCATCAGCGTGCTGCTGCTGGTGGGAGTGGAGAAGGTGCGCCATGAGCTGAAAGACAGCTTCGCCCGCACCATCTCCGGCACCGATCTGATCGTGGGCGCCCGCTCCGGCCAGATCAACCTGCTGTTGTACTCGGTGTTCCGTCTCGGCAACCCGACCAACAACATCAGCTGGGATTCCTACCAGCGTATCGGGGAGCAGAAGGGGGTGGCCTGGACCATTCCCCTTTCCCTCGGCGACTCCCACCAGGGCTTCCGGGTACTGGGCACCAGCGAAGATTACTTCACGCACTACGCTTACGGCCGCCAGCAGGCCCTGCAACTGGCCCAGGGCCGCCCCTTTGCCGACACTTTCGAAGCGGTGATAGGCAGCGACGTGGCCCGCCAGCTCGGCTATCGGCTGGGAGCAGAGCTGGTGATCGCCCACGGCGCCGGCAACACCTCCTTCAGCCTGCACGATGACCTGCCCTTTACCCTGGTAGGCATACTGGCCCCCACCGGCACGCCGGTGGACAGGACGGTTCATGTCCGGCTGGACGGCCTCGAAGCCATCCACCTGGGCTGGCAGAGTGGCCGCCAGACCCATAGCCTCAGCCACGACGAGGCCCGCACCGCGGACCTGACCCCCAAGGCCATCACCGCCTTCCTGGTCGGATTGGACAACAAGATACTGGCCTTCCAACTGCAACGGGCCATCAACAGCTACCGGGCCGAGCCGCTGTCCGCCATTCTGCCCGGTACCGCCCTGCACGAGCTGTGGAGCATGATGAGCATGGCGGAGAAGGCCATCGCCTTCATTGCCCTGTTCGTGGTGGTGGCGGGCCTGTTGGGCATGCTCACCACCCTGCTTGCCGGCCTCTCGGCCCGGCGGCGGGAACTGGCGATACTGCGTTCCCTCGGCGCCGGGCCACGCCACCTGTTCACGCTGCTGGCACTGGAAGCGGCCATTCTCACCGGTTTGGGTATTTTACTCGGGCTGCTGCTGTTGTATCTTGGCCTTGGCCTGGCGGCACCGCTGGTGCAGACCCAGTACGGCCTGCTGCTGTACCCCGGCCTGCCTACGGCAGCCGAATGGCGCCTGCTGGGGCTTATCTGGCTGGCGGGCCTGGTGATCGGCCTGTTGCCGGCGGCCCAGGCCTACCGCTACTCGGTCAACGACGGAATGAGTATTAAACAGTGAAAACCGCAAAGATATGGCTGGCCTCCCTGGCCCTGTTGGTGGCACCGGCCTGGGCCGACCAATTTACCCTGCTGGAATGGGACGACCTGATCCCGATGGAGGAGCGGCTCAACCCGCCCCCCTTCCCGGAAGTGAATCATGAAGATGAATTTGCCATTCCGCCCCAGCCGGTCGGCAAGGTAGTCCCCTCGCTGAACGGCCAGAAGGTGCGCTTGCCGGGCTTTGTGGTGCCACTCGAGGGAGACAGCAAGGCGGTGACCACCTTCTTCCTGGTGCCCTATTTCGGCGCCTGCATCCATGTGCCACCGCCGCCCACCAACCAGATAGTCTACGTGGACTACCCCAAGGGCGCCCAGGTGGACGACCTCTGGGACGCGGTCTGGGTCAGCGGTACCCTGCGTACCGTCAGCGCCAGCCATGAAGTGGCCAATGCCTCCTACTCCCTCGAAGGCGTCAGCGTCGAAGCTTACGATCTCTAGCCTGCTGCGAGCGCGGTGAGGTCGGCCGGGCCCAGTTGCCCGGCCTCCAGAACAAGCCGGCGACCCAACGCCAGCGCCTGCCGCTGGCTCCTGGCCCGTACCGCTGGATCCTCGATACCGTCCAGATCCGCCACATGAGCGATGCCGATGGTGCGACGGATCATTT